>NZ_JBYOKO010000002.1:0-458571 GCF_057799275.1 Chryseobacterium sp. 14P4.3.2
TTGGTTAGATGGCTTCAAGTCTTTGTTGATAAGATTTGAAACGTTGGATATTACTTGGAAGAATCTGCACTTTTTGGTGTTTTCCTTAAGACTAATCAAAAAATTAAAAGTTTAAAAGTTTAAACAACTTCATTGTTAATTTACCCGCTGCAAAGTTTGTAACTTTGAGCTAATAATAAAAAAACCACCGCAATTGCGGTGGTTTCTTGCTGTAAAAGTGTTCTGTTTTGTAGATGAAAAGCTATATATTTATTTTAAAAACAATAAGTATATTTACCATTATACTGATCATTTAGGCAATGTCCGTTTAAGTTATATGAAAAATACATCAGGAGCAGCCCAGCCTATTGAAGAAAATAACTATTATCCGTTTGGATTAAAATATACTTCGGGAGGGAATTCTGGAAATCCAGTATATCAGTACAAATACAATGGTAAGGAATTGCAAGAAAGTGGGATGTATGATTATGGCGCGAGGATGTATATGCCGGATGATATCGGACGATGGGGTGTGGTGGATCCGTTGGCGGAGAAAACAAGAAGGTGGACACCATGTGTTTACGCAGCAGATAATCCTATAAGATTTATTGACCCTGATGGAAGAACTTGGGGAGAC
Source organism: Chryseobacterium sp. 14P4.3.2 (assembly GCF_057799275.1). Lineage (NCBI taxonomy): Bacteria > Pseudomonadati > Bacteroidota > Flavobacteriia > Flavobacteriales > Weeksellaceae > Chryseobacterium > Chryseobacterium sp. 14P4.3.2. The sequence goes on from NZ_JBYOKO010000002.1 coordinate 617, forward strand.
CCAAAAGACCAAGAGAGGTTAACGAAAAATGTTAATAATAGAATTGAGAGTCTTAATAAAAGTAATGCTGATATTCAAAACAAAATTGATAAAGGAGGTTTGAGTGAAAAAAAAATTGGAGTTTTTATTGCTCAAAGTTGTAAAACGCAAGAATTTAAAAATGAATTTTTAATCGGTACATACGTAAAAAAAGGAAGAACCGATAAAATAGAACTCAAAGATAACAGCTTGTATATCTTGTATAATTCTAAAAATTTAGGAGATTTAGCTTTAGACCAGTGTGATATTTTGTCTAAAGGTCAATGGAAGCAAATAAGTACAGATGTAGTGGATTTAACAAGCGAAAATTACTATTCAAAAGAAGATGGTTACAAGTATGATTTGAAACAAGAAACCAAATTTTCAAAAGATAGTGTGTATATTAATATAAATCTTCATAAAGATTTTGAAACGTCAATACCAACACCTGAGTTTAGTATTTTATTCAATTATAAAACTTCTAAACAAATAGAAACAACGAATAATAAAATTGTAATCTCAAAAAAAGACTATTCTTTAATCGGAGTGAAAAACCAAGTGAATTTAGATTTAGTTTTTAAACCAAGCGGGCAAACCCGCTATTATAATCGTTTAAGATATGAGATTCTTCAAGATTTTCCTTTGGATGTAGAGAAAAATAATTATTTTACGATTAGTCTTCCTAACTTCAATCAATGTTTTTACGAGTTCGAGCCATATTACCATAGTTACATCTATGTAAAGGATAAAAAAACTCTAATGTGGCAAGGAGAAGAATGGATAAAACAATAAACAAAAATCAGCTACGGCATCACAAGTTAATTTTACTGAAGCAATAAGGCCAAGAACTAGAAAAATTGTACCAATGTGTGATAACTGCAAAGCAACTTTTGGAAAATAAAAATATTATTATTTATGTACACAGAAATAGAACAACAGACCTTAGATATAGATTGGTTTTTTACAGATGGTAAGTATATAGGGTTTATAGCGTCTGGAGCTGGTAAATTACCTGAATCAGTAGCTACATCATCGGAAAATAATGAAAAGCTAGTGTCATATTTTAGAAATTTACAAGAAATATCGGAGGTAATAGTAAATCCAAAACTGAATGATTTATTGATCGAAATATTTGGAACAGGTGCTGATGAAAGATATTTATACGATTTTGTTTCTATGACCAAAAAAGGGTTTTATTCGTTTGATAAAATTTATTTAAATAATTTTCTTGACTATGATTATCATTTAGTAACAAGTCCTATGAATCCTTTGACTATAGATGATTTGCCTCAGGATATATTAAATATTATTCTGCAAACTAAGTATTCAGATGGTATGAAGAATGTTATAAATATTGGTAAAATAAACTCAAAGTAGCAGACTTTGAGAAGATAACACAAAAACCACTGCGAAAACGGTGGTTTTATTGTTCTATTTTGTATGTGAAAACAAAACAACCGCCTTTACAGATTATCTGGATGGTTTCCAATATACGGAAGGAAGTTTAAAGTTTTTTCCTGCCTCTGAGGGGTATTTTAATTTTGAAAATAATAAGTATATTTACAATTACACAGATCATTTAGGAAATGTAAGATTGAGTACCGCTTCAGCAAATGGATTATAAATACAATATCCGGGGATGGATGACTCAGAACTGAATTAGATGCATCTGGAAATTTTGTATTGCCATTTGGTCAAAGAAAATCATATTCCCCGCTGCGCAAAGTTTGTAACTTTGAGCTAATAATAAAAAAACCATCGCAATTGCGGTGGTTTCTTGTTGTAAAGAATGTTGTGTTTTTTATATATGAAATAGAACTGCTTAGGTTACAGATTTGTATTAAAATGAGTTTGGTATTGTTCGGGTTTCCTTCGAGTCTCCTTCGAGTGTTCTTCGGTAAAATGATTCTTTTTCCGAAGCTCATCCGAAGAAAACTCGAAGAGCTATCGAAGAAAACAGATCTGAAACCTGTCAAAAGATGTCAAAACCGGTCATTATTTTCAGGAGTGATTGCCTATTGAAAATTCCTTTGTAAATTCGTTCAGGGAACTCAAAAAATACATTAAAATGGTAAGAATAACAAAAGGAATCCTCTCTACCGTACCTGCAGAGTGTGGGTAAAGTAACAATAACAAATCTACAACGATTTTAGAGATCGTTTTGTATTGTAAAAAACGTTGTGTTTTGCATTCTTTCCAAGAATATTAGTACATAAGACATAGAGTTTTTAAATTTGGAAGACTAAAAATCTTATAAATAATTATGACAGAGGGAGAGTTAAAGAATATTAGTGATATATGTAATAAAGCTACAAAAGCACCATGGGTTTCATATATTGAGGGCCGGGATTTTGCATCAGGTTCAGGTTTTATAATGACAGGTAGTAATGAGGAGAGAGATTATGATATGGAGTTTGTAAAAATAAAACCCGAAGATCAGGATTTTATTGCAATGGCAAGAAATGTAATTCCTGTGTTAGTTGATGAAATTATAAAATTAAGATCCTCAGAATAAAAAATGCTTTTGCTCTAAAAAAGTAACAGAATCGTACGAAATAATCTATTTATAATGGCATTTAATAGGCCTTCTTGCGGTTATTTACGATTTACTTTTTTGAAATTATTTATCTTTACCAGCTAATAACTAAAATAACCATTCTCATGAGCGAATTCTCAGGATATGAAAAGATGCCCGATTCTTTGAAAAAACTTGGCCTTACCGAAAAAGATTTATCAAACATGGATAAATTAAAATGGGTGGCAACAGAAAAGATACATGGGGCCAATTTTAGTTTTTCTTATGAGAATGGCCTTCTTAGATACTCCAAAAGAAGAGAATATCTATCCTGGAATGATGATTTTTTTGGTTTCCAGCTTGTTGTAAGCAGACTGGAAGACTCAATCCTCAGATTATTTGAGCATCTGAGTAGTGAAATAGCCGGCAGTAAATATATTCTTTATGGAGAGCTGTTTGGCGGAGAATATCCTCATTCTGAGGTAAAGATTCCAAATGAAAATCTGCGGGCTATACAGACAGGGGTTTACTATGCTCCTGATATTCATTTTTATGCATTCGATATAGCCGTGGAAGATGAGTATGGATCCAAATATTATCTGGATTATGAAACAGTAGTATCTTATGCTCAGCAATTCAATGTTCCTTATGTGCGACCATTATTTATTGGTAAATTTAATGAAGCGGTTAACTTTAATATCAGGATGAATTCTCCGGTTCCGAAAGAGTTAGGATTTCCTGAGCTGGAGCATAATTTGATAGAAGGGGTAGTGGTAAAGCCTTACCAAAAGGAGCCCCTGTTATTCTCCAAACGTCCGATTATTAAAATTAAAAATCCGGAGTTTGAAGAAGAAGAAAAGTTTCATAAAGCAGAAAAATGGTCCTTTATACCTGATATTGCTTCTAAATCTGAAAACCTTTCCTTTATTATTTCCGAAATGAGAACATACGTATCTCAAAACCGCCTGCAAAGTGTAATTTCTAAAATCGGAGCAATAGATATTAATAATTTTCATCGTCTTTCAGAAATACACGTTGAATTTTTACAGGACGTTATTAGTGACTTCAATGAAAACAATGGAAATCTTTTAGACGATTTAATACAGGAAGATAAAGACTGGATTATAGAGCGGATTAAACCTGAAATACAAAAAATAACAGTTGAAGTAAAGTCTTAATGACCTGTTTGGAATCATAGAATAATACAATATAATTAACTTTATATAATGTATGTATATTGTTGTAATATAGTTTTTTATTGCGTTTTAAATAGATTATACTTTAATTATATAAAAAAACAGAGCAAAGGTGCTCTGTTTTGCATTTTTATAGCTTAGATAAATTTATCTCGCGATCAAAATATTTTTTGTAAAAGTCTGATCATTGACTTTTAAGACTCCAACATAAACTCCGTTTTCCAGACCTGAAACATTAATTTTTGTTTCATTGTTTACCTTTAGCATAGACCTTCCGGTAGAAGTGGTGATTTCAAAACTGAAGGTGGCTGCTTTAGGATCCGGTAGTTCAATATTTAAAATACTGCTTGCCGGATTAGGATAAATCTTCATCATTGCCAAAGAGTTTAAAGCTGTTTTAGCTGTTCCGGAAGTTGTAGAGGCAGCGGCGAAATGCTGCAGTGCACCAACGGTTGCTTTTCCGATATTGTAGACATACAAGGGATCTACATTGGCAAAAGTATCCTTACTTGTATGAGGATAGGAACTTCTTATCCTTTCAAAGAAACCGGTAATAACTTCACCTTTCTGCTCAAAAGGAATATAATCTGTGTCTTCGGCCGGATCTACCGCAGTCTGAAGAGGAGAGTAGAGTGCTGTACAGTTTCTGAGCTGCTGTGTTACCGCAGTGGACGCTGCATTATTGCTGGAGACCCCTCCCTGATCTTCATCACAGTAAACAGTATTGTTGTTATTTCCCTTTACTCCGCCTACCTGATCAAGATTAAAAACAAGTTTTATATCCAGTTTACGCACACCGCCTTGATATACAACGTTATTTACATAGTGGCTGCTTCCTCTGAGGCCCTGTTCTTCACCGGAAAAATGGATAAACTTTATAGAATATTCTGTAGGAACATTCTTTAATATCCTTGCAGCCTCCAAAATAATAGAGGTACCACTGCCGTTGTCATTGACTCCTGGACCGTTGATTGTATCAAAATGACCGCAGATAATAACATATTTATTAGGATATAGCGTTCCTGTTTTGGTGATAATAAGGTTCTTAGAACTGGTTGTTCCAAAACTGAAGGGGCTTTCCTCAATCTGGCTGGCCGTATAGCCATAAGAAAGGTACTTGTTTTTGATCCAGGTTAAAGCATTGGCGTTTGCTGCTGACCCCGTAGTTTTTATGCCTAAATTACCAAAGTCCTGAAGATTTGTAGTAATATTAGACTGAGTCACCATATCAGCTCTGTCTTTATAAGCCTGAATAAAGGTTTGGGCACTGATACTTGGCACGATCAGTGTGGCACATAAGAATGTGGTTAGTTTTTTCATATTATTTATTTTGTTTTGGTAACGCGAATGTAGTGAATAAATCACATCTAAGTGTTTAATAGTTTGAAAATATATTGTAATTCATGCTATATCGTTGATTAATAATTAATAAGAAAACCTTTGAAAATAATTCAAAGGCTGTATCAGTATCCTGTCTATAAACAAGATGTTTTTCTTAGTGATAATCGCTTATCTTTCAATCAAAACCTTTCTTACAATAGTTTGATCTCCGGACTTCAGAATCCCGATATAAGCACCATTTTCCAAGCTGGAAACATTGATTTTCTTTTCATTAAGTTTCTTTAAAATAGAGCGTCCTGAGAAATCAGTGATTTCAAAACTGAAGTTTTTAATACTTGAATCTGGTAATTCAAGATTAATGAAATCTTTTACGGGGTTAGGGTAGAGCTTTAAGCTTTCCAGTGAGTTTTTTATAACAGTTTCATGGGTTCCAAGAGTGCCGGTGGCAACGGCAAAATGTTGTAATGCACCTACAGAAGCTTTTCCGATATTGTAAATGTATACAGGATCCGTATTCACAAAGGTGTCATCAGTTGTGTGCGGGTAAGAACTTCTTATCCTTTCAAAAAAACCGGTAATGACTTCACCTTTCTGTTCAAAAGGAATATAATCTGTATCTTCGGCCGGATCTACGGCTGTCTGAAGAGGAGAATAAAGAGCTGTGCAGTTTCTCAGTTCCTGGGTTACTGTTGCTGAGGCTGCGTTATTTGAAGAAAGTCCTCCCAAATCCTGATCACAGTAAACTGTATTATTGTTGTTACCCATTACACCCCCAACCTGATCGAGGTTGAAAACCAGTTTGATATCTAAAACACGGTTTCCTCCCTGATAAGCGACAGTATTTACATAATGATTACTCCCCACAAGTCCCTGTTCCTCACCGGAAAAATGAATGAATTTTATAGAATATTCTGTCGGAACATCTTTAAGAATCCTTGCTGCCTCTAAAATAACAGAAGTTCCGCTGCCGTTATCATTGACACCTAGACCTGTGATGCTGTCAAAATGCCCACAGATGATCACGTACTTATTGGGATATAATGTTCCCGTTTTAGTAATAATTAAATTTTTAGAATTTTTATTCCCAAAGGTAAAAGGATCTTCTTCTATCTGGCCTGCAGTATACCCGTAGGAAAGATACTTACTTTTAAGCCAGGCTAATGCATTGGCGTTGGCTTGTGAGCCCGTAGTTTTTATTCCTAAACCGGCAAATTCCTGAAGATAGGTGGTGATATTTGTTTGGGTAACCATATTGGCCCTGTCCTGGTAAGCCTGCATAAAAGTTTGAGCACTAATATTCTGAGCAGCGATGGAGGCCAGTAAAAAAGTAGCGATTTTCTTCATTTATGATCTCTTATGGCGAATTTCTATTGAAGTTTATTGTCAAAAATATTCTCTCCGCCTGATATTATTTATTTCCCGATGATTAATTTCTTGGTTGTATTTTCCTTGTCTGTTTTTATAGTAACGGTATACACTCCATTGTGAAGACCTGAAGTATTAATTGTATCCTGATTCTCTGAATTCAGAACCAGATTTCCCGCCATATCGCTAATCTCAACCTTAAACTGTTTTACTTTTTGTGAAAATTCCACTTTAAGTACATCTTTAGCAGGATTAGGATAAATTCTGATGTTTTCTGCAGGTTTGGAAGATACCTTAGTTCCCAGCAGGGCATTGACTGTAGACGCAACGGCAAAATGCTGTAATGCTCCCACCGCAGCTTTACCTACATTGAAAACATATACAGGGTCAATGTTAGCAAAAGTATCATTTACAGAATGCTCATTCTCACTTCTTTCATATTCATAAAATCCGGTAATGGTATATCCTTTGGCTTCAAAAGGCATATAATCGGAGCTGTATGCATAAGAAAGATTGGTCTGAAGAGGAGAGTACAGGCTGGTGCAGGTCATCAGCTCCTGAGTAGCTGTATTGGATGCTGCATTATTTGAAGAGACACCTCCTGTATCCCTTTCACAGGTGATCTTATTGTTGGTATTTCCTATAAGTCCGCCTACCTGGTCGATATTTAAGACCAGTTTTATATCCAGTTTCCGGGTGCTGCCTTCGTAAGCTACATTATTTACGTAATGGGTACTGCCCACAAGGCCTTGTTCTTCACCGGAAAAATGAATAAACTTAATAGAGTATTCCGTAGGAACATCTTTTAATATTCTTGCAGCTTCCAGAATAATGGAAGTTCCGCTGCCGTTATCACTTACTCCTGGCCCTACAATCGTATCATAATGTCCGCAGATAATAACATATTTATCCGGATATAATGTTCCCGTTTTTGTGATGATTAGATTTTTTGAACTTGCACTTCCATAGGGGAATGTGTCTTCTGTAATACTGCTGGCAGTATATCCGTAAGACAGATATTTATTTCTGATCCAGTCAGAAGCATTTGTATTTGCCGCTGTACCTGTTTTTTTTACTCCAAAACCTGCAAATTCCTGAAGATTTGTAGTAATATTAGCCTGGGAAACAATGTCAGCCCGATCTTTATAGGATTGAATAAAACTTTGTGCGCCAATACTTTGTATAGCTACGGAAGCCAGCAAAAAAGCTGCAATTCTTTTCATTTTGTTTCTTTCTTTAGAGATTGCTAATATAATAATAAATCACTATTTCTGATTAATAATTAAGGTGGTCTGAGCTATTTTAATTGAATTTTCAATAATAGGATGTTTTGTCCTTTAATATATTATTATAAGAGATTGGTACTCATTGCGTAGGAAGAATTTCGTGAAAACCTGTTTTTTGCTGGTATACTAAACAAAAAATGTAAAGCCGAATTTATCTGTAATATAACTTCAATATTTTGAACGCGATCTTTACGATCAGAAAACATAAACATAAGGCATAAAAAAATCCCGGGAAAATCCCGGGACTTATATTGATAACAAAAATACTATTCTACATTATTTTACTTGATCTACAACAGCTTTGAAAGCTTCAGGGTGATTCATTGCTAAATCTGCTAAAACTTTTCTGTTAAGTTCGATGTTGTTCTTTTTAAGAGCTCCCATAAATTGAGAGTAAGACATTCCGTGCTCTCTAGCTCCCGCGTTGATACGAGTGATCCAAAGTGCTCTGAAGTTTCTCTTCTTCTCTTTTCTACCACGGTAAGCATATTGCATTGCTTTTTCTACCGCGTTTTTAGCTACAGTCCAAACGTTCTTTCTTCTTCCGAAGAAACCTTTAGCTTGCTTAAAAATTTTCTTTCTGCGAGCTCTTGAAGCTACTGCATTTACTGATCTTGGCATAATTTAAATTGTTTTTTTTGAAAAGGGCGGCAACAGAGTTACTCTTATTTGCACCGTTCCAGGGTTAAAATGATGAATTTGTTTGAATTCTTATAAACCGAATATAGATTTATAAAAACTACTTAATTGCTAATTGACGTTGAACGCTTTTTTCATCCACTTTTGCAACATAAGAAGTTTGCGTAAGATTTCTCTTCTGCTTAGTTTCCTTTTTTGTCAAAATGTGGCTTTTGAAAGCATTTTTTCTTTTAATCTTCCCGGTTCCGGTAAGTTTAAAACGTTTCTTAGCACCTGATTTCGTTTTTAATTTTGGCATTGCTTTGCTTTTTTATTGTTTTTGTTATCAATATCTGTTTTGGTTACCCCTAAAGACATTAGGAATAATAGTGTGCAAAAGTACAAAAAAAATCTCAATATTTCCTTTCCAGAACCAGACTTTCTAAAAACATATTGTTTTTCGGGGTCATCTCAATAGTTAATTGCCCGTTTTTGGTATAAATATCGGCATTTAGATCTGCATTTTTCTGTTCTGATTCTGCTATTTTCCAATTTCCAGCCTGAAGAGAGTCAATAGTAAGCTTGTACAAAATTCCTTTATGAATTTTTTTTACCAGTTTATTTCCGGAAAATACACTTTCATTATCTGATGAATGACCGAACAGATACCCTGGAATAATCAATTGATCTCTATTCTTCTTAATTCCTGTATTCTTACCATATTTATTAAAGAATAAGATATATTCCGGTTCCTCTGCCTTTGCTTTTATTTTAATATAGTTGTTGTTAAAAACCTTATTCTTAGTCAGCTGATCACCAATATTGAAATTAAGCTCACCACCAGTATGGAAGATTATAATATCAGGGTTTCTGCTCATCACATAATTAGCATCACCCAATTCGTGGGCTAAAGATCCGGTTCCGAAATTTTTAGGTGGATGTCGGGGGATATAATAATCATTAAGTCCTAACATATCAACTGTGGGTAATTCAGACGAGTAAGGAATACTCCCAGCAGCAGTGACTGCAACCAAAGTCTGATCCGGGAATGTCTTCTTTAACGTTTCCCCGAGCTTTATTCCTCTGAACTCCCATCTTTCATCAATGGCACGTACATTATCTGATATTTTAATTTGGCCTAAACCATTAATGAATAATATAAAAATGAAGATAAAACTTGATTTTCCAGATCCCAGATTGATTTTTCTGATATCATTTAATCCCCAGATAATAGAAAAAACAAACAGGATAAGAACAACATAATAATGCCTGAAAGCAGGGAAAATATCTCCGCCTACCAAAGTAACATAACCCACCCAGGAAACTGTCAATAATAATAAATAGTATCCGAAAAGGCGTTTTTTTCTTAAAAGGTAATAAAGAGCTGCTAATCCTAATCCGGATAATAGCAGAGTGCCCGAAAAGGCTTTAAAATTATAAAAACCACCACGCAAAACATGATGCATAGTAACCTTTACTTTAACCAATGCTGTGTTGGGCACTATTTCGCCATAAAAACGATAACGGAATGCCAGTTGACCCAATAAGAATAATGTGGGTATAATTGCTGTAGCCAGACCTATCCTAATGAACTGGTGTTTGTTCTTTCCATAACAAGCCAATAAAAATCCGGCCGTTAGAATAGTGAATAAAAAACCATCCGGCCTGGTAATCGCTAAAAGTCCTAACCAAAATGACAAAAGGTAAATGGTGTTGAAATTCTTATCATTAATGATCTTTGAAACCTCAATTAAAATTAAAGTTAAAAGAAGCACATACAATGGCTGTTCGAGACCTCCAACAGCCCATACAGGAAAGCAGGGAGTGGTAACCAATAAAATTACAGCAAGAAAGACATATTCTTTTTTTATACTCTGATTCTTAAAGTAATAAAGGATACTTCCCAGAGTTCCCAATGAGCATAAAATACCTAAAACTCTGGCAGCAAGAATAAGATCCATGCCCAGTTTTCCAAATACTGAAACGCCTAAAATCCACAGCAGATTCGAGTATCCTTCAACTGGCTGTCCATCATTCCATGTTAATCCCTTTCCTTCAATAAATCGTTGGACATACCGTAAGGAAATCAAACTGTCATCAGAAAAAAAAGGATAATAATAGAAGCATCCAAGGGAAAAAATAATGACTGCTATGAAAAAAAAGGATAAATATCCTAATCTCATGATTATTATATGTTTATGCTAAACGTTTCCTAAGCTTTTTAGGATAACGACTGCAAAATAACGAAAATATAAAAAAACTACAGATAAAATATCTGTAGTTTTCCTCTTTTTATATTCAATTCAATTATGATTTAAAGAATGCTAAAAGATCTCTGTTGATCGTTTCAGCTTCTGTAGTAGGCATACCGTGTGGGAAACCGGGATAGGAGATCAGTTTACCATTTTTAAGAAGGGTAGCAGCTACTTTCCCTGTTGTCTCAAATGGTACAATCTGATCATCTTCCCCATGCATCACCAAAACAGGAACATCAACACTCTTAAGATCCTCTGTGAAATCAGTTTCTGAAAATGCCTTAACACAGTCATAGTGAGCTTTTATAGAACCGCTCATTCCCTGTCTCCACCAGTTTCTCTGGATGCCTTCGGAAACTTTGGCCCCTTCTCTGTTATAACCATAAAAAGGGAAGGTAAGATCAATGAAAAACTGCTGTCTGTGTTTTGCCGTATTATTTCGGATATCATCAAAAACAGAAATCGGAACTCCGTTAGGGTTGTTCTCATTCTGAACCATAATCGGAGTAACAGCACTTACTAAAACAGCCTTCGAAACTCTTCCTTTGCCATGTTTTGAAACATATCTGATCACTTCACCTCCTCCGGTAGAGTGTCCCACATGAATGACATCTTTCAGATCCAAAGCCTGAACAATTTCAGCAACATCAGAAGCGTAAGTGTCCATATCATTTCCGTAAGGAGTCTGCTCAGATCTTCCGTGGCCTCTTCTGTCATGAGCAATTACTCTGTATCCCTGTTCCAGGAAGAAAAACATCTGTGCGTCCCAGTCATCGCTTGATAAAGGCCATCCATGATGAAAGAAAATGGTTGGTCCTTTGCCCCAGTCTTTGTAGTAAATTTCAGTTCCGTCTTTTAATGTAAGTGTACTCATAGGTTTATTTTTGTTAGATTAATACATGACAAATCTGTTTTCGATTTTCATATTCACAAATTTATATTGAAAATTTTCACTAAACATTGATCTAAGGTAATGTTTTGATTAAAATATCGAAGCAATAAAACATATCATTAACGTTAATTTAACAGGAGATTTAAAGAACTTTAGAACTTATAAAATTAAAATGTGGGTGATAATTGAGATTGTTTGACTTTTCCATTCTATTTATCTATAAAAGTTAGGTGAAAAAAATATTTTTGAAATCAAAAATTACCCGGTGGATCCATTCCAGGATGAAGATCTGTATTGTGAAGTAAAGGATGAGAATTTCAGATTATTGCCTAAAGAAATAAGGTTGAAAGCGAAAAAGCTATTGAAAGATGCCAGCAAAGGAATACACTAGATCTATTAAAAACCACTATTATCAGGGATATTTGTATCCGTTTCCTTTAATTATCTTTCATTAAAAATAAAGCGGTGAAAAACTTCATGATTTTAACCTCATTTTTAGCGTTGGTTAGCTGTAAAGCGGATGCTCAAAAATTAAAATTTTTTACGATTTTTAGTGAACCCAAAAAGGTTACAAAAAAAGTTTCGGAAACAGGTAAAACACATACATATAAAACTCGTCAGGAAGTTACAGAACGCCTTGATCTCCTCATTTTTATGCTTTCCAAAAATGATGAAACACTTAAATTTCGAATACAAGGAAATATCAGTTCCAGTGGGCATAGCATTCGTCAGGTCAGAAAAATGCGGTATGAAAAAGGAGAACAAAATGGCAATTTCATTACCCTTAGATATTTTGTGGAGATCAAAAAAATCCCAGGTAAAGAAAGCGCTGATGTAAAAGGTTACAATTATTCAAAAGACGAAACCTATACAATACCTAAAGATGTTAAAGTAATAAATATTGAATTGTACGAAGACCGGATTAATGATACATCAGTTACAAAACCAAAATTGATCGCTCAACAAACCTTTAATTTCTTTGATAGAATTTAAAGGTCTGAAAATGATAACACGCAATACAGACTTTGTATAAAATTGAATACATAATTATACACTAAGCTACAATGAAAAATATTTTTGTTTTCTCATTTTTGAGCGTAATTTTGGTAATGCTCTTAAGTTGCAAAGATCCTGAAAGAAAAAAAACAAATTTCCATAATTATCTGAAAAATACCAACTGGATTGTTGATAGTGGAGGACTGGTGATCCCAGATGGCGAAAAAACCTATAGCCTGTCTAAAAAAATAGATACTGTACTGATCTTCAATTTTCATGCAATCAACTTTTTGGATGAAGAAAAATTTGAAAGTTATGATAGCTGGGAATGTGGCAATGATTGTTTTACAGAAGTATTTGGGAGATATTATTTTACAGAAACCCACCAGATAGATATGAAAGTTGATAGTATCAATCAGTCGGGAACCTGCGAAGGGCCTACCAAGATTTTTAAGCCGTCAGAAGACATGTCTTTTAACCTTATAAAAGAAGGAGGACGGCTAAAACTCATAAGAAAATAGATGGAAAAACTATATGATAATAATTTCAACAGACTGGGATTGAAGGTAGAAGATAAAAGAAGATCAGAAAGATTGCTCCATTTGATAGTAAAAGATTCCGGCCAATCTTTCGGTGAACAACATGGTTTCGAAACCGAAACCGATCAGCCGGTATTTTACCTATATTTACATTCTTTACAATAACAAAATTCAATAAAGGTAAGGGTTTGATGTACAGGTGGTTATTTATATTTATTTTATGTATTTGTCCTTTTTTTGGTCAGGCACAAGATGTTATAAGCAAATTAGAGAAGGAATATGACAATGCTTCAAACAAAGCGATAGAACAGTTAGATCTCGCTCCTAAGTATGCAAAAGCGCTATTTTTACATAACTTAAAATCAAGATCCTACCAGATTTTAGATGCCAGTATTCCCATTGCAGCCAAACAAAAGGATGGGAAATATGCAACCATTTTGTATGCTGTTCAGGCCATGAATTATCGACTAGATAATAAAGGAACAGAGGCTTTAAAAAGTCTTGATCTGGCAAAGGCGTATAGTTTAAAAACCAACAGTAACGAGGCTAAAGGGTACTTTCAATACGCAAAGGGCTGGATTTTAATACGTAATAATAAAACGACAGATGCCGTTGCCGCTTACCTGAAAGCCATTGAACACTATGAAAATTCACCAACGACTTCTACGCTATACGGAAGATTTGCTACCGTAGTTAAAGAATTATCCACTATTTATTCCAATCTCAATGAATATCAGCTGGAAGAAAAATACAGTAAGCAGTTTTTAGTGTTGGCATCCAAACAAAATGATCCTAATCTTATCTTTGATGCATATATGCGAATGGGCTACGTATATGAACAAAAATATGCACAGAATCCCTCGAATATAGATTTTAGAAATAAAGCAGAGCAGTATTATTTGCAGTCTGTTAAGACTTTCAATAAAAATATGGAGGCTATGCTTAATAAGACCAATCTTTCTTATGCTGCCATCAATCTGGCCAATTTGTATACTGATTTTGACAGGGATAAGGCCATGCAGTATGCTCGGCTGGCCAATGCCGTGAGCCTGGAAACCGGCGAGGCTATTCATATCGCTTCTTCATTTGGTATTTTGGCGGAATTGGCTATACAGGATAAGAATTATGATCTGGCAAAGTCTTACTTTCTGAAAGCCTCTATGGAAATCGGGAAAAGCCCGGTTAGAGATCATAATATAGAATTGTCTATTCTTGAATCTTTATCCAGGATTAGTGAAGAGCAGGGCAATTACAAGGAGGCACTGACTTATTATAAAAGTTATGTGGATAAATACAAAAGTGTTTACGATCAGGAAAAACTCGATATTACCAAAAGATTAGAATCGCAGTTTGACAAAGAAAGACAGGAGCAAAAGTACATAAAGCTGCAGCTGGAAAGCGATAAGAAGGCACAACAAATTAAGCTGATCAACATATTGCGGGGACAACGTGAGCAGGTCTACAACAACTTGAAGCTGGTAGAAGAAAATCAACGGGAACGTCTGAAATTTTCAGAATTGGAATCAGAGAAAAAAGAACAGCAGCTTCGTCTGGCAAAGTTAGAAGCTGAACAAAAGAACAACGATATTAGCAACTTTAAAAAACTGTTGACATTCAAGGAAAAGATCAATACCTATTACATTGTTTTTATCTTCATTTTTATTATTTTGATTATCTTATTGCTTTATGCCTATAAGCAACGTGCAAAATCCATGAAGCAAAGAGACGAACTGCATGTCCTTGCTCTGGAAAAAGAGAAACAGAATTCAGAATTGTCTACCCTTACGGCTTTGCTGGAAGGTCAGGAGCAGGAGCGGGGCCGTTTAGCCCGTGATCTTCATGACGGATTAGGAGGACTGCTTTCAGGTACTAAACTTCAGTTGTCTTCTTTAGACCCTCACCAATCCGAAAATATTGAAGCCGAAATTTCAAAATCGATTACACAGATTGATGGTGCTGTAGAAGAATTGAGGCGGGTAGCGCATAATTTAATGCCTGATTTATTAATGAAATACGGTTTGGAAGCAGCCATTCAGGAGTTTGCTTCCCGCATGTCCAATACTGCATTGAATATCCACACAGAATTTATCAGTTATACGAATTCCATATCAGAAGAAAAACAGTTGATCCTATACAGAATCATCCAGGAATTAGTCAACAATGCTATTAAGCATGCCGAGACGTCCGAAATTATTGTTCAGATAAGCGAAGAGAAAAACGTATTAAATCTTACTGTAGAGGATAACGGTAGTGGCTTTGACCCTAAAACCTTAGACGTAAGAAAAACAGCAGGTTTTCATAATATAGAATCACGAGTCCAATTTTTAAAAGGAACGATGAATATCACATCCGAGCTGAATATTGGGACCAGTATAGAACTTCAAATTCCTATTCATTAGACATGATAAAAGTAGCCATCACAGACGATCATCCACTTCTAGTAGAAGGGTTGAAAAATATTTTAGGAAATAGCGATACAATAGATGTTGTAGATTGTTTCAAAAGCGCTTCGGAAATGAATGCAGGCCTGGCAAAACAAGACATCGATATCTTACTGCTGGACATCAATCTGGCAGATATCAACAGTATTGAACTTATAAAACCTTTAAAGAAAAAGTACGGGAGCCTCCATATTATTATGCTCAGTGTTCACAATGAACTTCCGGTGATCAACAGTACATTGTCCGAAGGCGCTTTAGGATACATTCAGAAAAATGCTTCCGTTTCCGAAATCCTGGAAGGTATTACTACCGTATATGCCGGTAACCAGTTTTTATGTTCGCAGACAAAGTCTGTTTTAGAGAAAAAAATTTCGGATGGTTTGCACCAGGTTCCGAAATTAACACGAAGAGAAAAGGAAATTTTGGCCGAAGCAGCAAAAGGGCTTACGACCAATCAGATGGCTGAAAAGCTTTTTATCAGCCCGCATACCGTGGAAAGCCACCGGAAAAATCTAATTGAAAAATTTCAAACTTCTAATCTTAGCTCTGCCATTAAACTGGCCATAGAATATGGTTTGATTATTGAATAGAACATTCATCAGTCAAAAAGGTCTGCTTACATCGTAAAAGCAGACCTTTTTTATATAATCAAATAATCAGGTGTGTAATCTTAATCTTGAAATTTCAATGTTGCTTTAAACAGATTTTTCTTTCCTGTTAAATCATATTCCTCGTTATATATTGGCTCATACATTAATAGATAAACGCTTCCGTCAAAATCTCTTAAATTGACAGGCTGATCTGCCATGATATCATAAAACCTTGTGACAGTACGCGTAGCCGTCCATTGTTTTGAGTTTCCTTTAGGATTTTTATCGAATCTGTGATCTTTTGCATCTGTATAATACCAGTAGGACGGAGCCTGATCCATTAAAAACAATTCCTTATCCTTGTTATACAGCTCCTCCGCCATACCCGTATTCTGAAACCATGCAGCCTCACTGTTGAAAGTCCCCAGAGCTCCTGCATAAATATCCTTATTCGTTGTTGCTCCAATTAAAAAACCTTCCATATTGTTAGACGTGATTTCAAATAGGAAAGGAGATCTTTTCAGATCATAAACATCATTTACAGGCTCAATTACTTTTCCGTCCTGCTTAATAATTACTTTTAACGATTGTGCAAAAGTCATTAAGCTTAGTAAAGAAAAAAGAACAGCTAAACTTATTTTTTTCATTGTATATTTTTAAATAATTGCAGCAAAGATATTGGACTTTGCCTCTATAAACACTGGCTGATTTCAGGGGTTTTTATTCTGTTTAAAACCCAGATTTCTCTTCCTGTTTTTTTCGCATGATCCTACCTACTAAAGCAGATTAGCTTTCAACTGAATTTTTATGAAAGAGGCCTTCTGTTTTTTACCATTTGACGGAGCTGAATTGGTAGGATATACTTCAGCATAAAAAGTATCATTCTCTGCCCAGTAAGCTTTTGACTCATCAGCTATTTTGAAGTTGGTAAAGTTTACATACAACAGATATTCCTGATTATGGCTTTGTTCCAGATATTTACTGATTGTAAAATCACTTCCGGTATCATGATTTGAAGAAGCATAGGAGATCAGACTTTTATGAGGAAGAATCTGAGGATAACCACCCGTAAATATGGCAAAATTGGCTGAAGATTTTACACTGTAAAAAGAGTAGTATACATCCGGTGTATCTACAGATTCTTCTTTAAAAATCTCTAACTGAAGATAGGGTGACTGTCCTACATATTCATTAGATAAAAGCCCATCTTCTGTAGATACATTCTGATGTTGAGCAATTACCTTCTCTTTTCCATTTTCATTGTATACCCAGTTTCCACCTTTCAATTGTATAAGTGGATTCTTTACTAAAACTTCGTCGATTCGTTTTTTAGAGACTGTTTTAAATTCCTGTTCCGAAACTTCTGTGATTGTGCCAAACTTTTTGAATGATTTATTCTTAAAATCATCAGTCCCTTTAAACGTACTGCTTCTGATCTGGTAAAGATCAAGACCCTGCAAAGTCATATCAAATGATGCGGTGAATTCTGATTTCAGGACAAAAGCTTCAATGCTGTTCGAAATATTATTGTTAATGCTGTAATGAATAGAGTAGAAGTCATCAAACTCTTCAAATCCATAATAATTATCAAGTTTATGATAAGCCGTTTTCAGGTAGGGCGCATCTTTATCCGGAGCGATAAAGAACCTTACAGAATCAAGCTTTGTAAATAATTGAAAGGGAACATCCTGCACATTGTCTACACCTTTTATCTTTTTGAAATCAGCAAACGTGATGCTTCTCTGTGTAACTGCAGCTTCGGGTTTATTCGTTTCCGGTGCTTTATTTTGCTGATTACATCCCACAAAAGCAACTATTATAGATGGCATAAACAATTGAGATAAGGTTTTCATTTTCTAAATTTTTGACCAAAGGTATCAGTATTCCGAGCAGTGACCAACAAAACTGTATTATACAGGGAATAAATGGCTGAAAACAGGGATATTTTGGATGATAAATTTTAAACAATTTTGCAACAGATAAACGTAGTACTGTAAATTATTTTAATAGAAATGAAAAATGTAATAATCAGCTGCTCGGCTGCGCTCGCCTTACTAATTTCCTGTTCGCCTTCCACAGAAAAAAAAGTAGATAAAGGAACTTCTACAGAGATAAAAAAAGACACTATTTCTGGATCTGAGCCGGTAAAAAATGCTATATCAAAAGTTGATATACCAGATGATTTTTCAGCATTAGTTCCTATTGATATATTGAATAGCAAAAGTACCGATGTATATGAAAAATATGGTATAGAATTCTCTGGAAACTGTTATTCATGTGATTTGGTAAGCCTATCCATCACAAAGGATAAAATGATATGGACCAATATCTGTGATGAAAAGGATACTTTTAAAATTGTTGATTTCTCAATCTCTGCTGAAGGGAACAAAATTATTTTAAAAACCTCAGAAAGAGTTTATATTTTAACTCAAATAGATAAAGCACCTGTTTACGAACTGGTTATCGAAGGTCAGAAACTGGATTTAAATAATAAAAGAATATCCAGATACTTTACAACCAAAAAAGCATTAGCTATGTTCAAAGAGCACGATTGCGGCGACTTTGAAGGATAGTACAATCTTGTAAAACTTATTTTAGAAAATTAAAAGTTGATCCGGACCATAAAATATGATGGGTCAACGGGCAGTCTTAAAAGTTGGGGGAGAATCTTTAATTACTTAAAAAAAACTTGCATTTAAAATGATTTACCTGTATAAAAAACACAAAAATAATATATAATTATTTTATTCGTAAGTAAGCTGTATAACCATTTATGGATATGCTTAGAAACAATCAAGCATTTCTGAAAACAGAGCATCCAATACCGTGAAATTTAAATTGCATGAGCCAGCTTCCCCAACTTTGACGATTGATCCGGACCAATCGTCTTTTTTTTATCTGTTTTAGAAGATGTCACCATAAAAAAACCTCAAATTTCTTTGAGGTTTAATATGTAAAATAATGACTTAATTATTTTGCTGGCTTTTTAGGACTCATCATCATGATCATCCTTTTTCCTTCAAGCTTAGGAAGCTGGTCTACTTTACCTACGTGCTCCAGTTCCTGAGCAAGTTTTAAAAGTAAAATTTCTCCCTGATCCTTAAAGATAATTGAACGTCCTTTAAAAAATACGTAGGTCTTTAGCTTAGAACCTTCTTCAAGGAATTTTTCAGCGTGCTTCTTCTTGAATTCATAATCATGGTCATCTGTCTGAGGTCCGAAACGGATCTCTTTTACAACCACTTTTACTTGCTTAGCCTTAAGTTCCTTCTGCTTTTTCTTTTGCTCATATAAGAATTTTTTATATTCCAATATTCTTGCAATAAAAGGTTCAGCCTTGTCAGAAATTACTACTAAATCCAATTCCTGTTCCGCAGCAATTTGTCTTGCCTTGTCAATTGGATAAATTCCTGGCTCTACGTTATCGCCCACCAAACGAAGCTCTCTCACACGAATTTTATCGTTGATCAAGTGTAAGTCCTCTTGTACCGGACGTCTTTGTGGGCCCCTGTTGTTAAATCTTTGTGCTATTGTATTATAATTTTATTGGTTAACTTTCTATTTATATTAAAGTATCGGGAAATTCGGAAATCAATAATGTCCGGCTCTCCCAATACCTTAATGCTCTAATTTTTTTATATTGCTGCTTCTTTTTTGAAGTAAGCAACGAAATCTTCCAGTTTCATCACGCCAAGATCTCCTTCACCACGTCTTCTTACAGAAATCGTGCCTTCATTCTCTTCATTTTCTCCTACTACCAGCATGAAAGGAATTTTATTCAATTCCGCATCACGGATCTTCTTACCTGTCTTCTCGTTTCTGTCATCAATCTGACCGCTAATATCGTGATTTTCCAAAAATTGTGAAACTTTTTTTGAATAATCTACATATTTTTCACTGATTGGTAGAATTATAAACTGATCAGGGCTTAACCATAGAGGAAAATCACCTGCAGTATTCTCCAATAAGATCGCGATAAAACGCTCCATAGAACCGAAAGGAGCTCTGTGGATCATTACCGGTCTGTGCTTTTCATTGTCATTCCCGATATAATGAAGATCAAATCTTTCCGGTAAGTTATAATCTACCTGGATCGTTCCCAGCTGCCATTTTCTTCCTAAAGCATCTTTCACCATGAAGTCAAGCTTAGGACCGTAGAATGCAGCTTCACCGTATTCAATAACTGTTTTTAAGCCTTTCTTTTGAGCGGCATTGATGATTGCACTTTCTGCTTTCTCCCAGTTTTCGTCAGAACCGATATATTTTTCTTTGTTTTCAGGATCTCTTAACGATACCTGAGTTACAAAATCTTCAAAACCTAAAGATTTGAAAACATAAAGCGTTAAATCAATTACTTTTTCAAATTCTTCAGAAAGCTGATCCGGAGTACAGAAAAGGTGAGCGTCATCCTGAGTAAATCCACGGACTCTTGTTAGTCCGTGAAGCTCTCCGCTTTGCTCATATCTGTAAACAGTTCCGAATTCGGCGTATCTTTTTGGTAAATCTCTATAGCTCCATTGTGAAGTTTTATAAATTTCACAGTGGTGAGGACAGTTCATAGGCTTCAGCAAAAATTCTTCTCCTTCATTTGGAGTTTTAATCGGCTGGAAGCTGTCTGCTCCATATTTATCCCAGTGTCCGGATGTTACATACAACTCTTTTGATCCGATATGGGGAGACATTACAAATTCATAACCTCCTTTTTTCTGAGCCTCCGAAAGGAAATTTTCCAATTTTCTTCTCAAAGCAGTACCTTTTGGTAGCCAAAGTGGTAAACCGGCACCTACTTTTTCAGAGAATGCAAAAATTCCAAGTTCTTTACCTAATTTTCTGTGATCTCTTCTTTTAGCTTCTTCTAATCTTTCAAGATATTCAGTAAGATCTTTCTGCTTAGGGAAAGAAATACCATAAACTCTTGTCAGCTGAGGATTCTTTTCACTTCCTCTCCAATAAGCTCCTGCTGCATTTAAAATTTTAACAGCCTTTACAATTCCTGTATTTGGAATGTGTCCTCCACGACATAAATCCGTGAAGTTATCATGAGTTACAAAAGTAATTTCCCCATCATTAAGATTAGAGATCAGTTCTACTTTATAAGGATTATCTGCATATGTTTTTAACGCGTCTTCTTTAGAAACCGGATATAATGAGAATGTTGACCCTTTCTTTGCATTTTCAAGGATCTTCTTTTCAATCTTTTCAAAATCTTTTTCAGATAAGCTTTCATCCCCGAAATCTACATCATAGTAGAATCCACTTTCAATTGCCGGACCGATGGTCAACTTAGCATTAGGATAAAACTCAAGGATAGCCTGCGCCAAAAGGTGGGCAGAAGAATGCCAGAAAGCTTTCTTTCCAAGATCATCATTCCAGGTCAAAAGCTGTACCGTAGAATCCGTGGTTATAGGCGTGGTTGTCTCTACTTGTGTACCGTTAACAATTGCGGAAATGGTATTTCTAGCCAATCCCTCGCTTATCGATTTTGCCACATCTAGAGGAGTAACTGCTCCTTCGAATTCTTTGACACTATTGTCTGGAAGTGTAATTTTTATCATTGTTTACTAAGAAATTTTAAGATGCAAAAATACGCATTTTTTGGATAAAATACTATATTAGCGTATATTTTTAGAATGAGAATGAATATTAAAAATTAAAAAGATACTGATCGTTTTATCTCACAGAGTTTAGTATGTAGTTTTTTACAGAAAAATGCATAGGATTTCCGGAACCGGAAACAAAATAGGGGAATCTATCCTTTTGGTGAGACCGTTTTGAGTAGAATATAAAAAACAATGAAGGTGTAAAAGATTGGCTTGTGCTGTAATGTTTTGTTCGTCAGCTTGTTGATTGTTTTTTTTATATAAGGTGATCATCTGGAGAATATAAATATTGACTGTTTTTTCTAATGGGCTTAATGATGTTTCTAATAAAAAAATACAGTTCAGACGATCGGAAATAAGAATGGAAATTTGAAAAATTCCACTTAACTATCATTTTAATTTTTCTGTTTCACCTTGAATAAAGTTGAAAAAATATAATTTAATTAGAAAAAAATAAAAACATCTGAAGGTTTTATCCTCAGTTGCAAAGAGTTTGTATAAGAAGTTCTGCCGATTGTATCAAAAAAGAACTTAACCTATTTAAAAATAAAATTTCCAATATTACAATTTAATATGAATACGATAAATGTTGATTTACACTGTGATTTGCTGTACTATCTTTTAGGATCAGGCTCAGCTGTTGATGACAAAGAAATAGGATGCTCACTGCCTTACCTTCAGGAAGGGGATGTAAAGCTTCAGGTAATGGCCATATATGCCGGGACAGGAGCAGACAGTACAATATATGGACTGGAACAGAGTAAATTGTTTTCAAATCTTATAAAAAATGAGAGTTTTTTCCTTTTTAATAATGAAAATTATAAAAAAATAGAATATAAAGATCGGGTAGGAGTCATTGCTTCCATTGAAAATGCATCCGCTTTTTGTGATGAAAATCAAAGTCTGGAAAAGGGTTTTGAAAATCTTGAAGCCATTATCAAAAACACTCAGAAAATTCTTTATATTGGCATTACCCATCACCTCGAAAACCGCTTCGGAGGAGGAAATAGTGCCACAGCAGGATTGAAAGAAGACGGAAAAGTTCTGATTGATTACATCGCTGACAAAAAAATTGCCATTGACCTTGCCCATACAAGTGATCAGCTGGCTTTTGATATATTCAGCTATATTGATCAGAGAAATTATTCAATCCCTATTCTGGCAAGCCACTCGAACTACAGAACAGTGTATAAAAACAACAGGAATCTTCCTGATGAACTGGCTAAAGAAGTCATTAAAAGAAAAGGACTGATTGGGCTTAATTTTATCAAGGATTATGTTGATCTTCAGCATCCGGAAAGGCTTTATGAGCATATTCAATACGGATTAGACCTTGGAGGGGAAGACAGTATTGCGTACGGTGCAGACTATTTCTACTGGAAAGACCATCCCGATACATCCCGTCATCCGTTTTTCTTTCCGGAACATTCCAATGCCTCTGTATATCCGGTAATCAATAAAGAAATTGAAGAAAGATTTTCACCTGAACTAGTAGAAAAGATAAGTCATAAAAATGCTTTGAAATTTATAGAAAGCCTTTATTGAAAATTAAACCGACTAATGTATTTGTTTTCAGATCATTACGGATTGTGTGTAAGCAGCAGAACATTGCTTTAACATCCCCAAATCTTCGATTTACCACCGCTCCGAATGAAGGAATTTCTGATTTCTTTATTTGGAGATTCGGGTAAATCGAAGATTTGTAGTTTAAAAAGGAATAAACAGTTTAATTTTTCCTTTTATATTTCACTTTCTGCTTGATAATTTCAATCACATCTACATTCTGTACCTTAGATTTTATCCACCCGTGTATATCAATATAAAATAAGGATCTTCTGTAATATTCATTTTTGGAAAACTCTTCCAGCTTTTTATCAAAACTTTCAAAAGCCTTTTGCCTTTGATCCCATACCTGATTATTCAGATTCTTAAAAAACTGAATGCTTTCAAAATGAAACTCTTCCGGCTTTTTCATCTTTCTGGCAAATTTTAAAGTAGAAGCAATAAATTCATCATAATCTTCATCATTTCCTGACTCGTATTTTGCCATTAAAATAAGGATTCTCGTATGAAACAGTAAATCTTCCTGTACGTTCCCTTTTGACTCCAGGACTCTCATAGAATATCCAATAGATTTTTCGAACATCTTGCTTCCGAAAAACATGGCGGCCATTTTAAGATAGAGAATCATAAAATGATGTTCGTCAATACGTTCTCTAAGTTTTTCCATTTTCAGTTCAATCTCCGGAATCAGCTTTGTTCCTGTGAAAAATTCTCCTTTTACAAAATGAATATTCATTAGGGTATTGTAATAAGTAAGGAAAATAAGAGACTGAAGATTTTCATTCTGAGCAAAACTTTCAGCATGTACAGTTGCATTGAAATTTTCAAAATGCTCTTCCAGAATATCAATATTTCCATATAGAAAAAGAATTTTGAGCAAATAAGTATTTCCTTTAATGTACCAGACAGGGTGGCTGAAGATCATTTCCGGCTTTTTATGAAAAAGATCAACCCATTGATAGGCATATTTCAAGGTGTACTTATAGTCCTGCAGAAGCTGGTTTTTCCAGACATGAGCTTTAAAATACCAAAGCTTTTCAGTGAAATTCAGCCTGTCGAGTTTAATATTTTTGATCTGGGAGTTGAAAACCTCAAGAACTTCTTCACGGTCTGTATCATTTTTTACATATCCGTGCGTAAGCATTTCACTGTATAATTTCAGCGAAAGATTAGATAATTTGGTTGTATAACGGTTTTGCCTGCTTATTTCCTGAGACTCGCGGATAAGTTCTTCGGCGCGTCCATTAATACTTCTTGTAATGAATTGTGACTCAATTACTTTCTCGAGATCGATGATTTCTGAGGCAATGCTTTTTTCATCCAGTTCCAAAGCAGATTGTTTTGTTTTGTCTAATATTTTTAAAGCCTGTTTATAAAGCCCTTTCTGATATAGAATATTGGCGAAATCAAGCTGTTCCCGAAGCTGAATTCTATAATTCTGATGGCTCGGGTTCATACGGAGACTTACCAGAATTTGTTTATAAAGATGTGCTTTCAGATTAGACAGCTGCTGTTTTGTAGATATTTTTTTCTCTACAATAATACTTTCATCATACTCTTTCATCTTATCTACTTCCGAAAATAACAACAGGAATTTGGCATCTACGTTAATTCCGAGACGGTTAACATATAATTTAAACTGTCGTTTTTCTGAAGTAGTCAATGACTTTACCAATACAAACAAAAAATCTTTCTGCAATTCTGCCATTGTAAATTTTTAAATATTAAAATACTGATTAATAAATAGATATATCGAATTCTTCAACTGTTGGATATTGTAATTTTCAGGAAAAGCGAAAACAAAAAAATATTGCAAGCTGTAGTTTTGAACCAAAATTAAGTAAAAAACTTCATTTATGAACTCCGAAAAAATTGAAATTTTTGATACCACACTGAGAGATGGGGAACAGGTTCCGGGATGCAAACTGAATACGGGACAGAAATTGATTATTGCCGAAAGACTTGATGAACTGGGAGTTGATATCATTGAAGCAGGATTTCCTATTTCCAGTCCGGGAGATTTTGAATCTGTTTCGGAAATTTCAAAACTGGTAAGAAATGCAAAGGTTTGCGGGCTGACCAGAGCCCATAAAAAAGATATTGACACCGCAGCTGAAGCTCTGAAATATGCAAAAAAACCAAGAATACATACAGGAATAGGCACTTCTGATTCTCACATCAGATACAAATTCAATTCTACAAGGGAAGATATTTTGGAACGCGCTGCTGAGGCCGTAAGATATGCAAAAAGGTATGTGGAAGATGTAGAATTCTATGCAGAAGATGCCGGAAGAACGGATAATGAGTATCTGGCGCAGGTGTGTGAAGCTGTCATTAAAGCAGGAGCCACGGTATTGAATATTCCTGATACAACAGGATATTGTCTGCCGGAAGAGTATGGACAGAAAATAAAATACCTGAAGGAAAATGTAAAAGGAATTGAAAAAGCAGTGCTGTCCTGCCATTGCCACAATGATTTAGGACTGGCTACCGCCAATTCTATTGCAGGAGCTGCCAACGGAGCCCGCCAGATTGAATGCACGATCAACGGATTGGGTGAAAGAGCAGGAAATACAGCTTTAGAGGAAGTGGTAATGATTTTGAAGCAGCATAAAAATTTAAATCTGTATACTGATGTTAATTCCAGAATGCTTAATGAAATGAGTGTGATGGTTTCTGACCTGATGGGGATGTCTGTGCAGCCCAATAAAGCAATTGTAGGTGCTAACGCTTTTGCACACAGTTCAGGAATTCATCAGGATGGTGTCATTAAAAACAGAGAAACTTATGAAATTATCGATCCTGCAGAAGTGGGAGTGAATGCCTCATCTATTATTCTTACAGCAAGAAGCGGGCGTTCGGCATTAGCTTATCGTTTTAAGAATATCGGTTACGAAGTGACGAAGAACGAACTCGATTATCTGTATCAGGAGTTTTTAAAAATTGCTGATCTTAAAAAAGAAATCGGAAATGATGACCTGAGTCTTATTATGGACGGTTTTAGTAGAAAAATAGGATAGGGTTGATTTAAAATCAAGATAAAGTAAAAATGAACAACAATAAAAAGACACTTTTTGATAAAGTTTGGGATGCTCACGTTGTAGAAACCATCCCGGATGGACCTCAAATTATTTATATAGACAAACACCTGATCCATGAAGTAACCAGTCCTCAGGCTTTTGCAGAGCTTGAATCCAGAAATCTCGAAATATTCAGGCCTGAGCAGATTGTGGCGACAGCAGATCATAATGTTCCCACTTTGAATCAGGAACAGCCAATCCGTGATGAGTTGTCCAGAAATCAGGTTCAGCAGCTGACTGAAAACTGCACAAAAAATAATATTGAATTGTTTGGACTGGGACATGATTATCAGGGGATTGTTCATATTATTGCTCCTGAGTTGGGCATTACCCAGCCGGGAATGAGTATTGTGTGCGGCGATAGCCATACTTCTACCCATGGAGCTTTTGGGTCTATTGCTTTCGGAATTGGAACCAGTCAGGTTGCTCAGGTATTTGCAAGCCAATGTTTGCTTCTCAACAAGCCAAAATCTATGAGAATTACTGTTAATGGGCAATTGAACGAAAATGTTCAGCCTAAAGATGTGATTCTGTATATCATTTCAAAAATCGGAACTGATGGCGGGACAGGATATTTTTGTGAATATGCCGGAAATGTATTTGAAGAAATGTCAATGGAAGGCAGAATGACTGTGTGCAATATGAGTATCGAAATGGGGGCCAGGGGAGGAATGATTGCTCCGGATGAAACAACTTTCAGATATGTAAAAGGAAGGCAGTTTGCTCCGAAAGGAGAGGAGTGGAATGAGAAAATAGCCTACTGGACTACTTTAAAAACAGATGAAGGAGCTGTCTTTGATGAAGAACTTACGTTTGAAGCATCAGATATTTATCCAATGATCACTTACGGAACGAATCCCGGAATGGGAATTTCTGTTCATGAAACAATTCCCGCTCCACAAAATGAATCTGAAGAAAAGGCATTGAAGTATATGGGATTGAAAGCAGGACAGGCTCTTTCCAGTATCAATGTTAACTATGTTTTTATTGGAAGCTGTACCAACGCCAGAATAGAGGATTTTCGTTCTGCTGCCCAATATATTAAAGGGAAGAGTAAATCTGAAGCGGTAAAAGCCCTTATTGTACCGGGTTCCCAGCAGGTAGTAAAACAGATTTATGAAGAAGGTTTGGATAAAATTTTCAATGAAGCAGGTTTCCAGATCCGCCAGCCGGGATGTTCGGCTTGTCTGGCGATGAATGATGATAAAATTCCGGAAGGTGAGTATTGTGTTTCAACTTCCAACAGAAACTTTGAAGGAAGACAGGGGCAGGGTGCAAGAACAATTCTTGCGAGTCCTTTAACCGCGGCAAAAGCAGCAATAGAAGGTAGAATTTCAGCTTTTGAAAGCTTGAACTAAACAGATTACAGAGCGCATGCAAAAATTAATTGTTATAAAATCGACTGCAGTTCCACTGCCTGCAGAAAATATAGATACGGATCAGATTATTCCGGCAAGATTTTTAAAAAGTATAAACAGAGAAGGTTTTGGTGAAAACCTGTTCAGAGATTGGAGGTTTAATATCCATACAGGAGAGGCAAATCCTGATTTTGTACTCAATAATCTCAAATTCAAAGGTGAAATTCTGGTAGCCGGAAATAACTTTGGCTGTGGAAGCAGTCGTGAACATGCAGCCTGGTCTTTGACAGACTACGGTTTTAAAGTTATCGTTTCCAGTTATTTTGCTGATATTTTTAAAGGAAATGCCTTGAATAACGGACTTCTTCCTGTAAAAGTTTCTGAAGAATTTTTAAAAGAAATTCTAGACGGAATTAATGAAAATCCGGATAATGAAATTGCTGTGGATGTCGAATTACAGTCCATCAGCTTCAAAGATACAACCGAAACCTTTGAGATTGATTCATATAAAAAAATATGCCTTTTAAACGGCTATGACGATATTGATTTTTTAATCAGCAAAAAACAGGCGATCAAAGAATTTGAACTAAAAACACACAAAACAAATGAGCGACAATTATTTTAAAATCGCAGTGCTTCCGGGAGACGGAATTGGTCCGGAGATCATTAAAGAAAGCATTAAAATATTGGATGCAATTACCGAAGTTTTCCAATGCAAGTTTCATTTTGAATACGGGCTGATAGGTGCTGAAGCTATTTTTAAAACGGGAAATCCTTTGCCTGAAGAAACGCTGAAAATCTGTAAAGAATCTGATGCGGTTCTCTTTGGAGCAATTGGTGATCCTGCTTTTGATAATAATCCGGAAGCAAAAGTAAGACCCGAACAGGGACTGTTGAAGCTTAGAAAAGAATTGGGATTGTTTGCCAATATCCGTCCCTTGAAAACGTATGATTCTCTGATAGAAAAAAGTCCGCTCAAAAGAGAAATTATTGAAGGCGCTGATATTCAGATTTTCAGAGAGCTGGTAAGCGGTATTTATTTTGGAGAAAAATTTACCGATCCGGAAGGTGAATATGCGTATGACATATGCAGCTATAGCAGAGAAGACATTATTCCCATTGTTCATATGGCTTTTAAGGAAGCTCAGAAGAGAAGAAAAAAACTGACTCTTATTGATAAGGCTAATGTGCTTGATACTTCAAGGTTATGGCGAAAGATCTGCCAGGAAATTGCACCGGAATATCCTGAAGTACAGCTTGATTATATGTTTGTAGATAATGCAGCCATGCAGCTGATCCTGAATCCTAAGCAGTTTGATGTTATTGTGACTGAAAATATGTTTGGGGATATTATTTCTGATGAAGCAAGCGTTATCGGGGGGTCAATCGGATTGCTGCCTTCTGCATCTGTAGGAAATGAGAATGCTTTATTTGAGCCTATTCACGGATCGTATCCGCAGGCAAAGGGAAAGGGAATTGCCAATCCTATAGCGTCCATTTTGAGTGTTGCTATGATGCTTGATCATCTTAATTTACAGCCTGCGGCAAGTAAATTAAGACAATCCGTAGAACATGCTATTGAGAATACATATGTGACCATTGACCTTAATACGAAGCAATATTACAGCACCAGTGAAGTGGGAAGCTTTATTGCGGATCACATTAAATATTCAGAAAAGTCTTATTACAATTTTGAAAATGTGAAAATAGGCAAATCAACCATAGTATAGATGTGAAAAAGTCCACTTAATTAGATAGTTAGAAGAAAATTGCCACCTCGTAAGAGATGGCAATTTTCGATTTTTTATGGTTCAATACACCGGAGATTATTTTTCCTTTGTATTGTCTGTTTTCCCTGATTTATTTTTGGAAGCTTTTTGAATGTCTTCTTTATCAATATCAGGTGGATTAGTCTTTTTAGATGAAGCAGGAATATTCTGGAAATCCTGATTCTGTTCTTTGTTTTCTGCCGTATTTGCAGACTCTTTCTTTTTGCTGTTTTCGTTTGAGCCCATAACTTTGAATTTTTAATGTCAAGAATATTGATAGTATCATTCAAAGTGTTTGCCAAAATGGGAAAAGTAAGCAATTATCCTCCTCGTGTTCCAGATTTAGCTGTTGAAGATTTTGGAAGTTCTTCTTTGTCAGACCCGGACTTCTGTTGAGAATCGTTTTCAGGATTCTGGTTTTGCTGAATTTCTCCAGACTTATTCCCTGTATTTTCTTTAGGATTCATAGGTTTAGGTTTTTAAGTTGAAATCATTGTTCTCTTTCTTAATCAGCCACTGACCCATTAGCCACCGTTCTTTCCTGATTTATTCGTGGAAGATTTTTGAATATCTTCTTTTTCCACTTTTTTCGGTGCCGGGTTGGTTTCCGAATCTTGGTTCTGCAACGCTTCTTCCGCAGCTTTTTTGTTTTCTTTAGGATCCATGGTATGTTATTTAACTTAGAGTCCTAATATACCAATTTTCCCGGTCTTATCCTCTATCGAATAATTTAAAGCCTTAGCTAAAACGAAAACATTGTTAAGGTTTTCCATTAACTGTTTACGGCCTTCGCTTCTCAGCTGATTCTGATCAATGGATTTAATTGCAGATTCCTTCGCTTTTTCCGTTACATTTTTAATATCCTTTTCTGAAATTCTATTAAAAAAAGAATCGTCCAGAGACTGAATCTCAACACTTGGGGTGATTCTGATATCTGCATCGGGAAGTTCAGTGATCACCAGTTTTTTGTTGATGGAATCCACTTCAATCTTCATTTTATTCAGATCATAAGATACCTGAGCATTGGTTTTGGTATAGGTAATAATACTGTTGCTGGAGACCTCATTTCCAAACACTTCATAGCCCATCTTGGTTTTCTGCATGCTGGATGTATTCTGCTCCATCACCACCATTTTATTCATCCTGGAGATCTGGTTGGTCAGGATATAATAATCTGAATGCTCAGTTTTTCCACCAAGATTCATGCATGACTTCAGACCGAAAAACAGAAGTATCATAACTCCTGCACCTGCGGCAAACGATAGAATTATTTTATTATTTCTCAAATCTATTTAAAAATTTCTTTGATGACGGATGAATCATTTTTTTTAAGAATTTCTGCTAAATCCCTTTCAATATAGCCTGTAGTAGGCATTTCTACAATTCTTCCAACCTCTTTTCCATATCTTTTCAATATGATGGTCGGAACTTTTTGTATATTATAAAGACTCTCATCTCCGGTAGGAGATTCCTTTTTACGGTTTACGGCAATAATGGTTAATTTGCTGTCAGGATAGCTTACCGCTTCCAGAATCTTCATCAACCTTGGAATATCTCTGTGGCTGTCTTCACACCATGAGCCCATAAAAACAATGACATCGTAAGAGCCCAGTTTTTCTCTTTTAAGCTCTTTGATAGCTTTCTCGTCCAGAGCATATTCATCGTGTTCCTTTACATACCAGTCAGCATAAGGTGCTTTTAGGAATTGCTCTTTCAGCTGATGTCCCAAAAGCATTTTACCGTCTTTCTCAGTGTCTACCTCACGATTAACGACTACTTTCTGGGCGCTGAACTGCTGAACAGCCAAAAATAAGCTTGAAAAGGCAACAAGATTTGTAATAAATTTTTTCATATTTTATTTCTCAATAATCGATTTTAAATCAGCAGGAGAATAGTATTTGTTTTTTAATACTTTATGATCAGCCTGTCTGTATACATTAAATTTTTCACCAGACTTTTCATAAAAAGATTCTACTTCTTTTTCCTTGTAGAATTCAACTGTTTCCTTTGCCTGTTCTTCATTATCACAGGCTTTCGACATATTGGAACGCTGAACCTCATTGAATAACTCTACAAATTTACTGCCAAGTCCGAATTCAAGTACTGCACCACTCAAAACATACTGCAAATCACAAAGTGCATCAGCAATTTCTACAATATCATTATCTGCAATAGCTTGCTTCAGCTCATTTAATTCTTCCTGTAGAAGTTCTACTCTAAGGCTGCATCTTTCCGGAGAAGGAATTTGTGGGGTATCTAAAATAGGGGCTTTGAAAGTAGTATGGAATTCTGCTACTTGGTTCAGACTATCAATTTTATCCATGAAATTTTTTATTTACCACAAAGATAGAAAACGATTTGTAAATTGTGAAATGTACAGGATAAAATGTATTGACAAAGGGAGCTTGCGTCCGGTAGGGGAATTTAATCGATTGAATTAAAATCAATAGGAATTCTGTACCATGATTTTACAGGTTCTCCTTTTCTTTTTGCGGGAGTCCATTTTCCTTTTATCTTTTTCATGGCAAACTTTACACCTTCAAGAAAAGTTTCGTAATTCTCCACTTTAGGCTCAATATCTATATCGGTGATAGTTCCATCTATATCTACCGCAAAAGAAACAAGAAATCTTCCTTTTGGTTGATAGGAATCCGTATCCAGATAATCTTGTAAGCTCTTTTTCATTTCTTTTCTGAAGGCTCCCATTCCGCCAGGGAGAGGTGCAGACTGGTAGGCTTTATTGATATCATAGTCGGATTTGTAATTTTCAAAAAAGTCTTTTGGTACAAATGGAAAATTGAAATAAGCGGCAATTTTTTTTCCTTTCACTTCTGCAGGCTGCCACTTTTTTAAATTTCCAAGGGATTTTACAGCAAGATCAAAAGCACATTTGTTTTTTGCTATAATATCTTCATCACCCTTCTTTTTTATTAAAGCCGGTTTTCCGTCCTCGTCAATCTTTAAATTGATAAAGTATATTTCAGTTTTTTCACATGGCTTTGAACCGCTTTTCAGAAAGTAATCCTGTATTTCTGAAAACATTTGTGCAGATCCTCCACTATAAGGAATGTTATTAAAATAAAAAGTCCACAATCTGGAAATTGTGAACTTTTAAAATTGTAAAACTTAGAGAAGTTAGGAACTTTTATTCTGTATAAATTATTCCAATTCCTGGTATTTCCAGACTCCTGAGATATTCAATACGGTTAATCCGGGTTGTTTTTCTCCGTAGCTGAACACACAGATGTATTTTGAATCACAGGAAACACAATGGGTTCCAAAATATAAAGTTGGCAATTCATTAACGGTTAGTTCTCCGAAATGCTGCATTCTGCCGGATGTTTCAGTAACCATTCCGTTTTTTAATAGTTCATTTTTAGAGAGCACTTTATCTTCAGTGTAAATTTGAAGAATCGGGAATCCGGATGCATAAGGGGTTATTTCTATTCTATTTTCAGAACCGCAGTCACAGCAGGTGAATAAGGTTGCTGCAGAAGGAATGATCTCATCATTGCTGAAATGATTTTTGATAATAAGAGCTCTTTTGCTAATGCTTATCTTTTTTGATATTGAATACATCTGAGTTTGTTTATGGCTGAATTACCGTGCCTACTAAGTTAGGATATTTTCCGCTTGGACTTTTCTTGATGGTCACTTTTATATAACCTTCTTCTGCAAGCTTATTCCATGTTTTTTGAAAACCTGTATTAATGTCAATCGGGATTTTCCACATCGTTTGTTTTCCTTTTCCAGCCTGATTAAACCAAGGAATGATGTCTGCAGTCTGAGTTTTAAACTGCATTGCATTATTCAATACATCAATCTCATAATAGAAATCATATTTATCTTCAGTTTGATTTAAAGCTCTCTGTGTGAATGTGTAAACATATCCATTGATGATAGGACTTGTAAAGCTTCCTCCCAGTGTAGGAGTGCCGGTTCCGTTATAACTGCCCACAGCTCCGCTGTATCTGTCGAATTTTTGTCCTGCCTGTAAAGCAACATCGTCAACGATATTATAGCCGCCATTAGCCGGTGGCCATCCGCCATTCAGGTTATTAGCTTTGAAAAGGGTTTCAAGATCGCTCCATTTGCCTTGCTTATAGAGGTCGTATATCTGGCTTCTGAGTGTGGCATTCACGCTGTTGTTGGGGTCGTAGGTTACAGCAAGTTCATCAGCGCTTTTGTAGAATACCGTTGTAACGTCACCTGGTGGATTACTGATTTCCTCTTCTCTGTCTGAGCTACAGGCTATGGAAAAAGAAGCGATCGTTAAAATAAAGAAGTACTTAAATAAATGTTTCATATAAAAAATTTAAAATTATTTGAAAATGAATGAGGTATTATAAAGGCATATGCTGTGAATACTCCTCTTTGAAACATTATCTTCTTTTTGGAGACCTTGTCAGGGTTATTTTTACAAAATTGGATTGATAGAGATGTTGATTACAAGTCTTACCCATAGGTTTTGTGATACTACGAAAGAAAGAAAATTAAGAGAAGCGAACAGAATATTTAACCGTAAAAAAACGATTTCCGTGCTCTTAATACCAGCTGGGTAAACGGTACAACAGAAAGGGTTCTATTGAGTGATAAAAGTAAATTAAAAATATTAAATATTAGTATTTTTATTTAAAATAAAAATTTATTAGTGGGAATTATTAGTAATAAATGGAATATGAATATGAAATTATAATAAAGTACGTGAGAGGTCTAAAGAGAAAAATATCTTCATAATTTACCAATTAGTTTTTATCAGATCAGTGCATCGAAATTGATAGGCTTTCGAAAAAATAATAGTAAGATGCTGAAACTTATGCATAAAACAAAAAAAAACGAGGCTGTCTCACTTTGGAGACAGCCTCGTTCACATCGTTTGAATTTTAAAGGTATTAGTCCTTAATGAATCTCTTCGTTGTTTCTCCAACCTGTAGCATATAAGCGCCTTTGATAAGACCGCCTACATTTACAGATCCTCTCTGAAGTTTTCCTGAATCGATTAGTTTTCCACCCATATCGAAGATTTTATAATCTTCAGAAGTTGTATTTGAAATATACAGTACATCTCTTACAGGATTAGGATACAATTTAATGTCAGTGATCAGATCTTTTGTGTTGATCAGATCTCCTTTTCCGGAAGAAACTATATTAACGGTATAATCTTCAACCTGACCATATGTATAAGCTTCACATGATGAAGTAGGAATGGTGCTGTATTTCATCATTACTCTCATTCTTGTAGAGCCTAAAACAGCTGTTGACGGAATTGTAACAGATCCTGTAACAGGAGTTGTTGTAGAACCAGCTTTAGACCATACCAGTTCACCGCTGTCTGCAAAGCTTCCGTTTCCGTTATAATCAATATAAACTGCATAAGCCTCACTGTAAACAGTAGAAGTCCATGACGGAGTTATAGAAATTGTATATACACTTCCTGTAGTAACATTGGTAGATACTGAAGTGAAGTTTTCATAACCTGCAGTTCCTGTTGATGTATTGTTGATTGTTCCGAATTTTACATTTCCGATTCTTTCATCAGCTGTATTGGATGCAGAAGCAGTACAATACGTTACCGTTCCTCCTCCTGAAAGAGTCGTTACGCTTACGGTATTGCTTGAAACTGAAGTATTTCCTGCGGCATCTTTAGCTTTAACAGAGAAAGAATAATTGGTTGATGAAGTTAAGCCTGTTACCGTGTAAGTAGTAGAAGCTGTAGAGCCAATTAGTGAAGCTCCCTGATAAACGTCATAACCTGTAACGCCTACGTTGTCAGTAGCGCCTGACCAGGAAAGATTTGTGCTGGTAGCGGTGGTTCCTGAGGCTGCAAGGGTAGGAGCTGTAGGAGCAACTGTATCAGAAGAGCCTGAGCCTGCATTTACGGAAATGTTAGCGTTGTTTACATCAAAGAAGATGTGATTGGACCCTTTTACCATGATTCTTCCTGTAGTGGTAGTAGCATTAGGAATCGTTACGGCTTGCGAGCCGTCATTTGGGGTTCCCGCCAGCAGGGTGGTCCATGTATTTCCGCTGTCTGTTGACCAAAGGATGTCTACATTGGCAGCATTTACACCATTTGCAGTCGTTCCGGCTACATCCCAGGTGATGTTCTGTGAACTGCCTCCGGTGTAAGTAGTTGTAGAGTTTTGAGAAGTTACTGTAAATGGTCCTGCTGTTGCATTCACTGTGATTACAGCATCGTCAGAATTATTTCCGGAACCTCCGGCTCTGTTGTCACGAACTGTAAATCTGAAATTTAATGTTCTTGCTACTGAAGATAGAGCTTCAACAGTGATTTCCGAACCTGCTGTAGTAGTTGCTCCTGTTAATATAGAAGCCATTCTTGGGAAATATCTTACAGGTTGGGTGGTAGGTGCCCATGATCTGAAATTAGGTCCTGAAGCTTTTGTCGCACTGGCTGCTGAGCTGGCACCTGTTTGGGAAGAAGAAGCATTGTCCATCTGCTCCCAGATATACGTTAGAGAATCTCCATCTGCATCAGTTCCGGATCCGGTAAGTACAAATGGGGTTCCTTTTGGGATCGTATAATCCAGGCCTGCATTAGAGGTTGGAATTGAATTCCCTGTACTTGTATTTACAGAACAGGTTTTTGCTTTAATGTTATTGGTGATTTGCTGAATGCTTATAGCATGGAAAAATGCATCAGAATGTGGCTGGACGTCCTGGCTGGTAATTCCGGCATATCCCATGATTGTTGATCCGGATCCAGGTTCCATATTAGCACCGGTTCCTTCATTATTCATGGAGAATGTATGGTTTCCACCGAACTGATGACCCATTTCATGGGCTACATAATCGATATCAAAATTGTCACCTGCAGGAATTGCATCTGCCGGAGAAGTGTATCCGCTTCCTTTTGAACCGTTGGTGCAAATACATCCAATACATCCGGCATTTCCTCCGCCTCCGGTTGCTCCGAACAGGTGGCCGATGTCATAATTAGCTTCACCAATTACAGAAGTAAGGGTACTCTGTAACTGAGAATTCCAGCTGCTCATTCCTGAGGCTGCTGCATAAGGGTCTGTAGATGCATTGGTATAGATAACGGCGTCATTATTGGCAATAAGGACCATTCTTGCGGCGAAATCTTTTTCAAAAACACCATTCACACGGGTCATTGTGTTGTTCATGGCTGCTAATGCCTGGGCTTTTGTCCCTCCGAAATACGTGGTGTACTCTCCTGTACAGGATAAAGCCAGTCTGAATGTTCTTAACTTGGCATCGTCAGCATTCGGTCTTGCTGCAAGAGCTGAGTTTGAAACTCCTTTTTTTGCGGCATCTACTACAGTACACTCGAATTTGTTAAGATCATCCTTTTTGTCGGACTTTCTGTATACAACGTAAGTAGAAAGGTCTTTGGAATAAGGTTCAATGAATACTGCAGATTTATCTCCGTAGATTTCCATGGAAGATAATCCAAGGGGGGAAATGCTGAAGTATACTGTAGAATTAGGGTCTTCAAGGCCTTGGCCTACATAAGATTTGATATCCGGATATTTTGCCGCCAATTCCGGGGCGAAGTTAGAATTTTCCCTTACTTTGAAATTTTCCATTCTGCCTTCAGAATTAGGGAAAGAAATGATGATTTCTGATTTTTCGCCGGCTGCCAGTCGTTTTGGAGCTCTTGCCAGAACATTCTTTAATCCGTCGATATTCAAGCTGTATACCTTGGGATTAGTAATGCCTGCTTTGTTTTCAAAGATCTCTGATGGTGTTTTTCTGGAGCCTTCAGACCAAAGACGATCAGTCTGAGCGAAAGAAATACCACTAATAAGCAGCATTCCGATCAGGGTTAGTTGTTTTTTCATATTAAATATTAATTTTGATTGTGGAATATCAAAGCTAATAAAAAATATGTTACAGAAAATAAAAATATTTAAGAAAAATTCTGATTATATATCTAATATATTATGCGATACATTGAATATAATTGAAATAAGCTTTAAATAGACGAAAACAGAAATTTTTCAAAGAGAAAAAAGTATAATTTTTGATCCTGTTAAAAATTACGAGTAAATAAAATGAGGGAAAATTTGAAATAGATGAGTTGTTAAAAAAAAGCTGCCTCAGAGGTGAGGCAGCTTCGTTTTATATGTTAATAAGATAACGTTCAGTGAGATCTTATCATTTGTGATCAATGATCAATTATTTTGTAATATCTCTTCCGATTACAAGTCTTTGGATTTCTGAAGTACCTTCACCAATGGTACAAAGCTTAGAATCTCTATAGAATTTTTCAGCAGGGAAATCTTTTGTATATCCATAACCTCCGAAGATCTGAACAGCATTATTTGAAATTCTTACACAAGCTTCAGAAGCATATAGTTTTGCCATAGCTCCTTCTTTTGTCATTTTCTGTTTAGCATTTTTTAGCGTGGCAGCTCTTTGGATAAGAAGCTCAGAAGCATCAATTTCTGTTGCCATATCTGCAAGCATAAAGTTGATTGCCTGGAACTCAGAGATTGATTTTCCAAACTGATGTCTTTCTTTAGCATATTTCAAAGCTGCTTTATAAGCTCCTCTTGCAGTTCCTAAACTTAAAGCTGCAATAGAAATTCTTCCGCCATCCAAAATTTTCATAGCTTGTTTGAATCCTTCTCCAACTTCTCCAAGACGGTGAGAATCCGGTACACGTACATTGTCAAAGATCAATTCTGCAGTTTCAGAAGCACGCATTCCTAGTTTATTTTCTTTTTTTCCGGAAGAGAACCCAGGCATTCCTTTTTCTAAAACGAAAGCTGTAGAGTTGTTTTTAGCTCCCTTTTCTCCCGTTCTTGTCATTACCACGGCAATATCTCCGGAAATAGCATGAGTGATGAAATTCTTTGCTCCGTTGATGATCCACTCATCACCATCTTTAACGGCAGTAGTGGACATTCCCCCAGAGTCAGATCCTGTATTGTGTTCTGTCAATCCCCACGCTCCGATTACTTTACCGGAAGCCAGCTGAGGAAGCCATTTGTTTCTTTGTTCTTCACTT
Organism: Chryseobacterium sp. 14P4.3.2; assembly: GCF_057799275.1. NCBI lineage: Bacteria > Pseudomonadati > Bacteroidota > Flavobacteriia > Flavobacteriales > Weeksellaceae > Chryseobacterium > Chryseobacterium sp. 14P4.3.2. The sequence goes on from NZ_JBYOKO010000002.1 coordinate 39,037, forward strand.
CCAAATTCATAGATATGATTGGTGCAAAGTGAGTTGTGTGCTGCTAAAGAAAGACCAATTGATGGGTCTACCTGAGAGATTTCGTCCAGAATAGTAACATACTCATGATAGCCCAGACCAGAACCTCCGTATTGTTCAGGAACTACAACCCCCATAAAGCCCATTTCTCCTAACTGGTGAAATAAGTCTTTTGGAAATGTCTGGCTTTCATCCCATTCCATAATATTCGGTCGGATATTCTTCTCTGCAAATTCTCTAGCTGTCTCCGCTATCATTTTGATGTTGTCAATAGTCTCTGTATTCATATAGATAATAGTTAGTTCCCAAAGATAACCAAATTGACGGAATGCTAAAAAAATTATTTCACTCCTAATATTTTAGGGTTCAATGTTTTAATTTCCAATTTTTTATATTTTAAAAATTAATGTTTTGTTAATAAAATATTAAGGTTTCTACCTGTTTTATTTTACTATTTTAGTCCCCCAATTTTAAGGCATGAAAAAAATTCTACTTCCTATTATTTTTATTTCCTCTTATATTTCTGCGCAGGCTCCTGCCGGATATTATAACGGAACTACAGGATTGACAGGCTACGCGCTGAAATCAAAAGTTCACGACATTATTTCAGAGAAAGTGATCAACTGGCATTATGACGACCTTCAGGGGTTCTATGGTCAGACAGATCTAGATAAATATTATGATCACAATGCTTCGAATACTGAGTATTTACTGGATATTTATTCGGAAATACCTGCAGGACCAGATGCTTATGAATATAAGGTTAATCAGTTGGTTGGCGGTGTCGCTTCTGAAGGGTTAGGATATAACAGGGAACACATGATGCCGCAAAGTACATTCAGTACAAGCTCATCTATCAGTGATTATCCTATGTATTCGGATCTGAACTTCATTATCCCTGCTGATGCCTATATCAATCAGAGAAGAAACAATTACCCTTATGGAATGGGAGGGAATACCAACTTTTATAATTTTACCAATGGCTCCAGAATTGCTAATGCAGCTATTCCCAATTATCCGTATACGGGAAGGGTTTACGAACCTATTAATGAGTTTAAAGGAGATATTGCAAGAACATTACTGTATTTTGCGGTAAGGTATGAGGGTAAATTAGGCTCTTTTAATACAGCTTACAGCACGTCAGCTAATATAACACCCGCTACTGATCAATGTCCGCTTGACGGAACAGAAGAAAGAGCCGTTGATCTTCCTTATATAGCAATGCTGAAGCAGTGGAACGCTCTGGATCCTGTTTCACAAAGAGAAATTGACAGGAATAATGCTATATATAGTATACAGAAAAACAGGAATCCATTTATTGACCACCCGGAATGGATTGATATGATTTGGTCTGAAACTCCGGATGCAGTAGCACCGGCAGCACCAGGTTCACTTACTTCGTCTCAGCAGAATGCTTATTTTGTTAACCTGAACTGGGTTCCTTCGCCGGATACAGACATTTTAGGGTACAGGGTTTATATGAATGGTTCTGCAACACCTGTAGCAATTACGAAAGGATCTTCAATAAGTATAGACCACCTGAGCCCGTCCACAACCTACACTTTTACCGTGAAGGCTTTTGACAAAGGTTACCTGGAGTCTCCATTCAGTAATACGGTTACGGCTACTACTTTAGATTCAGATTATTATGCTAAAGATCTTATTATTACAAAATATATATCGGGAACCAATACTCCTGCGATCAAAAATAATGCGTTAGAAATCGTTAATAAAACCGGACATGAGGTTAATTTGAATAATTACAGAATTAATGTTCAGATGAAAAATAACAGTACCGGAGCTATCTACAATGCTAATACGTATGAACTGGAAGGGAAAGTAGGAAACAATGAAACCTTTGTTATTTTGAATCCAAGAGCAACTTTATCGTGCTATACCAATGATCAGGCAAGATTTGTGACTGCCTCTGATGCTTTGATGTTCTCAGGAGAAAATTATGTAGAGCTGGCTTATAATAAAACGGTTACAGTGGACGCTATTGGAGTGAAGTATACGAATAATACAAATGGAAATGTATCTTTATACAGGAAAAGCTCAGTCAGTCAGCCATCCAGCACTTTTACCAGCGGTCAGTGGGATTCTTATCCATCTAATTACTGCCAGAATTTAGGAGAAACTTTATCTACGGCAGAACTTATTACTTCTAATAATGAGTTTAGGATATATCCGAACCCTGTTTATGATAACCTTTTTGTGAGCGGAGAGACTCAGAAAGTGAAAACCGCACAGGTTATAGATCTTTCTGGAAAGGTAATTTATACGGAGAAAGATCCGTTCAGAAATAAGAAAAATATTTCTGTACAGGGGCTTTCAGTAGGCCTGTATATCTTAAAGCTTGATGATAAGGTATATCAGTTTATAAAGAAATAGAAGACAGAACCTTCGAATCCGGAGATAATGAAATGAATGTACAGACCTCACAGATTTTAAAAACCTGTGAGGTTTTTTTATAGGAAATCAGATTGTTCATAGCCCTGATAGGAGCGGTTACCCCACAGCAAGAGAAGGGATAAAGGGGTGGCGCGAGGAGTATGAGCGGATAGCAGGAATGGCTTCTTGTATAAAAAATGATAAAAATTGAAACATAAGTGGCTGTAATATTCATGGTTTTTATCTGATCTTTATCTTTTTGTAAATTTTCAATTTTATCTAAACCCTTAAAAACCTTCTGTTTATCATATAATTGATATAAGCATATTCACTAATAATCAATATCTATAAGTGTTTCTGCTTATATTTTTTATTTATAAGTAATTATGCTTATATTTGCAGGATGATAGCGGTCATTACCGGTGATATTATAAATTCACAGCATGCAGACACGGAAGTTTGGATTACCAGACTTAAAAATCTTCTCGACACCTGGGGAAGCGCTCCCGGCACATGGGAAATCTACAGGGGAGACGAGTTCCAGTTCAAATGCAGTATAGACTCTGTATTCTGGCATTTTCTAGCCATAAAATCTCTTATTAAAAGTCAGGAAAACCTTGATGTAAGGATTGCCATAGGAATTGGGGAAGAAAGTTTTTCTTCAGATAAGATCACTGAATCTAATGGTACAGCCTATGTACACTCAGGAAGATTGCTGAACGATATTAAAAACGACGGCCATACGGTTGCCATCAAAACTTCCAGCGACGCTGTAGACAGGGATCTTAACATCCTGCTGAAATGGTCGTCTAAAGATTTTGACAACTGGACTATGGCTACGGCAGAGATTATTCATGAAATGATCATGAATCAGGATATTACTCAGGAAGATCTTGCCAAGAGATTTGCTATTTCACAGTCTTCTATCAGCCAGAGACTGAAACGAGCCAACTATGAGCTCATCGTGGAAACCAATCAGTATTTCAGAAAGAAAATCTCAGAACTATAGGCATGATTTTTATCAAACTCATATTGGCACATCTACTCGGAGATTTTATACTTCAGCCAAATTCATGGGTTGCTGATAAGGAAAACTATAAACTGAAAAGCAGGTTTCTATATTTTCATATTCTGATTCACACGGTTTTAAGTTTTATTTTTCTTTGGGACATACAACTATGGTGGGTTGCCGTTTTGGTAGGGATTACCCATTTCATTATAGATGCTGCAAAGCTGAGTTTTCAAAATGTAAAAACAAAAAAAAGCTGGTTTTTTATTGATCAGTTTTTACATATTATGGTGATTGCAGGGGTTTCCTTTTATTTCGGAGAATTTACATGCAGCTTTTTACATAACCAGGAGTTTTTAAAAATACTGATGGCTGCTTTGTTTCTGACAACGCCTGCTTCTGTCTTTATTAAAATACTACTGTCATCATGGACTCCCGTTCCTGATGCTCAAAATACTATTCAAACCGAATCTTTAACAAGTGCCGGAAAATATATTGGAATTTTAGAACGCCTGCTGGTTTTTACATTTATCATGGTGAATCACTGGGAAGGCGTAGGTTTCATGGTGGCTGCCAAATCTGTTTTCAGATTCAGTGACCTTGTACAGGCAAAACAGAGGAAACTTACAGAATATGTGCTCGTGGGTACTCTGCTGAGTTTTGGACTGGCTGTCTTAACAGGAATAATTATTAAATAAATCAATAAATCTAACTACAATTTAGAAAGTAAAATTATGAGTCAAAAGAAAGAAATGTTGTACGAGGGTAAAGCGAAACAGGTATTTGCTACCGATAATCCTGATGAAGTAGTAGTACGTTTCAAAGACGATGCTACAGCATTTAATGCTCAAAAGAAAGGTCAGGTTGATCTTAAAGGAGAGATGAATAACGCTATTACAACTCTTATCTTTGAATATTTAAATGAAAAGGGAATCAAAACTCACTTTATCAAGCAATTGGATGAAAGAGAGCAGTTGGTAAAAAAAGTTTCTATCATTCCTCTTGAAATGGTGGTAAGAAACTATTCTGCAGGAAGTATGGCGCAAAGATTAGGAGTGGAAGAAGGAATTAAATCTCCGGTAACAATTTTTGATATCTGCTACAAAAAAGATGAGTTGGGAGATCCGCTTATCAATGATCACCATGCTGTTTTCTTAGGTGCTGCCACTTATGAGGAGCTTGATGAAATGTATGAACTGACTTCAGATATCAATGAAATCCTTATCGACCTGTTTGATAAAATCAATATTATTCTGGTAGATTTCAAAATCGAATTAGGAAAAACTTCAGATGGTGAAATCATCTTAGCTGATGAAATTTCTCCTGATACATGCAGACTTTGGGATAAAGATACCATGAAGAAATTAGATAAAGACAGATTCAGAAGAGACTTGGGAGAAGTTACTGAAGCTTATGTTGAAATCTACAACCGTCTTAAAAACCTATTGGGTAAATAAGACTTCAGATGTCATGCATCACCTGTCAGATATTGACGGTAAAAAACAATTTGTTCGTTAAAGACAAAGTTAAATTTGAAGCTAGTTTTTAGTCTGAAATCTGAAATCTAACTTCTAAGATCTACAATTAGAAAAAATAGAAATGAAAAGTTTAGACATTCATAAAAGTGAATATTTAAAACAGTTTGAAGACCAGATTTACGGAAGGAATCTTTTCAGAACTCAGGAAGAGGAAAGATTAGATGCTCCCAACGAAGAATGTGGGATTTTCGGATTGTATTCAGACAATGATCTGGATACGTTCTCTCTTTCGCAGTTCGGACTTTTTGCTTTGCAGCACAGAGGTCAGGAAGCTTGTGGTATTTCCGTTTTAAAGGATGGGAAAATCACCAATATGAAAGATGAAGGGCTGGTTTTAGATGTTTATAAAGACATTCAGGAGCCTGAAACTTTTATGGGAAATTCTGCAATCGGGCATACCCGTTATACCACTGCAGGAGATAAAAAGAAATATAATTTCCAGCCATTTTTCGCCAAAAACGAATATGATCAGATTATACTTTCTATAGCACACAACGGTAATCTTACCAATGCGAAAGAATTAAAAACTGAATTGGAAGCTGAGGGCGTAGTTTTCAGAGCAACATCTGATTCAGAGGTTATTTTAAGATTAATTCAAAAGAATCTTGACTTAGGACTTCGTGGTGCTATTAAAGCAACCATGGAGAAAATAAAAGGAGCTTATTCTGTAGTGGGAATGACAAGAAATAAGTTTTTTGCATTCAGAGATTTCAACGGAATCCGTCCTTTGGTTTTAGGAGCTATTGATGAGAGATCTTATGTAGTAGCATCTGAGTCTGTAGCATTAGATGCTGTAGGCGCTCAGTATGTACGTGATATCCTTCCTGGTGAGATCATTTACACCAGTGAAAATGAACCAGGGAAACTTCATTCTTATATGATGGATGAGGCAAAAGGAAAACAAAGAATCTGCTCTTTCGAATACATCTATTTTGCAAGACCTGACTCTACCTTAGAAAACATTAATGTTTATGAGATCAGAGAAAAATCCGGAGAGAAAATCTGGGAACAGTCTCCTGTAGAAGCAGATCTTGTAATCGGAGTTCCGGATTCCGGGGTTCCGGCTGCTATTGGTTTCTCGAAAGCTTCAGGAATACCTTTCCGTCCTGTTTTGATCAAAAACAGATATATTGGAAGAAGTTTTATCGTTCCTACTCAGGAAATGAGAGAAAGAGTAGTTAATCTGAAACTGAACCCTATTATTTCTGAAATGAAAGACAAGAGAGTTGTAATCATTGATGACTCTATTGTTCGTGGGACAACGTCTAAAAGACTGGTTAAGATTCTAAAAGATGCAGGAGTAAAGGAAATTCATTTCAGAAGTGTTTCTCCGCCAATTATTGCTCCATGTTACCTGGGAATTGATACTCCGTCAAAAGATGATTTGATTTCTGCAAATATGTCTACAGAAGAGCTTAAAAATTATTTAGGAGTAGATTCCTTAGAGTTTTTAAGTATAGACAATTTGAAAACTATTTTAGGATCTTCCAATCACTGTTTCGGATGCTTCACTGAAGAATATCCTGTAGGAAAAGGAGAGGAAATAGAATTATTCAGTTAATATATTTTTTTTGAATATAAAGAAAGTAGAGTCAGGCTTAGGTCTGACTCTTTTTCTTTTATAAATGTAGCAAAAGCTTAATATTCCTGTATTACATAGTACACAACTAAGTTTTAATTTTATCAGATTAAAATTTCAAGATATGAAAAGCATTTTTTTTACAGGGATATTTCTTGTATTTTCTCAATTTTATTCTTCTCAGACTTTTGATAAACAAGCCCATCGTGGAGGAAAATCTTTATATCCGGAGAATACAGTCCCGGCAATGAAGAATGCTTTAAAGATGAATATTACGACACTGGAAATGGATTTGGCGATCACTAAAGATAAAAAAGTAATTCTTTCCCATGATGCTTTCCTTTCTCCTGAGCTGGTAACAAAGCCGGACGGAACCTATATTCCGAAAGATTCCGGTTTCTATTATAAAATTTATGATATGCCTTATGCCAAGATTCAGACATTCGATGTAGGCTTAAAGAAACTCAATAATTATCCTGATCAAAAGAAAATGAAGGCTCGGAAGCCTCTTTTTTCAGAAGTGATAGATGCTTGTGAAGCATATTCACGTGAGCTTAAAAGACCTTTGCCTTTTTATAATATAGAAACCAAAACGCGCCCTTTCTCTGATCATATCTTTCATCCAGAGCCAAAGGAATTCGTAGATCTGATGATGAAGATTATTGTTGAAAAAGGAATCAAGGAGCGGGTAATTATTCAATCTTTTGATCCCAGAACACTGGAGATTATTCATAAAGAATATCCCAAAATAATGACTGCACTGCTGGTAGAAAAGGTAGATGATAAAAAAAGGGCTCAGCAGCAGGCTTATTTTAAAAATATCTCCTCAGAGAAGTTTAAGATGTATCCTGATCATATGAATGGAGTAGCAGAGGACATGAAATTCCTGAGTTTTACTCCAACAATCTACAGTCCTGATCATAATATTGTTACTGCCCAGCTTGTAAAGGAATGCCACGCATTGGGAATGAAAGTGATTCCCTGGACTGTAAATACTAAAGAAAGGTTAAAGGAACTAAAAGATATGGGAATAGACGGAGTAATCAGTGATGATCCACGGATATTTGAATAGTCTATCTATTACTTTCCTTTTAATGAAAGCATGTAAATAGCCGGAAGAAATTCTTCCGGCTATTTTATCAATGCAGAAATCTGCATTTGGGGTTAAAAAATTGGTTTTATTTATTAAAACTTGTAGTTTACACCTAATTGGAAAACTCTGTTGTTGTATGAATTCTCACCAGCAGCTCTTTCCTTATTAATGTTAGTCAAGCTATTTACATATCTTGCATTAATACCAATGTTAGAAGTAATATCATATCCCAGACCCAGACCCAAACCAAAGTTGAATTTGTTGATATCATCTTTGTTGATGTCTTCAGAATGAGAAACTTGTGTCGTGTTTGTTACATTACCTGAAGTGGTAGTAGTTGTAATATCACCTTTGTTTTTTCCATTGATGAAATAACTGAACTCAGGTCCAGCTTCAATATAGAATTTTTCAAAAGGTCTCATTTGAACCATTAATGGAACGGAGATATAATTCATTGTTAATTTATCCTGTACCTCAGTTTTAATTCTTCCTGTTGAAGTAGGAACGTCCGTAGAAGAGATAACATCTCTTGCTCCCATTTGGTTGTACATTACCTCCGGTTGAAAGCTGAATTGCTTAGAGATTGGGATATTTACAAACACTCCTGCATGAAAACCTATTTTTTGAGCATTAAGACCAAACTTCTGCTCACTGATGTAAGCTGAGTTACCTCCGGCTTTAATTCCGAATCTGATAGGCTGAACATCATTTTTTAGTGGTGATGCAGTTGCAGTTGCTACTTTTTGCATTTCCTGTGCAAAAGCTAGCGTACCAGCAGTTAATGCTAATCCTAAGAATAACTTCTTCATAATTTTATCTTTTAATTTTACTATTTGCTTTTTTAATGTGATTTATCAATCTCACTTGAATTATTTTGCAAATTGCTTGCCAAAGTATGAAAACACTTGTTTTAAAGGCTTTTGTGAGGTTTTTTAATTTGGTTTTATTTTATGTTTTTAATACTTTTTTATGAAATAATGTTTCTATAATATCACTTTTCTTAGAATATTTTAAAGCAAGAAAAGATTTACTATTTATAAATTAAATCGAATATTTTTTAAAAATACAAATGACTGAAAAGATAAAAATTGGGATTGGAGAAAATTTCAATGGTTAAAAATCTTATCTTGATACCATTTTTTTACAGGCGGCTTTCTTTTTTTGGTCTCATTTGTGTCCTTTTGATAAATCTCATTATAAGCGAAAAAGTCAGACTTAAATGAATAAACCTGACTTTTTCTATTGAAATCAAAATGTATTGTATAGTTAAAGTAATGTAATTCCATATTCCACTGTTTTCTACTTAAAAAATTCTTTGTACAGATATTTCGTTTTGAAATGCAGATTGATTTTTAAAAGAATCAATACATCTCATTTTTTACAACAGAAAGTATAAGTTGGAAATATTTTCGGAATAGGATACAGTCACAAATTTGTAGGCAAATTTCTTGCCAAAAGTAGAATAAGAAGGATGAAAACGGTGAAAAAATGAAGAACTTTCTTATATTGTATTGATAAATAAGTATATAAAAAAACCGACTATCTAATAGCCGGTTTATATCAAATATAAAATTTATTGTTAAAGCTAAACGTGATGTTTAGAATTTATAGGCCAATCCTACCTGGAATACCCCATTTTTAGATTTATCAGTGGAGAGGTCAGGTCGGTTTTTTATAACATCGTTTAAACCTGCAACATATCTTGCCGTAAGCCCAATGTTTTGAGTGAAATAGTATCCCGCACCAAGACCAATGCCAAAATCAAAAGTCCTGAAAATGTCTTTACCATCTGTAGAGCTTGATTTATATTTTAGCTTTGAATTGATCAGAAAGCTAAATTGAGGTCCTGCCTCCAAATATAAATTAGGAATTGCGTTATATTGAATCATCAATGGAACAGAAATGTAATCTAAGTTTACTTTTGCATTACTGTCGGCTTTAGCTTTTGCACCCATTCCGCTGTATAAAACCTCTGGTTGGAAAGAGAAGTCCTGTGCTACAGGAACATTTGCAAACAGCCCGCCATAGAATCCTGCTTTTGAGTTAGAATCACTGTTAGAAAGACTCGAAATATTAAGACCAGCTTTTAAACCAAATCTAACAGGAGAAGAAGACGTTGCAGCTGCAGCAGTTTTCTGAGCAAAAGTGAAACTACCTGCCATAATTGCAAGGCCTAATAAAATCTTTTTCATAGCTATTTTATTTAATGATTATTTAAGTTTTATTTAACACTTTCTCAGTGATCAAATGCTATGCCAAAATAGGAAATCATATTTTAAAATATTGAAAATCAGTTGAAGGTGGTGTCTTTTGTTTATTATGATACTTTTGTCACTAAATATTTTTTTATAATTATTTAACATTTTAAAATGAATAAATTCTATTTTATATACTCGTTACTTTTTTGAAGCAAAACCTTTGAATCATCTATTTATTGTTTGTGATAAAAAATATTCAATAAGTAGATTCTTGAATAATAGGAGGATTTTTTAGGTCTTTCCTTTAGGCTTTACTTATTTCTTATGAGTGTATTAAGGTTAAAAAGGAAAGAAGCTGCTTCAAAATGAAACAACTTCTTCTTATTAATTATAAAAATTTGAGGTCAAAATACAATTCAGTACTTAGAATTTGTAAGCCAAACCTACCTGGAATGCTCCGTTTTTCACAGAATCAGAACCATCAATTCTATTTTTTGCGATATCAGATAATCCCGCAACATATCTTACATTAACTCCGATGTTTTGAGTAAAGTAATATCCTGCACCAATACCAATACCAAAATCAAATCCTTTTGTCAAATCTTTAGTATCAATCTTTGTAGAGTTATCCTTCAATTGAGAACTTAACAGAATGTTAAATTGAGGCCCGGCTTCAAGATAAAGGTTTGGAAGTGCATTATATTGAAACATTACCGGTATAGACAGGTAGTCTAAATTAAGTTTTGAACTGCTGTCATATTTGTCTTTAGCTCCCATACCGCTATATAGTATTTCAGGCTGAACAGAGAAATCCTGAGCTACCGGAATTGTTGCAAATGCACCTGCATAAAATCCAGCTTTAGCTTTCAGATTATCCCCTGAAAGAGTAGACACGTTAAGACCTGCTTTTAGTCCAAATCTGATAGGAGATGAAGAGGCAGCTGATTTAGAAGTAGCAGTGCTTTGAGCAAAAGCGAAAGTTCCTGCAACCAGTGCAAGACCAAAAAGAATCTTTTTCATAGATTAGTTTTATTTTAATGTTGTTTAATCTCCTGCTTACTTGCAAATAATGTACCAACAGTGTTTTTCTGTCTTGCGTTTAATGCTTTTTGTTTAAAAATGTGATCAACAACCTGATAGACAGTATTAATGTTTTCGGATCAGAGATTAGACTATCAAGATTTAAGCCATTTCCGATATCAGAAGCTATTATAAAAAAAGACCAGATTAAAACTAATCTGATCTTTTATTGAATATAAAAAAATTTGTTAAAGAATGGTGTGCTTATTTAAATTTATAAGCTAATCCTACCTGGAATACGTTGTTTTTTACAGAGTCACCAGAATTGTTTTTATAAATATCTGTAAGACCTGCTGTATATCTGGCGGTAATTCCTAAGTTAGGAAGGAAGTAATAACCAGCTCCGATCCCTATACCAAAGTTGAATGTTTGGAAATCATCTTTGTTAAGAGTCGCAATTTGGGTACTGCTGTCATTGTTTGTAGAATTTTTGAATTTATCCTTAGCACTTACCAGGAATCCGAATTCAGGACCTGCTTCAAGGAAAAATTCCGGAGTTGCATTATACTGGAACATTACAGGTACTGCAACATATCCAAGGTTTCTCGAGTATTCACTTCTGTAAGTATTACCAAGTGCTGAATACTCTCTGGTTACTTTTGAACCTAAGTCGTTATAAATAACCTCTGGCTGTACACTGAAATTACTTGCTACTGGAATGTTGGCAAATACACCAGCGTTAAAACCGATTTTGGATTTAGAGTCACTTAAGTCTGCTCCGTTAGATAGTGAAGAAACGTTCATACCACCTTTTACCCCAAATGTTACAGGGTTCGTAGATGTCTTTTGTTGAGCGAATGCTAAGGTTCCTGCAGTTAATGCTAATCCTAAAATTAACTTTTTCATAACTTTTAATTTTTTAATTTTACTCTTTCTAATTTTAAATTTTACTACCTGTCAACATTTTCAGTTGAACGCAGAGTATCTTCCAAATTGCTTGCCAAAAATATATTTCAGAATTAAAATTAACTAAAAACAGGTTTGTTTATTGAAGATAATTGTATTTAATGTGTTGTTTTTCAGGTTTTTATGAATTTAAATAAACATTTGTTTAGAAATGATCTAAATTGACAATTTTGTCAAAAATTGGGTTAAAAAGTTGAACGGCTGATCATAATTCTTCCATTCATCATTCAATTTTTTTATAGAATCAATAATTTCAAGGATTTTTTTATTCTAAATTCATTCTCTATGTCGAAGGGTTTACGGGTTTTTTGCTTTTTAGTATATAATATTTGAGGCTGATATGACTTACTATCAGACAATATAGGATTTGAGATATTCCTTTAATCCAAATTCTGCAAAAGCATCTGCTAAACGTTATCTATCTCATTTTCTTTGCTAATTTTGCGTTTCTTATAAAATAATAACCTGATATTCTTACAAAATCGCTTATTGTATTGGTAAGAATTCATTAATTTCTACACCATGAAAAAATGCACGTTGCTGCTCTTATTTCTTTTTTTTGAAAATAATTTCCAAGCCCAGGTGGGAATCAATACAACAACTCCTAATGCGTCCTCAGTGTTAGACCTTGTGGGTTCTAATAAAGGCCTTTTGATCCCTAGAATTGCCCTGACAGGAAGCTCAGATACTTCTACAGTTCCGTCGCCTGCCAATTCTTTAATGATTTACAACAGTGCTGCTGCAAACGGTGTTGTTCCTGGATATTATTATTGGAGTACAAATGCCGGACGATGGGCAAAAGTCCTTGATGATCTTACCCCCATTGTAATGACAGGATGGAGCCTGACCGGAAACTCCGGGATGGTAAACGGAATTAATTTTATAGGAACTTCAGATAATGTAGATGTTATTTTTAAAAGAAATAATATTGTCTCCGGTGTATTAAATACCACTAATACGATCTTTGGGGTCAATAGTTTAACCGCTAATACTATAGGATTGAACAATACTGCGGTAGGAGTTAATAATTTGATTTCGAATACCACAGGAAGTATGAATACAGCTATAGGATCAGAGGTGTTGAGCAGCAACAAATCGGGTATACAGAATACCGGATATGGGTACCGGGCTTTATATTCGAATCTTGATGGAAATAATAATGTAGCCAACGGCTATTTTTCACTGTATGCTGCTAAAAGTACAATAAGCAACGTTGGTATCGGGGCGAGTTCACTTCGAGAGCTTATCTCCGGAGATGAAAATGTAGGGGTAGGAGGAGATACTTACCGAATGCTTCCCGGTGGAAGGGGAAATACGGCTATTGGAGGATCTGCCGGATATAGCTTAAATACGGTAAATAATTATAATACTTTCATAGGCTTCCGGGCAGCTGCAGGACTTGTTTCCGGAAAATCCAATACCATTATCGGCGCCAATGTGAGCGGTCTGCCTGCTTCACTTTCAAATAACGTTATCATTGCGGATGGTGACGGAAACAGAAGAATCAATATTGACCAGAACGGAAATATTGGTATAGGGACTAATACTCCCAAATTTCCTCTGGATATCAGGTTAAAGACCTCCGCATGGCCTCTGCCGGTATCAAGTATTACCTATTACGGAATAAGCCCGGATTCAGGCTCTTTTGATGGAATGTTAACTACTTACTCCAATTACACGAATGATATTGGTGCTTTCAATGCCAACACTTCTATTTATGCAGACGGAAATATTATATCGGTAGGAAAACTAAGTGTAGCACAGACCTCTCTTTTTTCTGATCAAAGAATTAAAAATATCATTGGTAAATCGGATAACGTAAAAGACTTAGCCATCTTAAAAAAGCTGAGTATTACCGATTATCAGATGAAAGATAAAGCTTTATATGGCACGCAGGAATTTAAAAAGGTAATCGCTCAGGAGGTTGAGAAAGTATATCCACAGGCAGTCAGTAAAAGTGGTGTGAAGGCTTTTATCCCCAACATCTACCAGTTGGCAAAACAAAATGGTGCAGTTTTTATGTTTGAAAAAGCTGTTGATATTGCTAAAGCAGATAAATTCCTTAAAATATATGATGAAACAGGGGAAATTATTTTGGAGATAAAAAGCAGTACACCTAACAGTATAACAGTTGATCTTGCAGATAAAAAGCTGAAAGGAAAGTTATTTGTTTACGGAACTGAAGTGTCAGACATAAGAACTGTAGATTACGATGCTTTATCTATGCTGAATATCTCTGCAACTCAGGCGTTGGTAAAAAAAATAGAAGCATTGGAAAGTGAAAATGAAACCTTAAAAAAATCGAATATAGAAATGCAGCATAAGCAGGTCCGTTTTGAAGAAAGGTTAAAAAAACTGGAATCTTCCTTTACAAGATAAAAATAATTTTGAACGGTATTAATAAGAAAGCCTGACTATTTAAAATCAGGCTTTTTTCTTTTACAATCAATAATATTGTTTAAAAATAAAAATTCGATTTAAAGGTCATTAAGTTTTCTATAAAAATGAATAGATTCCAGGATGTTTTTTGGACTGCACTGATGATCATAAGTACACGCACCAATTCCGGAAAGCAGAGAAAAATTGATTTTACTATCAATATTCTTTTTATCATTCATCAGCAATGCGGTAATATCTTCATCTTTAAAATCGCTGATATCAAGATAAGGGTAATATCTCTGGATATTTTCAATGATTATTTTCGAATCTTCTTCAGAAATAAGATTTTCAAGGTAAGCGAGATATGTTTCCGAAATCATTCCCATGGCAACCGCCTCTCCATGTAGAATAGGGTTTCCCTGCTGCAGGCATAAACTTTCAACGGCATGTCCTATAGTATGCCCAAAGTTTAATGTCTTTCTGATGTTTTTTTCATGGAAATCTTTTTCCACTACATTCTGTTTGATATCCATAGAGGTCTGAATGTGAGGTGTTACTGATCCTACATCCAGTTTATGGATCTGAATAAGCTGCTCCCAATGTGCTTTGTCAGCAATCAGCCCGTGTTTCAGCATTTCTGCAAATCCGCTTCTCAACTCTTTGAATGGTAATGTTTCTAAGAATTTAGGGAAAATAAAAATCTGTTCCGGGAAAGCAAAAGTGCCTACCATATTTTTATAATGCATCAGGTCAATACCTGTTTTACCGCCTATAGAAGCGTCACACATGGATAAAAGGGTAGTAGGGATGTTGATGAACTGTATACCTCTCTTATAAGTAGAAGAAACAAACCCTCCCATATCTGTGATCACACCGCCACCAAGATTGATGACCAGTGCTTTTCTGTCCGCCTGCATTTCTGTAAGAATTTCCCAAAGCTGATTTGCGGTCTGAATATTTTTCATTTCCTCACCGGCCTCAATTTCCAGAATTTCAAATCCAAGATCTGTTTCCATATTGCCTAAAAGAATAGGAAGGCAGTATTCATGAGTGTTTTCGTCCACTAAAATAAAAATTTTACTGAAAGTTTTTTCATGAAGAAACTCGTTCAACTGGGAGAAATTATCGTTTAATATTGTTATCATCTTCAAATATATGTAAGGTTAAAAAAGTAAACTATCCTGCAAAGTTATGATTCTTAATTTTTAACTCGTAACTAAATTACTATCTTTGCAGAAATTTTTAGAATGAGCAGAGATAATAATAATTCAGACAGACCAAAGAGACCAAGAATTTCAACCAAGAAAAGTTCTGATGATTCTCGTGCTTCCAGATCTGGAAATTCTTCAGGATCAGGATCTTTTAAAAAACCTTTTTCTAAAGACGGAGGAAGAAAAGGCCCAGAACATCAAGGATCCAACTCAAAATTTGAAAAGAAACCTTTTAAGAGAAATACAGAACGCTCTGACAGCTCCAGCGAAGATTCCGGTTCAAAAACTGAGAGCAGAGCTTACATTACGAATAAAAGTGAGAGCTACGAGAGAAAATCTTTTGGAAAACCTAAAAGAGGAGGAAAGAGCTTTGATACTAGAGATAAGTATGAAAGAGGCAGCCTGAAATATGGAAGAAGACCATCTAGCGGGGACGACAGAAATGAAGACAAAGCAAGATCTTTTGTACAGAAAAGAAGGCTTAACAAAATCGAAAAGGATGTCCACAAAGACACGATCCGTTTGAATAAGTATATTGCCAATTCAGGAATCTGCAGCAGAAGAGAAGCTGATGAACTGATTACCCAGGGACTTGTGGAAGTGAACGGGAAAGTAGTTGAGGAAATGGGGTACCAGGTACAGAAAACAGACAGAGTAGTTTTTGACGGACAAAACATTACTCCTGAAAAACCTGTTTATGTACTTCTGAACAAACCCAAAGGTTACATTTCTACCACGAAGGATGACAAAGCAAGAAAAACAGTAATGGATCTTGTGGCTAATGCTTCTCCGTACAGACTTTTCCCTGTGGGAAGACTGGATCGTTCAACAACGGGGGTTATTCTGTTAACGAATGACGGTCACATGACTAAAAAATTAACGCATCCATCTTTTGATGCTAAAAAGATTTATCATGTAACACTGGATAAGAAACTTACGGTAGAAGATTTACGTCTTATTGCTGAAGGAATTCGTCTTGATGAGGGAGTAGCAGTTGTTGATCAGATTTCATTCATCGAAGGAAAACCTAAGAATGAGATAGGAATTGAAATCCATATCGGATGGAACCGTGTGATCAGAAGAATATTCCAAAGATTAGGATATGAAGTGGAAGCTTTAGACAGAGTAATGTTCGCCGGAATGACGAAGAAGAACATCAAGAGAGGACACTGGAGAATTCTTACAGACCTGGAAGTGAATAATCTTAAAATGTTGTAAGAGCATTGTAAATGAAGAGGATGTGATTTTTTTAATTTCATATTGACAAAACTCTTTTAAAACGATCATTTTAAGTTTAAAGAATAAAAAAGCGCAGAATTTACTTCTGCGCTTTTGTTTTGGGATGATCTCATTAAGTATGAATGCTGAAATTTTAATAGGTGTAAAGTCACCATTCACCATAGAATATCTATCCTAATACTGTTACTCCTTTCTCTATCATGTCATAGATGGCATCTCTGCCGTTATCAGGCTTTACGTTTACCGCACGCGTTCCATTGAAATGAAGGCAGGTAACATAGCCATTAGCTACTGCATCCTGAGCCGTGAACTTCACGCAGTAATCCATTGCCAATCCTACGATTTCCAATAACTGGATATCATGGTATTTCAGGAAATCATCCAATCCGGTTTTCATAAAGTGATTGTTATCCTGAAAGCCACTGTAGCTGTCAATTTCAATATTTTTTCCTTTTTGTATAATGTGGGTTACTTTATCCTGATTCAGGTCTTTGTGAAATTCTGCACCAAAAGTCCCCTGAACACAATGATCCGGCCACATAAATTGTGGAACGCCGTTTAAAATAATGCTTTCTCCAACTTTTCTTCCATTGCTGCTTGCAAAACTTTTATGTCCCGCAGGGTGCCAGTCCTGGGTAAGAACTACCTGGTCATATTGATTTTCCTCCATCAGAAGATTGATGTACGGAATAATTTCATTAGCTCCCGGTACTGCAAGTGCTCCGCCTTCACAAAAATCGTTCTGTACATCGACTATTATTAACGCTTTTTTCATATTTTGATTTCTCGAATTTTTGATAAATTTACAAAACTAACAGACAAAAATTTGTCCAAAACTGAATTATCGGACAAATCGGCAATATAATTTGAAAAAATACTATAAAAAAAAGCAGGGGAAGTAAAAAAACATAAACTTTGTTTGTATCGATTCTCTTTCGAAGTGTAAACCAAATATCAATAGCTTATCTTTGCAGAAAATAAGTATTTTTATGTCATTTGAGTCTTTAGGATTATCACACAATATTATTCGTTCTGTTAACAAGTTAGGTTACTTAAAACCGTTTCCAATTCAGGAACAGGCAGTCCCTGTTATTTTACAAGGGAAAGATCTGATGGGAATTGCACAGACAGGTTCCGGAAAAACGGCTTGTTTTGTGATGCCGATTTTAGAAAAATTACAGAATTCAGAAGTTAAAAAAGACCGTAATGTTCAGGTTTTAATATTGGTGCCTACCCGTGAATTAGCCATTCAGATTGATGAGGTTTTTAGAGCTTTTACAGAAAACCTGAAAAGGGAAATCCGTACAATGGCAGTGTATGGCGGTGTATCCATCAACCCGCAAATGAAAGGGATGTTTGGGGTAGAGGTTCTTATTGCAACTCCCGGACGTTTATTAGACTTAATTGATCATAATGCACTGAGCATTTCCGGTATTCAGCATCTGGTAATTGACGAAGCGGATAAAATGTTTCAGCTGGGCTTTGGTGAAGAAATGAATAGGCTTTTTGCTGTAATGCCTGTGGTGAAGCAGACAACTTTGTTCTCAGCGACTTTAAATGATAAAGTTTCTGAAATGAAAGAACGGTTATCCATTAATCCTACCGTTATTGAAATAAAAAAAGAAGAAGTTGAAATTGATAATATCGAACAACTGGCCTATCATGTTTCTCCGGAAAACAAAGGTCCTTTTTTACGTTATTTAATTAAAGAAAAGAAGGTTGAAAAAGCTTTGATTTTCGTTTCTTCTACAAGATCTGCAGATAATTTGGTTGAAAAACTTAAAAAGAATAAAATTAAAGCAGTGGCTATCCACAGTCAGAAGTCACAAGGGGCACGTAGAAACAATTTGGAAGAATTCAAAGTGAATGGAGCTCAGATTTTGGTGGCTACAGACTTAATTGGCCGTGGTATTCACATTGAGTCTTTACCTTGTGTGATCAATTATGAATTGCCGCGTTCGCCTTTAGACTACATTCACCGTATTGGTAGAACAGGCCGTGCCAACGAAAAAGGAACTGCTATCAGTATTCTGACGGATGATGAACTGCAGCATTTCAGAGTGATTCAAAAGAAAATGGGTAAAAAAGTAACTTTACAAAGAACAGAGGGTATTGACCTGCATGGTTATTAACCGATCAATTAAAATACAAAAAAGCTTCAATTTTATAGAATTGAAGCTTTTTTTATTCCGTGAATGCATCTTCCTTTCATAAGTACAATTAACACTTTTTTTACATTTGAATTTCTCGAATTTTTGATAAATTTACAAACATAACGTCCAAACACTGAATGATCGGACAAATCGGCAATATTAAAAAATTAAAACCTTGAACAATGAGTGATTTAGAGAATAAAAAATTTCCAATAGGGCCGTTTGAAGCTCCTGAAAATATCTGTGACACAACACTAGATACCTATATCAAAGTGATCAAAGATTTTCCGGGCAGGCTGAAAAATCTCATTGAACATTTTACAGAAGATCAGTTAGATACGCCTTATCGCGACGGGGGATGGACTGTAAGACAGGTGGTAAATCATCTTTCAGACAGCCACATGAATAGTTTTATCCGTTTTAAACTGGCTTTAACGGAAGATAACCCGACCATTAAACCCTACGATGAAGCTAAGTGGGCAGAACTTCAGGATAGTTTTCATATGCCTGTAAAACCGGCCATGAGAATATTGAAAGGAACACATCAGAGATGGGTTACATTGCTTAAAAGTCTTACTAATAAACAGTTTGAGAGAACATTTCATCATCCTGAGCACAATAAAAACTATGATCTCAGGGAAAGTCTTGCATTATATGTCTGGCACTGCAATCATCATTTTGCCCATATTGAAAATCTGAAGAAAGAAAAAGGTTGGTAAAGAAAAGACTTGGTAACCCCATATATTATAAGGAAATTGTGGACAGAATTTCCAAATTATCTGAAAACTCCTCTGGGAAATGGGGGAAAATGGATGTGTCTCAAATGTTTAAGCATTGCGACCTTGTACTGCAGGTGGCTTTGGGGAAAATTGAACTTCCTCCTATCAACGTCCTTTTTGAGACAATAGGGGTGATCACTAAAATAGAAATGTATGTTTTCAATAACGGAATTCCCAGAAACATGCCCACTTTTCAAAAACTTATCGTTAATTTTGAGTGTGATTTTGATGAATCAAAAACCAATCTACTGAAAACACTGGAGGGATTCCGGGCGGCCTGTGAAAATAAAAGCCTTCCCGGCCACCACAGATTATTCGGGAACATGACTGAAAAAGACTGGGAATTTTTAGAATATAAGCATCTTGATCATCATTTAAAACAATTTAATGTATGAGTTTTTTTGATAAAATATTTGGTGGAAAAAATGAAACCCCTGATCAAAAATCTTTTTGGAAAAAGATAGAATCTGAGGAAGATCTGGCAAAAGCCATTGAGGAATCTTACCAACATAAAATAGCGATATTTAAGCATTCTACAAGTTGCTTTATCAGCAGGACGGTATTGAAAAATTTTGAAAAAGAAGTTGAAAGCTCAGATCAGCCTGTGGAAGTCTATTACCTGGATTTATTAGCTTACAGACCTATTTCTAATAAAATTGCTGAAGACTTTGATATCAGACATGAAAGTCCGCAATTAATCGTTATAGAAAATGGAAAACCTGTGAACAATGCTTCCCACCAAAGTATTTCTTTAAGCCAGATTATATCATGAAGAATATCAATAATTATTTAGCCAAAGTTTTGAATGTTCCGCTTCAGAGTGTGAACACCTGCAGCCTGCATTACGAAGTAAAAAAGATCCCTAAAAATCAGTTTCTTCTTCAGTATGGTGAAATATGCAGACATATATTTTTTGTAGAAAGAGGGCTGATAAAGATGTATTCTATAGATAAAAACGGGAAAGAGCACATTATACAGTTTGCTCCGGAAAGCTGGCTGATCTCAGACCGAAGCAGTCTTTATTTTAATGAAAAATCAAATTATTACATAGAAGCCGTTGAAGATTCCGAAGTGTTATTTTTACATCCTGATTTTTTCAATAAACTGGTAGAACAATTTCCGAACAGTATTGAAAGAAGTGATTTTCTACTTCAGAAACATATCAGAAGCCTTCAGAACAGGATCAATTCTTTATTAGGGGAGACTGCAGAAGAAAGATACATGAAGTTTATTAAAATGTATCCGGATTTATTGCTTCGTGTTCCCCAATGGATGATTGCTTCTTATCTGGGAATTACTCCGGAGAGCTTAAGCCGTGTGAGAAAAGAGCTGGCAAGGAAAAATTTCGTTCCCGATAACAAATAATGATAAGTCTTTAAATCTTTTTTGCAAGATTTCCGATCTGTCTGAGCTTTGTTTGGGTATCTTCTGACCACGGAAGACCAATACAAAGCCTCATACAGTTTTCAAACTGCTCCTGAAAGGTAAACATCCTTCCGGGAGCTATGCTTATATTCTGTTTAATCGCAAGATCATAAAGTTCAGTAGTACGAATCTTTTTATCAAATTCTACCCAGAGAGAAAGCCCTCCCTGCGGACGGCTTGTTCTGGTGCCTTCAGGAAATGATTCTGCAATAGTCTGTACATAATTCTGATAATTACTTTGAAGCGTTTTACGAAGCTGCTGAAGGTGTTTTTCATATTTCCCAGATTTTAAAAAATTAGCAACCGCTTCATTCACAATTGAAATGGATGAGGTAGAATGAAGCAACTTAAGCTTTAGTATTTTCTCTTTGTATTTGCCGGGAGCAATCCAGCCTACGCGATATCCGGGGGCCAGTGTTTTTGAGATAGAACTGCAGTAGAGTACACTGCCGTCTTTATCGAAAGATTTACAGCATTTTGGACGGGACGACCCGAAGTAAAGGTCTCCGTACACATCATCTTCAATAAGCGGAATATTATTTTCTGAAAGTATTTTTACGATTTCCTTCTTATTTTCATCAGGCATACAACTTCCCAGAGGTGAGTTGAAATTGGGAATCAGCAGGCACAGATCAATTTTAGGAATTAATTTTTTTAAGGCATCAATTTCTATTCCTGTAGTAGGATGGGTAGGAAGTTCCAGAACTTTTAATCCCATACCGTTGGCGAGCTGCAAAATGCCGGGGTAGCAAGGGCTTTCGATAGCGATGGTATCACCGGGTTTTCCTAATGCCATCAGACAGAAAGACAATGCATTCATTCCTCCATTGGTGGTAACCAGATCATCTTCTTTAAGATTGCCTCCCCATTGAAGGGAGCGCACAGCAATCATTCTTCTGAGTTTAAGATTCCCCTGAAGTTCTTCATATTCCGTTCCGCCTTCTTTAAGCTCACGGATGGCGTTTACAATCTCCTTTTTCAGTTTAGCCTGAGGGAGAAGATCTCCGGAAGGGATTCCAATAGAGAAAAAGGTAAGATCTTTCCGGCCCATATTTTCATAGATCTTACTGATCAGCTCATCAGGTTCATCATTATTGGCAATTAAAGAAGGGCGGCTTACCTCAGGCAGAGGAAGTTTCACAGATAGAAGCTGGCTTACAAAATAGCCCGATTGAGGCTTGGATTCAACCATTGATAGTGATTCAAGCTCCAGAAAAACTCTTTTTGCGGTATTCATGCTTACCTGATGCTCCTGGCACAGCATTCTTACTGACGGAAGCTTGTCCCCAGCTTTTAAAACGCCGTTTCTGATCTGATTGGCAATACCGTCTGCAATTTCTGTATATAAAAATTCTTTGCTCATAATTTTAAACTGTGCTCGTGCAAATATACAAAACTGATACTGTGTTTATTTGTTTTTCCTTTCTAATTTTGGCCCAATAATTAAAACTTAAAGAAATGATGATCAATACAATCTCAAAAGACCAGGCTCTAAGCGGCTGGATCAACGGGTTCATAGGAGTATTGCTTTTTAGTGGGTCTATGCCCGCCACCAAGCTTGCAGTAATGGAAATGGATCCTATATTTGTAACTATTGCACGGGCTGTGATTGCAGGTGTTCTTGCTCTCTCAGTATTGATGATCTATAAAGAAAAACGTCCTGCCAAAAACCAGCTGTTTTCTTTGGTTTTAGTAGCAATAGGATGTGTAATAGGGTTTCCGTTGCTTTCTGCATTGGCACTGCAATACCTTACTTCAGCACATTCTATTGTATTTCTTGGAATGCTGCCATTGGCCACTGCCATTTTTGGAGTAATCCGTGGGGGAGAGAGGCCTCATCCTATATTTTGGATGTTTTCTATTATCGGAAGCCTTCTGGTCATTGGTTATGCTTTCTCTCAGGGTATTTCTGTATCTCCAATAGGAGATATTCTGATGCTTCTGGCAGTTATTGTATGTGGAATGGGGTATGCCGAAGGAGCAAAGCTTTCAAAAACATTAGGGGGATGGCAGGTTATTTCATGGGCATTGGTAATATCCCTGCCAATAATGCTTCCTCTGTTTTTTGTCTATTTTCCTGAAAATATTGAAACGGTAAGCTTTAAAGGATGGTTTGGATTGGGCTATATTTCTCTATTCAGTATGTTCATTGGTTTTATATTCTGGTATAAAGGACTTGCGCAAGGTGGTATTACTTCTGTAGGGCAGCTCCAGCTTTTGCAGCCTTTTTTTGGGCTGGCGCTGGCAGCTTATCTTCTCCATGAACAAGTCAGTATGGGAATGTTGGGAGTAACTGTAGGGGTTATTTTATGTGTGGTAGGAACTAAGAAGTTTGCTAAATAGAACAATTTATAGATAGAGGAGATGATATTCTGAATTCTCAAAAGATAATTCCCCGGATAAAAAGACGAATTGAGTAATAAGTCAAAGCCTGTTTTCATTTTATGAAAACAGGCTTTTTTATATCTGATATTTTGAATGAATTGGAATGGTTTATTTTTAATAAATAGTCAATAGTCGTTTTTTGATGGTAAATAGAATTATATAAAGATGATAAATGAGAAATTTGATAATTAATTTAACGATATTTAACATTTTTATTAATTTGTAAGGTTTAATATTTGTATAATATAAAGACCAATTATAAAAACCAACACGAAATTATGAAAACGATAAGTTGTATGAATATCGATGAGAATTTGCTGTATTCATGGGGTGCAGAAGATAAAACTTACAAGCCCAAAGAAATGATTTTTGAAGAAGGCGATCATACCCTTTATTATTTTCAGATTGCTAAAGGAAGAGTAAAACTCAATAACTATAATGAAGATGGAAAAGAGTTTATTCATAATATTCTGGGGAAGAATCAAAGCTTTGGTGATCCTCTGCTTTTTCTGGATCATCCTTACCCTATGAATGCAGTATGTATTGAATCCTCAGATATTATAAAACTTCCCAAAAGTAATTTCATGGAAATGCTTAGAGAAAATCCTGAGCTTTCGCTTGAAATGAATGCCTGCTTTTCTCAGCAGGTGTACTATAAACTAATTATGATGCAGAGTCTGGCTTCACAAAATCCGGTTCAGCGGTTAAAGGGAATTCTTAATTATCTCAAAAGTTTTCATGATGAAGGCTGTGGGAGTTTTCAGGTTTCTTTTACAAGACAAGAACTTGCTAATCTGGTAGGGTTGCGCGTAGAAACCGTAATCCGTACTTTAAAAAAAATGGAAAAAGAAGGGAGTATAAGATTAGAAAACAGAAAAATATTTTATTAATATGATCCAAGTCATAATGAAGTGAGTTATTTTGACGTAAATTTCAAATATAAATTTTCAACAAAATTCTGGTAAGCTCAGAGGAAAACTGGAGTAAAGTTTTTAGCTTTTATCCCACAATTTTTCGGAACAGGTTCTTCTTAAGATGTATGGTTACCACGAACTCAAATATATGATGTATGGATTCTCAGAAAATAATAAAAAATTTAAAGCATAAAGATTTTGTAAAAGTACCCAATATAGGAAAATGGTATGAAGAAGGATCTGCTATTTATGCCAAAGAAATAAAAGAGAATATATTTCTGTTATTTATTATCTTAAAAGGTATAGATATAGAAAACATAAAAGCCTTGATAGCCTGCTTCGACTGTTTCAGCAGTATTGGAATTAAAGAGCCTGAACAGATCATGTTCTACCTGCACATTAAAGACAAGGATGATCTTCATTATTTTGAACAATATTTAAAAACTTCCAACAACTAATGACCATTTAAAATATGATATTTGAAAACGAGACCTTACTGCATTCCGGATTGAATGATAAAAATAATGCTATTGAAAATGAATCTTTATTTCCGCTTATTATCAATTCATATGGAGTAACCGCATTTCTCATCAAATCTTTGGAAAAAATTAAAAACAACGCGAAATGTGAGGTGCTTAAAAAAGTAATTGACGGTTATGTGGAAGAATATTTTCTTCATATCCGTGAGTTTCATAGTAAAAATACAATGGAAACAGCAGATGCTAATGATGAAATAAGAGTAGAGACCGATTCTTTTACTTTATATGCCAAAACAGCATATTATAAAGTAAAAAAAGAGGAGGAGTATATGAACAGGTTTCTTGAAATACTTGAGAATAGCAAGAAAATAGATTAAATATAATCTTCACCCCCAATCTGGTATATAAGAGAACTAAAAAGCCGCTGTTCCTATCCATTCAGCAACTTTTTCTTCCTTATTTTTTCCGGAATAAGATGATCACCAATCCCTTAAAATAGTATATTATGGACTTTCAAAAAAATCTGCTGGAATATATCAGCCAATCTCTACTGTCGATAGACGAAACGATTGCAGTGGCCGAAAGTGTTACTTCCGGATGTTTACAGCTTGCTTTCTCACAGATGCCCAGTGCCTCTTTATTTTACAAAGGTGGAATGACAGCCTATACCTTGCCGGAACAAGTGAGGTTATTAAAAGTAAGCAGAGAAGAAGCAGAGGATTGCGATTCTGTTTCAAAAAATATAGTTGAAACAATGGCACTGCATATTGCAAAGTTATTTGAATCTGACTGGTCTATTGCCACTACCGGTTATTCTACATCAAGCGAAAATTCATCCTATAAAGTATTTGCGTATTTTTCATTTTCTTATAAAGGAGAGATCATTTTCACCAAGAAATTGGAACTGCATCCTAAAACGCAGGCTTTGAACGCTCAGCTATATTATACAGAATTTATTTTGGGCTGCTTTAAAAGTCAGCTCAACAGATTATTAATTTTAAAATAATACCACACATTTTATCAGTGTTCTCTTTTATTTTTATTGTTTCCCGGCTTTGCTTTCATCACAGTGAAATAAGAGGATGTAAAAGCTGAGAGACTCTGATAACCTATTTTGTAGGCAATCTCGCTTAAAGTATACTGTTGGGAATCTATCAGTTCTATACTTTTTAAAATCCTTGTAAGCTGAAGGTATTTTTGTAAAGTGATACCTGTTTCATTTTTAAAGATCCTCTGAAGAGATCTTACAGACATCTTAGCTTTTTCAGCTAAAGAATCAATGTCCAGATTATATTTAAAATTAGCGTTAATCTCGTTACAAACAGGGATCAGCCTCGCATCGGTGGGCACAGGAATTTCCAGTCCGTTACTTTCTTTACAGAAGTTAGGCAGACTTTTCAAAATCGCTTTGAAGAAAATATCCTGCTCATCATTTTCTATTAAAGATTTATTCCATTTTGAAGCATAAAGCAGCATCTCTTTGAGAACAGTGGGAACGGCAAAGACATGAATATTCTGATAAAACTCTTCTTCAAAAACTGATTTGAATAAAAATACCATCAGATTGACCGTTTTCGCCTCAGAAGTTATTTTGTGTGCTTTTCCGGAAGGTACCCAGATCACATGATGCTGAGGCACAAGGTAAATCTTGTGATCAATATGGAAATACTGATAACCCTCTTCTACAAAAGTGAGCTGAGCGCGATGATGAATATGCTCATAATCATCATGTTTCCAGTTTTTTTCACACCATACATAGGCTTCCTTATCAATGGTATCTACAAACTGGCTCTCTGTTTTCTCTAGCAGGCCGCATTTCATTGTCGTTTTGGATATATATTTTGGCAAATTTAATAAAAACGCCAATAGTAATTTTGTAACATCAAAGAAATAGATATTTTAAGTCATCATTTTTTTAATCAGAGGGTGATGATAACCTGCCTTTTCAGGGATTAAAATATAGCATTGAGAGTCAAACAAAAAAATATAAACTTATATCTTATTTATAATGAAAAAACTATGTTCTTTTTTTATCTTAATTTTACTATTAAACACCATTCATATCATGGCACAAAATAAAGCTAAAATATTGGTTTTGATCCATTCTGATAATGGAGGAACCTACCAACTGGCTAAAGAAATAGCCAAAGGCATTGAAAGTGAAAATAATGCAGTCTCTTATATCAAATTGGTTAAAACATCACAAAATCCTACTCTTAAAAACCTGCCTGTAGCAACAGTAGATGAACTTACCAGCTATGATGGAATTGCTTTTGGTTCTCCTGTTTATTTCGGAAATATCAGTACTGGGATGAGCGAATTTTTATCAAAAACCGTTCAGCTTTGGACCAATCATGGATTGGAAGGTGTTCCGGCTACAGTTTTCATGTCTGCGGGAAGCGGCGCAGGAAAAGAACTGGCACTTCAGGCATTCTGGAATAGCCTTGCTGTCCACGGAATGGTTTTGGTTTCGAACGGAATCCGCGGTACTGAAGAGCTTAATAAATCGATACCTCAAGGAAATACAGTATTGGGAATCACCAGTATGGCTTCCTTAAAGGACGTAGAAAGACCTACAAAAGATGAGCGTCAGCTGGCAGAACTTCAGGGGAAAAACTTTGCAAAAGTAGCCCTGGCAATGAAAGGTACTTTCAGTAAAAAAATGACAACTGCTTCTCCTGCAGTACAGGCTGAAGGTATCAATACCGTTTTAAAACAGAAGAATATAACATTACCCAAGGTTCCCCAGCCAGCAGGAAATTATAAACCTTTTGTACGTTCAGGAAACCTGGTGTTCATTAATCAGGTTGCTTTGAAAGACGGTAAGATTCTAAATCCCGGAAAATTGGGTGTGGATGTTAATGAACAGCAGGTAAAAGAAGCTACTAAAGCCACAATGCTTAATGTTATTGCAGTGTTAAAAGAAGCTGTTGGGGGAGACCTGGACAAAGTGAAGCAATGTGTTCAGCTTACAGGGATTTTCAATACAAAAGATGATTATACAAAACATGCTGACCTTATGAATGTAGCTTCAGACCTTACCGTTGAGGTTTTTGGAGAGAAAGGGAAACATGCACGGGCTACTTTGGGCGCCTCATCTATTCCTGTGAATTCTTCCGTGGAAATTCAGGCTGTTTTTGAAGTCGAATAAAAAAATTAAACAGATATTGAGACCTTGCGCTTACTTGTAAGCGCAAGGTTTTTTTTATCAGGTTTTGAAATCCGGTTTTTTTTGCTGGTTATTCACTCTTTTATTTTTTTTTAGGTATAAACTGGCGTTAATAAAAAATCATAGAGCAGTGAATTTTGGATAAAAAAAACATTTTTCTGTTAATATTCGAGAATATTAATAGACGTTTTGCTTTTCTTTTTAACAGTTTTAAACCCATTCAATATGAATGGATTACCCTTTTTTACTATTTCATTCAAATGATCTGTAAGGTATTAATATTCCAGAATATTAACAGCTATCTTATTGCAGAACGGTTTAGAGAATCCTAAGTTAACTGCAGAAAAGCAAATAAGCATTACAGATCAAATCACTCAGTAAACTGAAATCATTTTAGCTGACGGTTTAAAAAGGATATCTGTCTTCTGCGGTTTTGTTTTTTAAAATTTATCATGTTAAAAATTTATCACCAATAATCATTACTAATTTTAAAAAGATCACCAATATGAAACTAATACAAAACGGGCAAACATTTCTGTCAGCAGGTATGATTCTTTTCTCTATATCTGTCTACTCCCAAATAGGAATAAATACTCCGTCTTCTGCTGCTACTTTAGATATCAAAGCTAAAAATGAAACAGGAACAACCTCTAATGTTGATGGACTTCTCATTCCAAGAGTCGACCGTCAGAGGGCAGAAAGTATGCTTGGAGTTCCTGCGTCAACATTAATCTATATCAATAACGCGACAACAGGCTTTGGGGTGGGGCAGGCGGCTAATATTACATCTACTGGATATTATTTTTATGATGGCAGTGCATGGGTAAAATTAATAGACCCTAACAATTTGAATATTTATAACAGTAACGGATTTCTTACAGAGAACAGACTGGTAAATCAACTTGCTTATCAACTTGCTTTTATAGGGTCGGCAGAGAATGCGTTTTCTATAGACAGAAATACTTTTTCAGTGGATGCCGCCAATCACAGGGTAGGTATAGGCAGTATTAATCCGGTACAGCGGCTTACTGTTGTAGACGGAGATACCACAAATCTTTATCAGGTTATTGCTTCATTTATGAATGCGAATCTTACGGGAGGTTTGGGAATTGGTTCTACAGGGATACAAACGGTAGGTTCAACTTCTAATCTTGATCTTACACTAAACGCAAAAGGAAAAGGGAATATCATCATGCAAACTGCTGATGGTGTCGCTGGAAATGTTGGAATAGGAACTTCTGTTCCTCAAAAGAAACTGCATATCAATGGATCAATGCAATTAACCAATGAACTGAACGTGGGAGGGAATGCAACCGTATCAGGTACAGCGGGGACGTCAGGGCAGGTCCTTACATCGAATGGTGCCGGAATAGCCCCTTCATGGACAACAGCTGCTGCTAATATCAACATCTACAATTCAAATGGAACGATCAAAGAAGACAGAACCGTAACCCAGGAAGATAAGTCACTAACATTTACCGGAACCACAACCAATATGTTTTCTGTAGATGGAACTACTTTTTCTATAGATGCTTTGAATAAACGAGTAGGGATAGGTACTTCTAACCCTCAAACCAAACTGGATGTGACTACTTCCAATAATTCTTACGGAATACAGCATAGTAACGGAACGGTGAAGTTAAGATCATATATAGGTACAGATGCTGCCTGGCTGGGCAATTACAGCAGCCATTCCTTATATTTTATGACCGGCAATTCTGTACGTCTGGGGATAGATACCAGCGGTAATGTAGGGATAGGTACAACGACTCCGGATACAAAACTTCATGTGGCTGGCGGCGCTAAAATTGAAAGTCTCCCGCTGAGTACCAGTACTTCGGATGTTGCTTTGGTAGCAGATGCAGACGGTACCATAAAAAAAAGGAGAAATGATGTTCAGGGAATTACCAGAGCTTATCTGGCTCAAAACAAATTAACGGGGCCAGGTTTATATTCGATCAATAGATTAACCGGTTTTACAGCTATTGATAATTTAGGAAGCTATTTCAATACAGCCAGTGGCTATTTTACAGCACCGGATACGGGGATGTACCGGATTTCTATGACGGTTTCCTCTAAGTTCACGGACCCTAACCAAAATATATCTTCAATTTCTAATGTTATGTTTGGCTTTGTAGATGGAACAAGTAACAATTGGGTGATGTGTTTTTCAGTTCCTTCTTCTTATATAAAAGGGGATTTTGGAACAGGGATTAACAATGTAGGCGTAGCCAACACCTTCCTGGGAATTTGCCAGTTAACTGCTGGTAAAACCTATTATTTCGGTGCTACAGGAGGACTTACCCTTATATCTAACCCTACTACACTTTCAGGGGCGGGTGTCGGAAGTTATTTTGAAATTCAGTTACTGAATAATAATTAAGGATTATAAAAAATATAAACATATTATCTTATTCTGAAAATTCTTAAACGGAGTAGTTCAGCATATCAAATAATGGTACTTTCACTATAGTAGATTTTGGTTGATATGCTTACTGCTTTTCGTTTATAAATCAATTCATTATATATTGATGTTTAACACTATGATTTTATTCACTTATAATAGGATATTGTGTGAAATAATTTTGTTATATGTTTTTTTTGATTTAAATTTATATACCATTCATTACTGAAAATTAACAATCATAAAAAATATTAAATGAAAACAAGTTTATTAACCACAGCATTTTTATTTTGTTTTTCGCTAAATTTTGCACAAGTAGGGATTAATAATGTTCTTCCAAAAGCAACATTAGATGTTACAGCAAAAGCTGTTGACGGAACAAGCGCTGAAGGAGTAATTGCTCCCAGGCTGACAGGTGATCAGTTAAAATTAGGGGATTCAAAATATGGATCTGATCAGACTGGAACATTGGTTTACGTCACCTCTCCCGTTACAAGTCCTTCTATTAAAACGGTTAATGTTGTAAAATCCGGCTACTATATGTTTGATGGCAGTGTATGGAAATACGCATTTGGAAGTAGTGAAAATGATGGAAGTATTGATAAAGGTGAACAAATTTTTTATCACGGAACCTGGGGAAGTGCGAATTTAGGGGGAGGAGGAGTCAATGGAACGATTTCTTCAAACTGGCTAAGTTCCAATTTATTTGATCTTCCAATTTTAGGGGACAAGATCAGACTTGACGGGTATTTTTCAAGTCCTGTATCCGGATCTTCCTCTATTGCCTTCAATCCCAGATTAGTGAATATTTCTAATGCAAAAGTAAAAATCTGGGTTTCTGCCTTGTCCAATGTTGACCGGTTTGCTTATAGTAATATTGTTCTAAATCCTGCAGGTTCTTCCAGTGGAGCACCGGGAAATGATGGCTCCTTATCAAGTACAACAGCCAACGGAGGCTGGGTAAATCTGGATAATGGAATTTATCAGGGATATGGCGACAACCAGACTCTTACAGGAACAACTACAGCCAATATAAATCCTACAACCCCTTCTCAGGAAGTAGAAGTGCTGGATATCATCATGGAAGCAAAATGGTATAGAGTCTATTTCTTTATCATCGTAGATAATAAAGATGATACTAACGTGGCCAATATGAAGCGGGAGGTCTATCTCTCCATACAAAGGCTGTATTAGGATATATATAATTCGCCCGCTTTTTACAGATTTACATAGTTTTTCAATAGAACTGTCTCAATACAAGAGTAATAAGGATTGACTTTGTAAATCTGTTTTCAGTGGCTGAAAAACTATTTTGATAACTTTGTAAAGACCATGGAAATAGTTTTAATACTTTGTTCCAGCTGCTCTTCCGGAAGTGCTCCGTAGCTTAATCTGAAACCATTAACGGGATGATGGCTATATTGCTTAGGATGAATGATTTTAATATTTTTTTCCAGTAATAATGCGGTAACTGTATCCCAATCGAGTTTTGCTTTTGGTACGATCCAAAAAGCAAGGCCTCCTTCGGGTAATACAAAATCAGCAACTTCTTTCATATATTGGGTTAAAAGCTCATAGACAAAGTCTCTCTTATTTTTGTAGTGAATGGTTGCTTTTTTAATATGTTTTTTTACCGCCCCCTCCTTGATGAGCTGAAGAACGGCATGCTCCATAATTACGTCCCCATGTACATCAATAATCTTTCTCAGATTTCCTATTTTTTCTAATAATTTTTGATCTTTGGTCGCAAGATAGCCAATTCTTAAAGCAGGTGCTACCACTTTACTTAACGTCCCAATATAAACATAATTATTCAGCTCAGGAAAACTTGAGAGAGGAAGAATGGGACGATATCCGAAATGAAATTCATTATCATAATCATCTTCAATAATGGTGATATTATACTGATTGGATAGCTCTACCAGCCTAAGTCTTCGTGCCAAACTGAGAGTGACTGTTGTAGGATACTGTCTGTGGGGAGTAATATAAATTGCTTTTATATTTTTATTTTGGTTCAAAAGTTTTTCGACAGATTCAATACAAATCCCTTCTTTATCTACAGGTGCAGGCACAAGTTGGGCCCCCGCATATTCGAAAGCCTGCCATGCCGGTTTATAGCCGGGATCTTCTACAATAATGTAATCATCAGGGGCTAATAAACTCTGAGCAGTAAGAAACATAGCCATCTGGCTTCCTCTGGTGATAGAAATTTCATTTTCATCAATTTGCATTCCCCTTTGATGGTTGAGCATTTTGGAAATCATTTTCCGGAATTCCGTTTCTCCATGTTCATTTCCGTATCCCATCATCTGCCACTTTGCTTTTATACTGAAAATCTGTCTGTAAGCTCTGGCAAGTTCGTTTACAGGTGCAATTTTACTGTCCGGATGCCCATCATCAAAATTAATTATGGCTCCATGTTGCTGGACTCCCCGGTCTGACTGAACAGGGGTTTTTTCTTTCCTTTTTTCATTTAAAACATGGAGCTTGTCAGAGATAAAAATTCCTTTCCGTTCCTTAGAAATCACCCATTCTTCATTGATCAGTACCTGATATGCTTCCACAACCGTATTTCTATTGATTTTTAGTGTTGCTGCCATATTTCGGCTGCCGGGAAGTGCATCACCTGCTTTTAACCGGCCAGAGCGTATATCTGTTATAATACTGTCAGCAATCTGCAAATAAACTGCTTTGTCAAGATTTTTATCTATTTCCAATTCTAATTTCCAAGGTCGAAGCATCTGGACTATCTATTTATGTGAAAACTGAGTCATTTAAACAGTCCAAATATAAGATAATTTTGTCATGCAATAAAGCACAAAACAATTAATTTTAAAACATCATGGACAAAAAAGATTTCAGTTCAAAAGATTTTCACGAAACATTTGCAAGACCAAAGTATGTAAAGCCAAGCCACTTAATCCATAAGAATGTAGAGAATGCAGGGGAGCATAATCAGTTTTCTACAGAAAGAAAGCATCCTGTCTTCTTTGTGGATCTTCCGAGTAAAAATGTAAGCATGACGATTGGCGGATTGCTTCCGGGGCAGCAAACCAACAGACACCGTCATACGTATGAGACGGTACTTTATGTGATTGAAGGAAAAGGATGGACAGAAGTAGAAGATGAAAGAGTATACTGGGAAGCGGGTGATGCAGTTTATATTCCTTCATGGGCATGGCACAGGCATCAAAACCTCAGCGATACAGAATCAGCCAAATATCTGGCATGTGAAAACGCACCCCAGCTGCAGAATCTTGGCGTAGCCTTGAGAGAAGAAGAGGGGAGAGACCTGTAAATCATTAAGAATAGGTAAAGTTTAAGCAGATTAAAGAGAACTAAGCTTATTTTAAATAAAAGGCGAATCAAATACTATTTAATCATGGTGAAAATCTTCTGAAAAAAACACAATACAGATAATGAAGATTTTTAAAAAATTAAAAAAGACTGATTGTTTTCTTTACGCTTAAACTTTTCTTAATGATTAATAAGAAATAAACATCTTTAATTTTAAAACATATAAAACATGAAAAATGTTCCATTTAAAGGAATAATCGCTTATCCTATCACTCCTTTTGACCGGAATGAAAAGGTAGATATTCCTCTCTTTAAAAAATTGGTAGAAAGACTCATTGTTTCCGGAAGCCACGGGATTGCACCATTGGGAAGTACAGGGGTAATGCCTTATCTGTCTGATGATGAAAAGGAAGCAATTACGGAAGCAGCGGTACAACAGACGGGCGGAAGGGTTCCTACGCTGGTGGGAGTATCAAATCTTACCACTGAAAAGACTATTCATCATGCTCAATTTGCTGAAAAAGCCGGTGCTGATGCTGTTATGATCATTCCTATGAGTTACTGGAAGCTTACTGATGATGAAATTGTTACCCATTATGATGCTGTTGCAAGTAAAATTTCGATTCCTATTATGGCTTATAACAATCCGGCAACCAGTGGAGTGGATATGTCTCCGGCTCTTCTTAAAAGACTTTTGGAGATTCCAAATGTTACTATGATCAAGGAAAGCACGGGAGATATCCAGAGAATGCATTATTTACGAAAAGAACTGGGTGAAGAAACAGCTTTCTATAATGGTTCCAATCCGCTGGCACTCGCAGCATTTACTGCGGGCGCAAGAGGATGGTGTACAGCAGCTCCCAATTTGATTCCGGAACTAAATATCGATCTGTATAGGGCTATTGAAGAAGGGAATCTGGAGAAAGCAAAAGATGTATTCTACAGACAGTTTGACCTTTTGAAATTTATTGTCAATAAAGGTCTGCCAAGAGCTGTTAAGGCAGGTTTAAACATCTTAGGAGAAGAGGGCGGAAATTTAAGAAGTCCGTTAAAACCTCTTACTGAAAAGGAAACAGAAGAACTTAAAACAATTCTTAATACGATTAACAGTTAAAGTAGATCTTATGAAAAAGCCAATTTTTTATCACGCAGGATGTTCAGTCTGTGTAAGTGCAGAACACGATATTATCAACCTTATCGGGGCCGGAAATATAGAGGTTGTACATTTGGGAAATGACAGAAACAGAATTCAGGATGCGGAAAAAGCCGGCGTAAAATCTGTACCAGCTTTGGTAACGCCAAACGGAAATGTTCTGCATATCAATTTCGGAGCATCAATGGAGGAGGTGAAAAAATAAAAAGATTCTAAAATCAGTGATCAGGATTCTGAATCCTATGTTTTTTATTGCCAATATTTTATGTTGTAAAAAGATGGATCGGGAAACCCCGATCCATCTTTTGCTTTATACAATTGCGTTTCCTTCTACGCCGTCAGAGTTATTTGTTTTATGACCTACAATAGCAGAGGCTACAAAGTTGAAAAGACTGACCAGTTTTCCTGCTTTAGTATCCCAGTAGTACGTTTCTTTGGGCTCTACACGAATGATTGTAACGTTGGGATCATCTTTTCCGTCAAACCATGCTTTTGCAAGAGGAGACCATTTTTCTTCTATGGTTGCTTTATCTTTATAGACAGAGGCTTTACCGTAAACTGAAAGATATTGGGCATCACTATTATTCATAAAAAACAACTGTACTCTGCGGTCTTCCTTTATTTCAAAATTTTTATTGCTGGTTCCGCTGCTGATAAACCAGAGATTGCCGCTGTCATCAGTTTCCTGTAGTGTCATAGGGCGGGAATTGACAGGCACTGTTTCTAATTCTGTACAAAACATACATATTTTTGCACTTTCAGAGAGTTCCTTGATCTTTTTGATCGCTTCCAGATGGGTGAGATTTTGTGTTGACATATTATATTATTTTAAGTGATTTGGAATTTAGAGTAATGAAGAAATAAATTATTTCAACTTACAGGATAGAGTTCAAAAATCTAACCAAAAAAAAAAAACCAATTTATATTCATAAATAAAGCTTTTCCAGATCATTTTTTACTGTTGGTAAAATGATTTTAAAGGCAGGTAAATTATAATTAAAGCTTAAAAAAGGCAGACGCTCATTAGAAATAATTACTTTTGCTGATAAGAATTTATGTTTACAAACTTTAAAAGATTCAATACAGTCTGATGGAAAACTATGCAGTCATATTAGTAATCATGGCCTTAATGATCGGATTATCAGGACTAGCCGGAAAAATAAAAATTCCGGTACCTATGCTTCTTTTAATTGCAGGTATTATGATAGGTTTTGTTCCTGCAATGCCTGAAATAGAAATCAATCCTGAAATTATTATGCTGTTGTTCCTGCCTCCGCTGCTGTATGATGCGGCTTTTAATATTTCTTTTCAGCAGTTTAAGACCAATCTGAATACCATTGGAACATTAGCCATAGGACTTGTATTTCTGACTACAGCCGGTATTGCGGTCATTGCCTATTATTTAATTCCGGGGATGACATGGCCTCTGGCCTTTGTTCTTGGCTCTATTCTTTCCGCTACTGATGCTGTAGCCGCAGTGGGGGTTACGAAAGGACTTGGGCTTTCGCACAGAACAATAACTATACTGGAAGGGGAGAGCCTCATCAATGATGCTTCTGCTTTGGTTGCCTATCGCTTTGCCATAGCAGCTGTTACAGGGATCAGTTTTGTAACCTGGAAGGCTTCGCTTGAGTTTTTTATGGTTTTAGGAGGTGGTTTTTTGATTGGCTGGATTATTTTTAAAGCTTTATCCCTTACCATCGGTTTTTTTCGAAAAGATGCGATGGTAGTTAACAGCTTAATTCTTTTAATGCCCTTCGTTACTTACCTTATCGCAGAACATTTTGAGGTATCAGGAGTTATTGCCGTTGTCGTATTGGGGCTGGGAATGTCCAGACTCAGCAGAAATAAGTTTCCGGATCATGTGAAAGAACAGTCCAGAAATTTTTGGGATATTATTATTTTTCTGCTTAATGGCCTGATCTTTTTGTTAATAGGTCTTGAATTTCCGATTATCCTGAAAAAAATCCCTCATATTCAGGTATGGACTTATGCAGGATATGCTCTGGTAATTGTTCTGGTCACTTTACTGATAAGGATGGCAAGAGTGTATCTGCAGCAGTTTAATCTTCAGAAAGCATTTCAGGGTAAAAGAAAAATCAGTGAAGAAGCATTATTCGACTCCAAAACCAGTTTTATTATTACCTGGTCGGGAATGCGTGGTATTGTCTCATTAGCGATTGCTTTGGGGATCCCTGTGACGTTAAATAGCGGTGAATCTTTTCCTCTGCGAAGCGAAATTATTTTTTTATCGATAGCGGTTGTATTAATATCACTTTTAGGGCAAGGACTTACTTTGCCGTGGATCATAAAAAAGCTTAAATTGTAGTTATGCAGATCGCTCCTCCCAAGCCACTGGCAAGTTATATAAAACATTATATCTTTTTAAAAAATCCAGAAGATATAAACAAAAATCTGCGGTTATTTGCTGATGGTAATACAGGTCTTATCATTTCACCGGATATAAGTATGTATAACGGACAGAATAAGAACCTGCCATTATCTTTTTTCTATGGACAGCCTACACAGTATAAAGATCTGAGTACAAAAGGACGGTTTTCTTTACTGGCAGTTGTATTTCAGCCTTATTTTTTTAATCTTCTTTTCGGTGTTGCAGCCAAAGACATCAAAAATGAAATTATCTCAGCTTCAGATATTGTAAAGGATGAGCTTCTTCCATTCCAGGAAGGTCTTTATAATAACGAAGATCCCCAATCCATCATATCGGCATTGAATCATTATTTCATGGAGCTTATTTCGGCCAGAAACAATCCGGAATTGTGGCTTATTAAAGTTCAGCAGTATATACTCCTGAAACGGGGTGTCTTGTCTCTGAAAGAACTGGAATATTTTACAGGGTATTCTGAACGGCATATTGAACGCAAGTTTGAAGACCATATCGGGCTGTCTCCTAAGAAATACAGCACCATCATCAGACTTCATCATTTTTTAAGCCTGATGAAGAATAATCCAAATCAAAAAAATATAACCAGTCTTTCCTATGAAGCAGGTTATGCTGATCAGTCCCACCTGATCCGGGAATTTAAAAATACCATCGGACTCACTCCGGGGCAGTATCTTAAAACAGAAAATAAGCTGGCTGTCAATTTTATAGAGATTCCGTTTACATAGCAGATGTCGGTTTTATACAATTTCCAAATAGAACTGATGGATAGCTTTGCAGAAAAAAAGATGAACAATCTCAAAATTTCAACCGCACAATTTGAAAATAAAAGCGGAGACAAAGAATACAACCTTTCAGTGATAGAGAAACTGGCATCCGAAGCCGCGGCGAAAGGTTCACAGGTTATTGCTTTTCACGAATGTTCCATTACCGGATATACTTTTGCCAGAAAACTTTCCAGAGAACAACTGCTTGATATTGCTGAACTTATCCCTGAAGGAAAAAGCATTCAGAAGCTGCAGCAGATTGCTGATACCAATAATATCACAATACTGGCAGGTCTTTTTGAAAAAGATGAAAATAATAATCTGTTCAAAGCTTATGTATGTGTTGATAAAAGCGGTCTGAAAGCCAAGTACCGAAAGCTGCATCCATTTATCAATACCCATCTGACTCCAGGAAATCAATATTGTGTTTTTGATATTCACGGCTGGAAATGCGGCATCCTTATCTGCTATGATAATAATATCGTTGAAAATGTAAGAGCTACAAAACTTCTTGGTGCTGATATTATCTTCATGCCTCATGTTACAATGTGTACTCCTTCAACCAGACCCGGAGCAGGTTTTGTAGATCCTGAGCTTTGGCAAAACAGAGAAAAAGATCCTACCTCCTTACGTCTGGAATTTAACGGAATGAAAGGACGGGACTGGCTGATGAAGTGGCTGCCGGCAAGAGCTTACGATAACGGAATTTATGTGGTTTTCTCAAATCCTGTAGGAATGGATGATGATCAGCTGAAAAACGGATGTTCCATGATTATTGATCCGTTTGGCGATGTCATTGCAGAATGCCGTTCTTTCGATGACAGTTTTGAAACGGTTACTATTTCCGGTGAAAAGCTTATTCAGTCGGGGGGAAGCAGGTATGTAAAAGCAAGAAGACCGGAGCTCTACAGAGATATCATTGGTATGGATCATGATTCTGAGCAAAAGGTAGTCTGGATGAAAGACAATACGATTTAGCCTGATTTTCATTAAAGAGTAAGGACACTGGCTGGAAAAGGGATAATTGTTTTCAGTAATTCCCAGATCCGGCCTTCCTTATTTTATAATTTCCTGAAGATCACTCCATGCACCTCCGTTATATACATGTTTAAAACCTCTGTCTTTCAGAATACTTTCAGCTTTTACACTGCGTAACCCGTGCGAACAGACCGTGATATAAGTTTTATCAGGATCAAGTTCCGTATATCTTTCCCTTATAGTTCCCAGTGAAATATTAACTGAACTTTCGATATGGCCCATATTATATTCTTTTTCTGTCCTTACATCAAGAATGATGGCACCTTTCTCAATAAGCTGGTTCAAGCCATCATCTAATGTCTGATATTTATATAGGCGGTAAATAACATAAACGCTGAGAACTATTCCGCAAAAGATCAATACGTTTTTCATAATCTGCTGAGAATTTTTTTATCAATATAAAATGTTCCGAAAGGAATGAAACAGGCTAAAATCACTTTCCAGGTAGTTTCTTTAAATTTCCATTGCTGCTCAACGCCCACACTTAAAGTATTAAACAGGAAAAGCAGAAATAAAGTTCCGTGAACCGGGCCCATCATCTTTACCATGGCAGGGTTTCCCAGCCAGTATTTCATTGGAACAGCTACCAATACAAGAGTAAGAAGAGAGATCCCTTCCAGAATAGCCAGAATTCTCAGGCGTCCGATTTTTGTTTTTAATAAATGTGTCATAATTATCTGAAATAAGGTCTGTTTACAAAAGGAGAGAAAGGCCATGGAATTGCTATAAAGATAACAGCCAGCGCGGCTGCGAACCAGATAAGCATCGTTTTGAATTTTTCAGGGTCTGTGCTTTTTCTTTTGGACAAAGCGGAACCAATGGTTAGTGTAACAACAGCCGAGATCATAAGTACGATATGAATCAATCCAAAGAACAGTAGGTCCGGAGATTCTTTCGCTTCACTGAAATTCTTCCAAAAATACTTAACAACAGGACTTTTAATGTAGAGAATGATCCCTAAGATCAATTGAATATGAGCAACTGTTGCAGTCCAGTGACGCACAGAATCATCCGTTTTTGAAAATGTTTTGTGATAAAAGCAGCCTCTGTAAGCTCTCCATAAAGCGTAGATCATGCTTAACAAAACCACCCACCGGAATGTGGAGTGCAAAAATGTAAGGGTCTGGTACATTGTTCATTTTTTGAATGCACCAAAGATATATAAAAAACATACTAATTAGTATGTTTTTGTGCAAAAAATTATTCCAATGATTGAAAATAAGACTTAAGTCCTTTTAAATAAATAAGATAAACTGATTTTGAATTCTCCAGTTTTCCTAAATTGCGTACGCCCCAATAGCCGGACATTACAAATACAGCAATTTCTTTGGCATTCACATTCTGTTTTACGGTACCTTCTTTTTTACCATTTTCAATGCAGTTGATCATAGCATTTTCCCAGCGTGAGGAGAGTGCATTCAGTGCTTTTGTGAAATCTGTATGCCAGGGAGCCATTTCCTGTGTAAAATTGGAAGTCGGACAGCCGTACTCAACCTTCAAAAGATCATTTTCCATTAAAATACCATATACCATCTTGTAAATAGTTTCCAATGGATGATCACTGTTTTCAAGCGGTTCAATAAAAGTACTTTTAAAGTTATTTTTCAGAAGTTCATTGATGATTGCCAGACCCATCTCATCCTTGGTTTTAAAATGATAATAGAAAGCACCTTTTGTAACCTGCGTAGTGGCAATAATCTCATCTATACTGGTGGTCTGATAACCTTTTGCGTAGATGAGTTCAAAGGCTTTCTGAAGGATGTTCAGTCGGGTTACTTCTGATTTTTTCATTAGGATTCTTTGGCTTTTTGCAAAGGAACGGATTTTTTATGTAAAATGACAAACTATCATTATTATGATATATTGCTACAATTTAAATAATTTTTATAATATATTATTTCGTCGGAAATTTGCACTGTCAACATCAATAAAATTACAATACAATGAATTTCCAAAAAGAAATACAGATCAGCCCGGCCTCAAAAAGCCTCAAAAATAAAGGTCTTCCTGCTGCATTATGGGCACTTACTATAAGTGCATTTGCCATAGGAACAACGGAATTTGTGATCGTGGGACTTCTTCCCACAGTTGCAGCAGACCTGGGTATCACGATCCCTTCAGCAGGCTTATTGGTAAGTCTCTATGCAATAGGGGTAGCGATTGGAGCACCGATTTTAACAGCCTTAACAGGTAAAATTCCCCGCAAACAACTTTTGGTTTCAATCATGCTGTTATTTGTAATCGGAAATGGACTTGCCTCTGTTGCTCCCGGTTTTATAACCCTGATACTGGCCAGAATACTGACAGGATTTGCACATGGGGTTTATTTTTCTATAGGTTCTACCATTGCAGCATCACTGGTTCCTGAGGAAAAAAGAGCAACTGCTATCTCTATTATGTTTGCCGGGCTTACCCTGGCGATTGTAACAGGAGTGCCATTGGGAACTTTTATAGGACAGCATTTCGGATGGAGAGCAACCTTCATAGGTGTTTCTATTCTTGGAATAATCGGATTGGCCGCCAGCCTGCTGCTCGTTCCAAATAATTTAAAGAATGGCAAAACAGCTTCTTTAAAAAGCCAGTTTAAAGTATTGGCTAATAAACGATTGATTTTCGCCTTTTTAATGACTGCTATGGGATATGGGGGAACATTTGTGGTATTCACCTACTTATCACCTGTTTTACAGGAAATAACAGGATTTCAGGAGACTACAGTAACTTTTATACTGCTCATCTATGGAGTGGCAATTGCTTTGGGAAATCTGATTGGGGGTAAAGTTGCCAATAAAAATCCATTAAGAGCACTTTTGTGGATGTTTGCAGCTCAGGCATTAGTATTACTGGCGTTCTATTTTACAGTAAGCAGTCCGTTACTAAGTATCATTACTCTTTTCTTTCTGGGAGCTTTATCTTTTGCAAGTGTTCCGGGGCTGCAGCTTTTGGTAGTACAGATCGCTGAGAAAGAACTTCCGGGAACCGAAGATGTAGCATCAGGAATTAATATTGCCGCATTCAATATTGGTATTGCTATCGGATCTTATGCAGGAGGGATTATTGTGACTTCAGCCCTGGGACTGGAAAGTACACCATGGATAGGCGCATTATTTCTGGTTGTTACCGTATTTATAACGCTGTACAGCATCCGTTTAAGCAGAAAGAAATAATGACCTTTCTTTTTTGCAATGATTTATTCTTTCAGCCACTAATTCAAAAAGAAAAAGAAGTGATCTCACTTTTGGGGATAACTTCTTTAATTTTAAGGCAAACGTCGATAGAGTATCTTATTCTCCGGTTAAGTATTTGTTTTCGGAAGTGCTTCTATATTTCATAGATATCAGTATCCGTAAAAACAAAAAATGTGCTCTTTTTCGGCAGATTTTTGGTATCCAATCCTGTAAATTCACTAAAAGCAGGTAATAATAATTGATGATCAGTAAGAGCAAAGCAGGGGAGTCTTATTTTACTTACAGCTGAGTTTAAAACTATTCCAGGATGAATATGTCCGGTAATCTGAAACTCTGATTTTGTTTTCTCAAAATCATGAATGAAAGTAAACTTATCCATTTCCAGGGAAGCTGTTCTCAAATTTAAACAAAGCTTTTTCTCCAGCGATTTTGAAATGCGGTCATGATTTCCTTCTATCAGATAAAATTCTATTTCAGGATATTGATTTCTCCACCTGCAGAACTCATCCACATCAGAATTGTCGCCTGCATGCAGCAAATCTCCAACCACAATGAATTTGTCGGGATGAAAGTATTCAATCAATGCCGACAACCTTTCCAGATCACTTTTCATGATGTGATTGGCAAGTGCGATTCCGTTTTTCCGAAAATGCGCTGTTTTTCCGATATGAAGATCAGAAAGGACTAATGCTTTTTCTTTTTCAAGGAATGCAGCCCGCTGATTGGTGAGAATGAAAGTCTCCTTTTGGACGGTAATTTTTTTGGTGGCTATAAACACTGATAATAAGATGAAGTTAAAAAATATGAATGGTATTGAAATTTGTTTTTTATGCTAATAAACTAAATATTTTTCAAAAAGAATCAGTTTCCTTTTCTGCTGCAATGAAATTTTTCATCAAAGATATAGGTCAGGGGAACTCCGGTAGCGATTTCCCTTTCTAGAATTTCATCCGGAGAAAGATGTTCCAAATACATAATCAGCGCCCGGAGACTGTTTCCGTGGGCGACGATTAATACATTCTTTCCCTTTTTCAAAACCGGTAAAATTTGACTTTCATAATAGGGAATAACCCTGTTGTAGGTGTCTTTAAGGCTTTCTCCTCCCGGCGGGACCACATCATATGATCTGCGCCAGATATAAACCTGTTCATCACCATATTTCAGGGCAGTTTCAGCTTTGTTGAGCCCTTCAAGATCTCCATAAGAGCGCTCATTCAGGGCTTTATCAATAATGATTGGAATGTTTCTCTTTCCCATTTCATCAAGAATAATAGTGAGAGTATGCTGTGCCCTGATCAGAGCAGAAGTAAAAGCAATATCTATAATTTCTCCTTTCAGTGCAATTCCTGCTTTTTTTGCCTCTTCAATCCCAACTTCCGTAATATCTATATCTTGCCATCCTGTAAATCGGTTTTCCAGATTCCAGAGTGACTGTCCGTGACGGACTAAGAATAATTTTGCCATTTGTATATTGTATTTAACCTTCAGAGAAGATACTCTAAGTTACGATGATTATTAAACTTTTCAAAGGATTTTAACTATAAAATACGGAAACATTCCAGACGATTGTCGCCAATCGGATGAGTAATTATTATTTTGATGACAGGTTTGGGATAAAGCTCTTTTGAAATGAATATTTATTCTTCTTCTGATTTATTTTTAAGCTAAAACAATACCTCTTTCAGATAGATCATTTTCAACCTTCAACTTCGCATTTCCCCCTTTTCCCTACAGTTTCAGCATTCTTTTAATTCTCGCATCCAGCCCTTCACTGGAAAGGGTTTGACGTAGGCTGTCTACTTTTATAGGAAAGCTTAACGGAGTGAAAGAACGGGAACGTTTTAAAATAATTTCAGATTTTTCAATTCTTTTAAAGGCTTCCACGAGTCTCTGTTCCTGAAGCTGCATATTAAAAACTTCAGTATAGGCCTGCTTGATGAGGAAATGATTGGAGTCATAGTCTTCCAGCACTTTAAAAATAAGTCCTGCGGAGCTTTGTAAAGATTTATTTGATCTCTGTTTGCCTGCATAGTTTTGGATTACCATTCCTGAGATAACAGCTATATCCCTGAATTTTCTTCTTGCCATTTCTGCAGAATTAATACTTGCTATCACGTCATTCATAAGATTATCTCTGCTTAATATCTGCTGGAGATTGTCTTCATTGAGTGGAATTTCCTTATCGCTGAAGAGCTCAAATCCATAGTCATTCATTGCCATAGAAAAAGAGATGGGAGCAAGTTTTGAAACCCGGTAAGCAATCAATGCTGCCATTACTTCATGCACCAGACGGCCTTCAAAAGGATACATAAACAAATGATAGCCTTCACGGTTTCTGATCATCTCTACCAGAAATTCATCTTCTTTTGGAATATGGGAGTTTTCTTCCTGATTGATCAACAGCGGATGAAGGAATTTCAATTCTTTTTCTGAAGCT
Organism: Chryseobacterium sp. 14P4.3.2; assembly: GCF_057799275.1. Taxonomy (NCBI): domain Bacteria; kingdom Pseudomonadati; phylum Bacteroidota; class Flavobacteriia; order Flavobacteriales; family Weeksellaceae; genus Chryseobacterium; species Chryseobacterium sp. 14P4.3.2. The sequence goes on from NZ_JBYOKO010000002.1 coordinate 83,667, forward strand.
TTAGGATTTAATGCATGGGACAGTTTTTCTCTTAGAAAATGCCCTAGATTTGAGCTTAGGGGCAGTCTGCCACCGAGATAACTTGGTACGAGAGCTTTTCCTTTTGCAGCCCTCACATAAACTGTCATATCCTTGATCATTGCTACTTCAAGCGTGCGTCCTGCAAGAATAAACTTTTCTTCCTTTTTCAGTTTTGAGATAAAGTATTCTTCAATCATTCCGACATAACCACCGGAAATGAATTTTACTTTCAGCATTGCATCACTTACAATGACTCCCATATTCATACGGTGGAGCATTGCAATTTTCCGTGAGGTTACTTTGTACAAGCCGTCTTCCAAAATGACAATTTTATGGAATTCTTCATAGTTTTTTAAAACGCTTCCGCCGATGGTGAGAAACTCAAGAATTCCCCGCCACTCTTCATCCATTATCTCCTGAAAAGCATATACTTTTTTTATCCTCTCATAGACCTCATCCGGGTAGAAACCATCACCCACAGCAAGCGTCATCAGAAACTGAACCAGTACATCAAAACATAAAACCTGAGGTTCTCTGGGTTCTACAACATTTTGTTTCACAGCCTCTTTTAAAGCTGAAACCTCTATAAGTTCGAGGGAATGGGTAGGTACACAATAAATTTTGGATGTTTCAAAAGGCGAGTGCCCGCTACGTCCTGCCCGCTGAAGGAATCTGGCAACTCCTTTTGCCGAACCAATCTGAATAACAGTATCAACAGGTTTGAAATCGATTCCCAAATCCAGTGATGAGGTTGAGACGACGGCTTTTAATTTTCCCGAACTCAAATTTTCTTCGATCCAGATTCTTAAATGGGCATCAATAGAACTGTGGTGGATGGCAATTTGCCCCGCAAAATCAGGATAAGCATCCAGTAATAGCTGATACCACATCTCACTCTGGCTTCTGGTATTGGTGAAGACAATTGTAGATCTGGAATCAAGGATGATCGGAACAACTTTATCCGCCAGTTTGTTTCCCAGATGTCCCGCCCAGGGTAATATCTCAATTTCATTGGGGAAAACAGGAATGATATCTATTTTTTTATGTTCTTTGGCGGTAATTTTTACTTTTTTAATGTCATACGGAATCAGAACTTCCATTGCCTCATCCAGATTACCGATGGTTGCGGTAATACCCCAGATTTTAATCTTCGGAATATATTTTCTGAGTTGTGATATTCCCAGTTCTACCATTACCCCTCGTTTTGAGCCTAAAAGTTCGTGCCATTCATCAACAACGACACATTTAATATCACGGAAAAAAGTTTCATTATTCTTCTGAGCCAAAAGAAGGTGTAGGCTTTCTGGGGTGACGACAAGAATTTCCGGCATTTTTTTTATCTGCTGTTGTCTTACTTTCGGATCAGTATCTCCGTTTCTTACCCCCACAGCCCAATCAAGCCCGATTTCGTCAATGGCTTCCTGCATTGCTTTGGCAATATCTTTAGACAAAGACCGAAGTGGAGTGATCCAAATCATTTTCAGCCCCTTTTTATAGTTTTCCGGATGGTTCAGGAAATCTGAAATCAAACCCAGAAAAACAGAATAAGTTTTCCCAAATCCCGTAGGCGCTACAACCATTCCGCTATAGCCGTTACCAAACTTCCACCATGTATCAATCTGGAATTTAAAAGGGGATATGCCTTTATCCTTCATCCATTGCTGAATGATCTTAAATCCGTCGGTATGTTCAAAGGCTGCCAAATTATTGTATTAATTTTTTGATTTCTTCTAAATGGTCAATTTCATCCACGGTTTTGTCTTTCCGCCATCGTACAATTCTTGGAAAACGCAGTGCTACACCACTTTTATGCCGGTTACTGAAACCTATTCCTTCAAAGGCTATTTCAAAAACAAGTTCTGCCTTTACCGTTCGCACAGGCCCGAATTTCTCAATGGCATTTTTGTTTACAAATCTGCTTACTTCCATAATCTCTTTATCTGTTAATCCGGAGTATGCTTTGGCAATAGTTACCAGCGTATCCCCATTTTTAACGGCAAAAGTATAATCCGTATAGTAAGCACTCCTTCGGCCGCTTCCTTTTTGTGCATAGATCAAAACAGCATCAATAGTGAATGGATTGATTTTCCATTTCCACCAGTCTCCCTTCTTCCGTCCGGAGTGGTAGGGGGAGTTTTTTTGTTTAAGCATCAGCCCTTCACTGTTGACGTCCCTTGAATGGTCTCTGATGAGGTTCAGCTCTTCCCATTTTTCAAAACCTATACTTTGGGAAAGTCTGATGTTCTCAGGGTTCTGATTTAATAATAATTCTTCAAGCATGGCCCTTCTTCCTGAAATAGGTTTTTCTCTGAGATCATTATTTTCAAATTCCAGCAGATCATAAGCAAATACTTCGATCGGGATTTCGGAAAGCATTTTCTTAGTTAAAGTTTTCCTGTTTAATCTTTTTTGTAATTCGTTAAAATTTAAAACCTTACCTTCCTTTACCGCAAGTATTTCTCCATCTAAAACGAAATTCCCTTTCATTGCTTTAATGGTGTCAGCGATTTCAGGAAACTGTTCTGTAACAAGCTCTTCTCCTCTTGACCAAATGAAGACTTCATCATTTCTGCGGATAATCTGACCGCGTATTCCATCCCATTTATATTCTACCAGCCATTCATCCGGTTCTCCAAGTTCTTCAGTCTTTTTTTCCAGAGGATAGGCAAGGCAGAAAGGATACGGTTTGGAATTGTCCGGGTTTATATTTTCAGCTGAAATGAGTTCCTGAAAAGAAGCTTCAGCCGGCTGCCATTTCCCCATCAGGCTGTGCATGAGTGTGCTGGATTCCTGTCCGGAAAATTTTGTCAGGGCATTGATTAATGTTTTATCGGAAACACCAATCCGGAAGCTTCCGCCAATTAATTTATTGAAAATCAATCGTTCTGTGTAATCCAGGCCGTTCCATGAATTGAGTACGAATTCTTTTTTTTCAGTCTCTGTTTTATCTTTTAAATTGACAATATCATTCATCCATTGTGATAAAGTACGTTCAATTTTCTCTTGAGGTGGCGGAAGAATCAATGAGAGGGTTTCTCCAAGATCGCCTACAGAAGAATAGCTCTCCTGAAACAGCCAAAACGGAATACCGGTGATTTCCAGTGCCCACTCTTTCATATAATTGGTATTGACATTTCTTTTGGGCCTTTTTCCTGTAAACAGAGCAATGAACCATACTTTATCTTCATCCGGAGCACGTTCCAGATAATCGATAATGGCCTCAATTTTTGCGTTGGTTTTATTGGTGGTTTCCAAGGCGTTGATTAAGTCTGCAAAATGTCTCATAGCCCTTTGTTTTCAATGGTTTCCTTTTCTGTCTCTTCGTCATCTTCACCAAACAGGGTTTCCACAACATCTGCCCGGACTCCGATTTCATTAAGGTATTTTGAAAATACTTCCGTCTGCCCATGGGTAACATGTACAATCTCTGCCTCAGTAGCTTTTACAGTTTGTAATAAGCCTTTCCAGTCTGCATGGTCGCTCATGGCAAATCCAGCATCTGCGCTCCGCCACCGTCTGGCGCCACGAACCTGCATCCAGCCGGAGCATAGGGCTGTTGCGGGATCTGGAATCTTTTTAATGATGTTACTGTCTAACAGAGCTGGCGGAACAATTACAATTTCATGCTCCATTTCTTTAGGGCGTTCTCTGAAATCAGCAATCGTATACTCCGGAAGGTTGATCCCCACGGTTTCGAAAGCTTCATTTAGTTTTCCTATGGAATAATGAACATATATTTTCCCCAATCCTTCAACTGCTTTCATAATACGCTGAGCTTTACCAAGAGAATATCCGATAAACACAGAAGTTTTATTATTTTCCTGATTTTTCAGTACCCAGTTCTGAAGCTTTTGATTGAGTTCAGGAACTTCCAGCCAATTGTAAATAGGCAGCCCAAAGGTACTCTCAGTTACAAATTCATTACATTTTATAAGCTCGAAAGGAGTACTCAGACCATCGTCCTGAATTTTATAATCCCCCGAAATTACGGTTACATACCCTTTATATTCCAGCCTTACCTGTGCTGAACCAATAATATGCCCAGCAGGATGAAGGGAAAGTTTGACTCCATTGATCATCAAAGCTTCACCATATCCAATACTCTGACATTCTATATCAGCCCCAATTCTTTGGTAGAGAATAGGCTTTGTAAAATGATGACAAAGGTATTTTTTCATTCCCCAGCGCGCGTGATCGGCATGTCCGTGGGTAATGACAGCCATATCAACGGGCCTCCATGGATCTATATAGAATTTTCCCTGCGGACAGTAAATTCCTTTTTTGGTAAATGTGATTAATTTCAATGGTGTGATTGGTTTGTAGGATAAGCTTCAAAAACTTAACCAAATTAGAATAATGAGTTGAAATTTTCACTAAAAATTAGTGTTTTTTTGGTTCAAAAACGGCAGAAGCACCAAGTTTTCATTCTTTATTCTATGTTTAAAGCGCAGGAAAGTTCAAATACCATGAAAATAAATATCTGACATAAAAAAAACAGGCTGCTTCTCCTGGAAACAACCTGCTCTATTATTTTTCATTAAGTACATCACTTACAAAATCAATCCATTGATAAACAGGAATTGTTTTGTCTATAAAGTAATCCGGCTGAATACCTTTTTCGTCTATCGCCATATCCGGGATTCGGAAGCTTTTGGAGAGACTGTATCCCATTTTAAATTCGTTGCAGGGAGAGTTGACAAAGTACATATTTGAAATATCCAGTACTCCAGCTGTAGTAGTCCCGAAAAGTTTCACTTTTTTACTTTGCTTTGCTGCAAGTAAAAATTCTTCAGCTGTACTTCCGTTGCCGTTATTGATGATAATTCCTATATTTTTTGGAAAAGGAAGAACTTTATCTAATTTGTTTATACTTACCGGACTGCCGTCACCCTGTATTGTGATAAACTTGCCCAGATTGGCATTTAGCTTATCATAAGCCTTTTTTAGATATTCTTTTTCTTCAATTGGAATTCCATACTTCTCATAGTTTTCATATAAATCAAGCATTCTCTGGTTATTCAGTTTGGTAGAATACATTTGTGTTCTTATACTTCTAATAGGATTGGTATAGAGATAAGGAATGATTTTGGCAAAACTGTTATCACTTCCCCCGCCATTATTTCGGATATCTATTATAAGATTTTCTGTGCTTTCTATTTTTGCTTTATTTGTGGTAATTACACTGTCTATCTGCTTTTTTATGGCACCATTGAATGAGGGTATTCTTAAAAGAAGGGTATTTTTATTAAGTTCTTTTAAAAACGGACCCTGAGCCTGCATAGCTTCATAATACGTTTCAATTCCTTCTTCACGTTCAAATACCGGGGAAACTCTTTTTAAGGTAAAATCTCCGACTTCAAGATAATTTTTTCCGATCAATTCAATATGGTTTATGTTCTGACCAGATTTGTCTCTTAAATAATAAATACCTTTTGTTTTGTCAGCATTTATCGTGAATTTTAATTCGCCTGGCTTCCAATTGTCAGCACTGGATTTAATAATAAAACCTTTGTAAGTATCACCGAGCTTTTTAACTCCTATGGTATAAGGATTAGCTTCCCATATACCTTCAATGTCAGAACTCTTTTTAGACTGAACTTCTTTTTTAAACTTTTCAAGATCTATTTTTACAAGCTCTGTTTGAGGCTGTTGTCTGGGAGAGGGTTGGGTTTGCGGGGTTTTATTGTCAATTCTTGATATTGAAAGGTGTCCGGATCTGAAGAACTTCATCCAGTCATAGATAGTCTGCGTACATTCAGCATCTGATTTTACATTTTTTATCCTATTCAGAAAATCGGTATTATGCGCCTGGTATGCTGAATTACCTTTTTTATCAATGACGTATTGAAATCCTGCATCATTTTCCTCGAAGGTTTGTTTTACCCATTGAAAATTACTTTCACATGTACAGTTTTGGGCAAAGCCAAAAGCAGAAGACGCTATGAAAACTAAAAAAAAGGTTTTAATTTTAATCATGGTTTAGTTTTTACTTATAAATATTTTGAAGGTTACAAATCTAACAATAAATAAAGTTTAATCTTCGCTATGAAAAAAAATGATAAATAAAGTAAGCTTTTGAGCAATAAAAAATGAACTTCTTACCAATACTGATCCTCCGGAATTCTTTGAAATTTGTATCATCATTTTAAAAAAAATACAATGAACAAAACAATTCTGATCACAGGCGCCGCAAGCGGATTCGGAAAAATTGCCGCATTTGATCTTGCCAAAAAAGGACATAAAGTAATTGCCACCACACAGGTTTTTCCTCAGATGAGTGATTTGATCCGTGAAGCGAAAGAGCTGGATATAGACCTGACAGTTGATAAACTTGACGTAATGAATCCAAGGGATATTGCTTATATACTGAACAAATATGATATTGATATTTTAATAAGCAATGCAGGCATTATGGAAGGCGGCCCTGTTGCCGAGCAGCCTGTAGATATTATCCGTTCCATGTTTGAAGTGAATGTTTTCGGTGCATTGGAACTTGCTCAGGGGTTCATCAAAAAGTTTGTTGAAAAAAAGAGTGGTAAAATTGTCTTCACCTCATCAATGGGAGGTTTATGGACTGTTCCTTACGTGGCCGCTTATTGCGCTTCAAAACACGCTTTGGAATCAATTGCTGAGGGATTAAAAACAGAACTCGCTCCATTTAATATCAAAATAGCGACCTGCAATCCGGGTGTTTTTGGAACAGGTTTCAATGACAGGGGAGTAGATTCCATATTCCGTTGGTATAATCCGAAGGTAAATTTCACGCCTGAATCAGCTTTTGATGCAGCAGCGGAATCTCTTGCGCATCAGCTGGATCCGCAGTCAATGGCACAGGTTATTGTGAATGTAGCTTTGGATGATGACAGTAATTTCAGAAATGTACATCCTAAAGATACTGAAGATTTTGTAAAACAGCTTCAGGCTGATGCCTGGACAGTAAAAAGCTAATAGAATGGAAATGAGTTATAAACTTGCTGAAAAAGTACTTTCTGCAGCTCAAGAAAAGGCTAAGGCGTTCAACATTCCTGTAAGTATTGCGATTGTAGATACGGGAGGACATCTTATGAGCTTCGCAAGGCTGGATAGCGTCTATGGTGTGGTTGATTTTGCTGTTAAAAAAGCGAAAACTGCTGTTATGTTTGGAATTGACAGTGAGATAATGGGAGATATTATTTCAGGTGCTGGCCCTCAAAGCTATGGAATGCTGAATTCGAATAACGGACTTCTAACCATTGCCGGAGGTGTTGTTATAAAGAATAAAAATGGAAAAGTAATAGGCGCTATAGGTTCATCCGGAGGAACTCCTGAACAGGATAAAGAAATTGCTGTGACAGGAGCATCTGTTATAGCTTAAATTTCAGATATTTGTATAATGGAAAAAACGTCTGAGATCATATTTGATAAACTGGCTTATTCATGTTCCTTTGAATCTTACCGTGGACATGAGGAGTTTATTCCTGACCATTTTCTGGGATTTCAGATATCAGGGGAAACACATGCTTTTCATGAGCAGGGCAAAACTGTGATAAAAGAGAATACCGTAGTTCTTGTACGGAAAAACCAGCTGATCCGAACAATAAAGCATCCTTCGAAAACTCAAAAATACCAGTTTGTATCTATTACTCTTGACGATGAAACTCTCAGACGGTATGCAGCAGAAAATAAAATAGGAATAGCAACTCCTTTTCCTGATTATAAAAGGCTTTTTTTTGAACCGGACGAGTTTTTTAAGAGCTATTTTGCCTCGCTTGTACCCTATATCAACAAAACAGAAAGTATACCACCCAGGCTGGCTGTTTTAAAAGTAAAAGAAGCCATAGAACTTCTTTTGCTGAGTAATCCTGATCTTAAAAACCTTCTTTTTGATTTTTCTCAGGCACATAAGATTGATATTGAGGAATTCATGAACAAAAACTTCATGTTTAATGTTTCCGTAGACACTTTTGCCCGGCTTACAGGACGCAGTCTTTCCGGTTTTAAAAGAGATTTTGACAAATCATTTCAAAAGAGCCCGAAGCAATGGCTGAAAGAAAAACGATTAAAGGAAGCTTATTATTTAATAAAAAATAAAGACAAAAAGCCTTCGGATATCTATCTTGATCTGGGATTTGAGAATTTGTCACATTTTTATTCTTCTTTTAAAAAACAGTTTGGTGTAACCACTACAGAAGTTTAGTCAGGTGATAACAGGAAATAATAAGACACAAAATTACAGCCATAAGAAAATTAAAAATTTAAGATATCTTTTATTAACCACGAATGCACGAATTTTATTTGATTCGTGCATTCGCGGTAATTATAAATCTTTCGAAGATTAAGCATATTCGAGAAATTCTTAAGTAAATATACTCTGATAGATGATATTCTACCTGTAAGAAAAACGGTATGCTTTATCCTGTTTAAGGAATCATTTTTTCAGCTTTCAGTCTTTCAAATACTTCTATAAAAGAATCTTCAGTGCTTTTGAATGCTGAAAAGCCTAATTTTCTGCTTCCGGACATATCACACATCACTTCCAGAGGTCTTCCAAGATCAAGATCCGTATGCCAGGCTGAAGATAAGCGGTCAATATTTTGCTCATTCAGACTATATTTTTTAGCTATTTCTTTCCAAATCTGATGATCATTTTCCAGCTCTTTTTCCAGGGGTCTTATTGTATTTTCAAAACCTTCAGATTCAATTCCAAACCAGTCTGCCAGCCTTTTCCAGAGCCATTTCCATCTGAAAACATCTCCATTGGTAATATTGAAGGCCTGGTTTTTTGCAGAATCAGTACTAGCTGCCCATACCAGCTGTTTGGCCAATATTTTCGCATCTGTTACATCAGAAATGCCATTCCATTGAGCTTCAGATCCGGGCCATATCAACTTTCGTCCGGTTTCTTTACATATACTTGCATAGACTGCTAAAGTGGTTCCGATATTCATCAGATTCCCAACGGCATAGCCTACAACCGTATGCGGTCTGTGGATGCTCCATGTAAAACCATCTCTTTCAGAAGCTTTATAAACTTCATCTTCCTGAGCGTAATAGAAATTGGGAAGAGGAAGTCTTGGATGTTCTTCACGCACTGGGGTTTCAGGAAGGATACCATTTTTAGCATAAGCCTCAAAAGGCCCAAGATAATGCTTAAGCCCTGTTACCAAGGCAACGTGCTGAACTGATTTTTTTTCTGATAAGACATTCAGCAGATTTCTGACTAGTGAACTGTTGACCCGGATGTTTTCCTCTTCAGTGTCATTTCGCATCCATGTTGTAAAATAAACATGCGTAGGAGAGATTCCTTCCAATGCTTCCGTAAGGTTTTGCTCATCCATCAGGTCTGCCTTAATGGGGCGAAGATTTGGAATATTGTTATTCGGATTTCTGGACAGTCCATAGGTAGTCCAGCCCTGTGCGATTAATTCGTCTGCAAGATTACTTCCAGTAATTCCGGTAGCGCCTACTACCAATGCAATATTTTCCATAAGTATTGTTGTAAAATTTCTTAACAAAATTATGGCTGATATCACGCTTTTGCACTTGATCTGAATCATGCATTTGACTTGATCTGGATCAAGTATTATTCAGGGAAATCTTCTTACGTATTCTGCTTATCGTTTCCGGAGCCAGCCCAAGATAAGAGGCAATAAGGTTGTGTGGAACCCTTTTGATCATTTCAGGGTTTTTCTGTGCCAGCTGAAGGTACTTTTCTTCGGCCGTATAGCTGTTGGAAACTATTAGCCGGTAGTCTTTCGTGACAAGGCTGTTTTGATACAAAATCCTGAAATACCGGTCCATTACAGGGATTTCTGACAGCATTTTATCATAATCTTGCAATGTGATCATCAATATCTCCGTTTCCTCTACCGCATCGATATTCAGAACCGCTTTTTCCTGATGAATAAAGCTGTTGAAATCGGATATCCACCAGCCTTCAAAGGCAAACATATTGATATGTTCATTTCCTTTTTCATCCGAAAAATAGGATTTGAGTAATCCTCTACTTACAAAAGACAAACATTTGCAGATATCTCCCTCCTGAAGCAGATATTGTTTTTTTTTAAGCTTTTTAAAAGTAAAGAAAGACCGCAGCTGTTTTTTCTGATCTTCGGTTATATCAACCTTATTCTGAATATGGGAAAGAAGGACGTCTAACATCAGATAAATATTTCATCAAAAATAAGACTTTGAAGACTATTGTTCAAAATCATAAAGATTAATCCCGGTTTCTTCATTTTTAGCCTTTACCATTCTTGTATTAAGAGGATAGAAAATAAATTCTGCAGCGCCCTGAATCCTGGCTTCCAAAAGATGACCTGCCAGTGCGGTATAATCTTCTCTGCCTAAAGTAATGTGAAGATGAAGCATTATTTTTCCTTCTATTTCTGATACATTTCCGGAAATATTGGTTACTTCCATCTGTTCTTTAAACGTTTTATCAACATAATTTTTAGTGGAAGGATTAAAAAAACGAAGGGTCGCTTCACTCACAGCACCAATTCCGGTAACTTCTCCTGCCTCAATTTTTTGATTCTGGACGAAGTCTGTTAAGGTTTCTACAATATGGGAATGATTTTTAATACTTACAATATAAATATGATCCACTTTTCTTGCCGACCAATGATTTCCTTTAAGGTTTTGTACATTCATAATACTAAAAAATTAAATGATTGTTGAGTCAAATAAAAGCTTTTAATGATCTTCGTTTTAAAGACTTTATATTTGAAAAAATGAGTCATAAAAATGCTGACAAAAGCATCAGTTCTCATCCTTTCTTATTCGAATGCAATAATTATGCTTTGCCTGCCTGTTTAAGAAAAAAAACTGATCATTTGCTTTGAAATTTATTGGCTGTAAGACCTGAAAACCGATAAAAAATCCTGAAATTTGCAGCAAAATAAAAAATCAATGAAGATCGTAGACCTTGAAAAATGGAACAGAAAGGAGCATTTTGAATTTTTTTCAGGAATGGCAAGCCCATACTTTGGATTTACAACAGAAGTAGACTGTACTAAAGCTTATGATACAGCAAAAAGTAAAGGGTATTCATTCTTTGCCTATTATTTTTACAAATCTATGGTTGCTGTTAATACCGTTGATGAATTAAAATTAAGAATTATTGACGGACAGGTTGTTCAGTTTGATACCGTTCATGCTGGAAGTACGATTGGCAGACCAGACGGGACTTTTGGATTTTCATTTACCCGTTTCTCAGAAGATTTTGAGACCTTTAATGCCGCTCTGCAGGAAGAAATAAAAGGAGTACATGAAACTTCAGGACTTCGCATAAGCAATGAAAGACTGGGAAAAGACCATGTAAGACATACCACCATTCCATGGAATTCTTTCAGTGCCATTCTGCATCCTACAGACTTTAATACGGGTGAATCTATACCGAAGATTGCTTTTGGAAAATTCAATATTCGTGAAGGTAAAAAATATCTTCCTGTTTCTGTTGAAGCCCATCACGGATTAGCAGATGGAATCCATCTTGCGAAATATATGGAAGAATTTCAGAGACAGCTTGATCTGGAGTAATATTTTTGGTTTTAATGTTGGAAAATTTGAAAATTTTAAGTTCGATAGGAGTGAAGGGGTGGTAAGAAGCCAATATCAAGGATAAAAACATATCATATTCATTTTCAATTCTCAGCTTTCAATTCAATAATTATAAAAGGTAGAACAGCCATCCTAATTTTAAACTTTCCGCTTAATTTCCAACTCCATTACGGTTTTCCGTAAAGAATTTTTACCCGTTTTCAGTACATTTGAGGCAATATATTGCTATATTAGAGCATTGATCTTTCCTTTAGGGGAAGCTAATTAACCAATAACTCAAATGTATTAAGATGACCAGTTTTGAAAATTCGGACCTACAAATATTCATGTTCACGACAGCGGATCAGGGAGATAATTATTCAAAAAGAAGGTTATATAATTAACAGCCTGATGACCCATGCAGAACGATAACCATTCTCTACATACCGATGATTTTATTATCGATGTCTCCGGAAATACTGATATCCCGATTCATTTCAGGAATGATATTTATCTTTCCGAAAGTGAACCCATACCTCATCAGAACGGATCTTATAATACTGATTCATGGAAAATCGGTAAAAAATACAGCAGGAAACTGAATCTGACCGAAGATCAGATTAAAATACTGGATAAAATGTCCTTTTCAGGAAATGTATTTAATGAGATTGAATACTGTAAAATCCAGATATTAAAACAGTTTTTAAGAGCGGTTGATTACCTTTATCAACACTGTATTCCTGTCAATAAATCTTATCTGACAGTCATTGATGAATTATCGGAAATCATCGTTTGCCTTCGTTACAATTACAGAAAAGAAAGCTTGAACTACAGCTACACTTATGATTCTGTACAAACGGAAATTTTCAACCATATTTTGAAACTGTGCGAAAATAATGTCCGTGAAATCTATGGTATTAAAAGAAAAATTAATACTGATTTTAACTATAATGAACCTGATATTCTTCATCAATACAACAAAAAAATAGTTTCTAAACTTGAAATCTTTCTGAAAGAAAATCAGCATCAGATTCTGGATGCAGATTATAAGACGAATATTATTCTCAACGAAAATAATACCAGCCGATGGAAGACCAAATTTGACCTGATTAAAGAAGATTATTCAAATCCTCTTGCTTTTGAAAGAGAAATTTTCAGACTTGTAGAGGTGAACGTGAAAAATCCATCTGCTGATGCTATATTCTTTGAGGCTTCAAAATTTGCGGCAGACTATGACAGAACCTGTGCATTGCGGCTTTATATCCATTATCTGGAAAAAGATCTCAACTCATCCAGATTTGATCAGAGACCACTGAACAAAACGATTCAGAAGAGCTTATTTTCAACCCGGGAACAGCTTGCCGATTTTGAGAAAATTCTGAATGACTTCATTGCAGACAGAAATCTGGAAAAGGCTATTGAAAGTGCCAACCTTCTTTATCAGCCTAAAAGAAAAAAAATTACGATTGATCCGGAAGCCATTAAAGATATCCAGGCCCAGGATTCTGAAACAGCGGATATTCTGGGACAGATTCTCAATACTGAAGATGAAGACGAAACTTTTATAGAAACTGTTCAAATTACTAAGGAAGAAGAAGAACTTACTATTACCATAAGTCCTCAGGTTTCTGAAAATCAAACTTCCAAATATCTTGATAGTTTGAATTTATCAGATATTCAAAAGGAAATTCTGGATCTATTTGAGAAAAACAGTTTCAATATACTTCAGTGTGATTTTGGAGATTTTATAAAAACAAAAGGTCTGTTTATGGGCTCTGCAATAGATTCTATTAATGAATGCTGTTTCGAGACCCTGGATGATGTCCTGATTGAAGAAGAAGATGAATATTTTATTATTAGCACAAATTATTACCAAAAACTTTTAAATAATGATTGACAATATTAAACCCAAAGAAGCAACTTCCATTATCAACTCTCTGGTAAGCGGGGTAGTACCTAAAATTGGAGTTCAGCATATTACCGTGGGAAGATCTGAGGAGATTAACGCTGTTATAGGCTCTTTGGAAGATGTGAAAAATGGTCTCAGCCTGGTCAAATTCTGGATCGGAGACTTCGGAAGCGGAAAATCATTCATGCTTCATTTGTTGAATACAGTAGCTTTAAAGCAAAAATTTGTAGTAGCCAATGCAGATTTTACACCAGATAACAGGCTCTATGCCAATGATGGGAAAAGCGTCATTCTATATTCTGCCATCATGGATAATATTGCCATCCAGACGAAACCCGAAGGTGGAGCATTGCAGACCTTACTTGAAAAATGGATTGAGCAGGTGATTACAAAAACGGCTGAAGAAAATCATCTTTCTCTGATGGAGATCAGGAATGATCAGTATTTAAGCCTAATTCAGAATTCTATTATAAAAACAGTCAATGAAATTACAGAAGTAGGTGGTTTTGATTTTGGTTCTGCGATTGTCAAATATTATGAAGGGTATATCAAAGGGGATGAACTTCTACGTAGAAATGCCCTGAAGTGGCTGAAAGGAGAGTACACTACGAAAACGGAAGCCAGACATGACCTTGGAATAAGAGAGATCATCAATGATTCCAACTACTATGATATGCTGAAGAATTTCTGTAAGCTCTTTGTGAGTATGGGATATAGCGGTTTTATGATCAATCTGGATGAGGCCATTAATCTTTATAAAATTTCTGTTGCAGCTTCCCGTGAGAAGAATTATGAAAAAATTCTCTCTATTTATAACGATTGTTTTCAGGGAAAAGTAGCCAATCTATTCATTAATTTTGCAGGAACGAAAGAATTTCTCGAAAATGAAAGAAGAGGGCTATTCAGCTATCCGGCTTTAAAAACAAGGTTAGAATCCAATAAATTTGAAACTTCTGAGCTGCGTGATTTTGCACAGCCCGTTATTAAACTGATGCCTTTGAATCATAATGAAATTTTTGTTTTGCTTAAAAAACTCAAGCTGATCTTCGATTTCAATTATAAAATAGAACTGAATATTACTGATGAAGAAATTTCCTTATTTATGGAAGAAATATTCAATAAACCCGGAGCCGCAGAATTTCTTACGCCAAGGGAGGTCATTCGTGATTTCCTGAATATCCTGAACATCATCAGACAAAATCCTGACGTGGATAAAAGAATACTTTTTGGAGAAATTGAAATTGCTGACGAAAGGCCGGATGATCTTGTTCTTTTAGACAGTATTGAGGAATTATGACAGCATTCGACCAGCTTTCTGAACCAATCAGAAAATATATCCGTGATAAAAAATGGGAAAGTTTAAGACCTATTCAGGAAGCGGCTATCCAAAGGATTATTTCCACTGACAATAATTATATTTTAATATCAAGAACAGCTTCAGGCAAAACCGAAGCTGCTTTTCTTCCTATTTTATCAAAAATCAATTTTAAAGAACCGGGAGTAAAAGTATTGTATATTTCTCCGTTGATTGCCCTGATTAACGATCAGTTTTTACGGGTCGGAAACCTTTGTGAATATTTGGATGTTCCTGTAACGAAATGGCATGGAGAAGCCTCGCGGGGAGCCAAAGACAGACTGCTTAAAGCTCCGGAAGGGATTGTTCTCATTACCCCGGAATCTTTAGAAGCCATGTTTGTGAATAAACCTTACAACATTCACCATCTTTTCTCTAATTTGGAATACATTGTTATTGATGAGATCCATTCTTTTTTAGGTTCCGATCGGGGTACTCACCTGCAGTCGCTATTGAATCGTCTTCAAAAAGTTAATATGAAGAAATTCAATATTGTGGGGCTGTCAGCAACGGTAAGTGATGCTAATCAATATCAGGAGCTTAAAGACTTTCTCGGAGATCCGGATCGTACAAAGATTATAAGAGATAGTACGCCGAAACCAATCAATGCTGTTTTCAAATATTTTGCAGGAACGGTTGATGAATTGCCTTTACCACTCTTGAAAGATCTGTATACCCGGACAAGAGACAGCAAAGTTTTGATATTTCCCAACGCAAGAGGAAGAGTAGAAGAAGTTGCTGTAAAGCTGAAACAGATCTCTGAAAGAGTAGGAGGTCATAAGAATTACTTTTCCCATCACTCATCTGTAGACCGGGAAGTTCGTGAATATGTAGAGTTTTTTGCAAAAAATTCTACTTTACAAAACTTTTGTATTTCCTGTACATCAACTCTGGAACTGGGAATTGATATAGGGAATGTAGATGAAGTGGTACAGATTGATGCCACTCACAGTATTGCTTCTCTGATCCAGCGGGTCGGGAGAAGTGGCAGAAGGGAAGGTAAAGCCAGTAATCTGTTTCTATATGCTACAGGACCATGGAGCTTGCTTCAGTCTTTAGCGTGTTGGTTATTATATAAGGAACATTATATAGAACCTGTTTCTATCAATAAAAAGCCTTATGATGTGCTTGTTCATCAACTTTTGTCCATTGTCAAAGGGACATCTGGGATTCCTCTGCCTCAGCTGTTGGGAGAGATTACGTCCAATATTACTTTTTCAAATATTAAAGCAGAGCAGATAGAAGAAGTAATCACCTATCTCATAGCTAATGATTTTTTAGAGAAACTGGGCAGCGAACTGATCATTGGTATTGAAGGAGAAAAAGTGGTCAACAGTAAAGATTTCTACACTCTTTTTGAAACACCTGTTTTCTTCAAAGTTTCAGGGAATGGAGTGAAAATCGGAGAACTTCCGTTAACTCCACAGATCAAAGAAGATGAAAATATTTACCTGTCTGCCAGGATATGGCGAATCATTGATATTGATTATAAATCAAAGAAAATTGAAGTGGTTCCTGCTGTAGATGGAAAAAAACCGATGTTTCTGGGTGATTCTGCTGACACAGCGTATAAAATCCGGGAAAAGATGCTCGAAATTCTTGTTTCAAAAGAGGAATTTGATCTTTTAGATCAGACAGGGCATGAAGCTATTGAGATTTTACGTAAAGATTTTTCTGTTTTTAAAATCAATGATTTCAGAACAGACAGACCTTTGCTAAAGCGTAATGAAAACCTTACTTTCTATTCTTTTACAAGCTCTAAAATCAACAAAACACTGCATTTTATTTTAAACAGGCTGGGAATAGAAAATGTACTCACCGATAATGAAAGTTCATTTGAAATAAAAAGTTGTCTTGCGTCTGAATTTATAATCGCTCTCAAAAATACGGATCAGGCCTCAGAGATTACGGATGCCCTTACTGAATTATTGGAAGATTCTCCTGGGATGATTGATTTTTCAAAATGGGGAAAATACCTACCGATTCAATATCAGGCAGAATTACTGAAAGAAAAATATTTCGACTTTGAAGGCTGTTATGCTTATCTCCGGAATTTAGAAATCATAGAAAATAATCCACAATAAAAAGGATATTTTTATCATCGGGCTTTCTCAAAAGTGAGAAAGCCCGATGATTTATTTGAGATTAATCATTGATTTCAATTACATCGTTATCCAGATCGTGATAAAGAAGGATTTTCCAGCCATTATCTCTGGCTTCTTTTTCCCATTTGAGCCTTAGTTCCATTGCTTTTCTTCCGTTAAAATCACTTTTGTAAGCGAGTTGGTATTTCAAATAAGAAGCTTGCGGAAGATCATCAGCACCATAGAAAACAGTTTCTCCATTCTCTCTGATCCAGAAAACCTGCATAAAAGGCGTATGCCCTCCCACGACTTCGTAGGAAATTTCATCAGTAATATTTCCCTTATCATCATCCATCCAGATAACATTGGGCAGCTGAATCAGTTTTTCCAGAATATCAAAATCGAAAGAAGGATTCCCTTTATTTTCCATAGCAAAATCCAGCTCACGCTTTTGAATATAGATTTCCGCATTTGGAAAAACAGCTTCAAAACCATGGTCCGTAAGTCTTACAGCTCCTTCAATGTGGTCTTTATGCAGATGGGAAAGCAGTAGTTTTGTGATCTGACCGGGACTGATTCCATTTTCTTCAAGAATCTTGGAAATTACAGATGTTCCGGTTTCATTTTTCCAGCCAATACCTGCATCTAAAAGGATATAATCATTTTCAGTAATGATAAGAAAAGGCTGTACAGACATTTTAATTCCTTTAACGGTATCAAAATTGTCTGTTGTTAAAAGAGTAAAGTCTTTGGCTTTGCTTGCTGAGAAATTACCTTCTTTAAGGGGAATGATTTTCATATTGCAAATTTCCTTACTATTTCTAAAATTTCAAAGGTTTTCCGTCAATAAGGATTATCAACAAAAACAATCTTAGTGTATGATCCGGTTTTTATCACCGATTTTATCCGTAAAAAGCAGTAAAATACTATATACAGGCTAAGAAATATTGAAAAAATATTTTATTAATGCTTATTGGGAGACTTTGGTTTATATATATGAGATTAAATTAATAATTTGTTTTTATTAAAATAACTACCTTTGGGCTCTTTAAAAAGCAGCAGATTTCTGAATGTGATAACATATTTTGATCATCCGAAACAGCTTTTCTATTCACTAAAACTTTATTTGTAGTATGCAGGAGAATTCTTCCAATGGCATTTCCCGGACTGTTATATGGCTGATGGCCATTATTTCCGGACTTGTGGTGGCCAATAATTATTATAACCAGCCTTTACTGGCCCTTATTTCTGAAGATCTGAAGGTTTCTGAAAGTGCCGCCAGTCGAATTTCCGTACTTACACAGATCGGGTATGCATTAGGGCTATTGCTGATTGTACCTCTAGGGGATAAATTCTTTCGTAAAAGATTGATTTTGATTGATCTGTTCCTTGTTTTCGGATCTTTGCTATGGATGACTTTTGCCACTCAGTTGTGGATGCTGTACGCAGCCAGTTTACTGATTGGAGCAACATCTGTTATTCCGCAGTTATTCGTTCCCATAGCAGCTGAGCTTTCATCAGACAAAGAAAAATCTGCTAATATCGGGCTTGTCATGTCAGGACTTTTGCTGGGGATTCTTCTTTCCCGTTTCATAGGAGGTATTGTAGGAGAAGTCTGGGGTTGGAGGGCGATGTTTGGTATTGCAGCGGGGCTCATGATTTTAGTTTGGCTGGCTGTCTATAAAATGCTTCCGGAACTGCATCCCAATTTCAAAGGAACCTACAAAGAACTGATGCGTTCTGTAGCCCACCTTGCCAAAACACAGCCTATTCTTCAGCTTGCGTCATTCCGTGGAGCAATGGCTTTCGGTTCTATGTGCGCATTGTTTACAACATTGGTATTCCACATGGAAAAACCACCTTTTAATGCCGGATCTTCTGTGGTAGGAAGCTTTGGACTGGCAGGGGCAGTTGGGGCTTTAGCAGCAGCTAAAGTAGGGAAGCTGCAGAAATATCTGGATATCAACCGTATTATACTATATTCATTACTGATTGTTATAGGAAGCTGGGGATTCACTTATTTTGCAGGAGAAACCTATTGGGGGCTTATTATAGGAGTTATTTTGGTAGACCTTGGCGTACAGTCAAGCCACATTATGAACCAAACGAACTATTTCCTTATAAAATCCAATGCAGTTAACAGACTGAATACGGTATATATGGTTTCCTATTTTATTGGAGGCTCTCTGGGAACATGGTTAGCTTCTGTTGCATGGCAAAAAGCACAATGGGGAGGTGTTTGCTTTGTAGGGACAGTATTTGGAGTGCTGGCGCTCATCGCTCATATCCTTTTCTGTAATAAAGTAAACAAGCATACTTTAAATACTTAATTCTTACTGGAAAAGCGCATAAAGACATAAATGTAATGCATTCAATTTTATCAGAGATTGATATGAGAAAACTTACGTCTTTATGTTTTTTGATATTTTAAACTAACAAATTTTTAGATATTTATTTGGTGAATATCTTTGATCAGGGGGGAAGGATTTTATTCAGATTCTTCCTGTTCCTGGATCAATTCTCTGTGTTTTCCACCCCATTCACTCAGGGAATTCCATATTGGGATCAGTTCTCTTGCAATATCTGTAAGTTCATAATCTACTCTTGGCGGAACCTGAGCATAAACCGTTCTTTTTACCAACCCTTCCTTTTCAAGCTCTCTCAGCTGTAAAGTGAGCATCCTTTCCGTTATTCCTAAAATAGATTTCCTAAGCTCACTAAACCGTAGCTTTTCGATCTTTAACTTATCAAGAATCAGAAGTTTCCATCTGCCTCCGATCTTACAGACGGCATAGGTCAAATCACACTCATGGATATACTGTCTGTTGATGCTGTTCGTTGAATTTTCTTTTATCTTTCCCATTACTTACAAATTTGTTAGTACCATACAATTCGCTGTATACCGTGCAAATGTAAGGCTTGAAGTTTAATTTTGCTAACAGAAAAAGAAAATAGTCAGCAGTAAAGAACAATAGCGCTCACGTTCACTGCAAAAAATAATACTAACATAAATTTTAAAACAAAAATGCAGTTAACATCCAAGGTTACCCAGATATTAGATCATTTAGATAAAATACAGCCGTTCAATGCTCAGAATCCATTAGATGGAATGCGGAAATATCTTGAAACAATGTCTTTCCAGCTCAGTGGAAAAAAAGAGCCGGTAGTTATGATTGAAGAAGTCAGTATTCCAAAAGAAAATCACCGGATTCCTGTTCGTATTTACCGCCCTAAAGGAATGAATGTTGAGAAATCATCTGTTATTATTTATATCCATGGCGGATGGTTTATTGCGGGAGGTTATGAAACCCATGATGCGGTAGTTCGTAAATTAGCCAATAAAACAGGATCTGTAATTGTTTTTGCAGACTACCGTTTAGCTCCTGAACATCCGTTTCCGGCAGGTTTGAATGATTGTATGGATACTGTAAAATGGATCGTAGATAACGCAGAAGTTCTGGGAATTGATCAAAATAAAATAGGCATTATAGGTGACAGTGCAGGCGGAGCTCTTGCAACAGCGGTCTCTACCCAAATGGGGAAAGATTTTAAATTTCAGGTATTAATTTACCCTGCGGCGGATAATAAGCTCAATACAGGAACCTGGGAAACCTATGAAAACGGCCCGGTTCTCAACAGGCAGGGCGGTGTGGAAGCATGGAATTCATATCTTCCCGAAGAAGAGATTGATAATCCTCTTGCTATCCCTGTTTTGATAAAAAATTTTAAAGAAACACCACCCACTTTGGTCATCCTGGCTGAACATGATCCGTTGCTGGACGACGGGAAACAGCTTTCTGGGAATATGAAAAATGCCGGAATACCTCTCCAGACACGTTTTTATAAGGATATGATTCACGGGTTTATGCATATGGGAGATGTACTGGATGAAGTGCAGACCGCAATAGATGAGATGTCTCTGTTTGCCCATCAGAATTTTGAAAATGTCAAAAAACATCAATAATGAAAACATTCGCCTATATTGGATGTCTTGGATTCATTGCTGTTATTACCACAGAATTCGGGATTATCGGAATTCTGCCACAGGTTGCAGAGTATTATAAGATCAGTATTGACAAAGCAGGTTATCTTTTAAGTGCCTTTGCATTGGTGATTGCTCTTACAGGTCCTTTTATGACCTTATGGACTTCGGGGATTGACCGGAAGAAAATAATGTCAGCATCCTTATTTATGTTTCTGATTACAGGGATTGTTTCCTCTTTTTCACCGCCTTTCTGGCTGTTGATGCTGGTAAGGATTCTTCCTGCATTTTTACAGCCTGTTTACATTGCCACCGCTTTGTCTGTGGCAGTAGCTCAGGCAGATGAAAGTAAGAAAAATGAACTGATGAGTATCGTTTTCAATGGGGTAACAATTGCTATGGTAACTACGGTTCCTTTTGCGACATGGATATCAGGGCTTTATTCCTGGGAATATTCTTTTATGGTGCAGACAGCGGTAAGTTTAATAGCCTTAATTATTATTCAGCTGATGCTGCCTTCTATTCCGGTAAAAGAAAAAAAATCCTATGGAAGCCAGATCAATATTCTGAAAAAGCCTGTATTTATTTTCAGTACGCTGACTAATTTTTTTATGATTACAGCCTGGTTTTCTACCTACAGTTATTTCGCTGATTATCTGAGTAAAGCAAAAGGAATGGATACTTCAATGATCAGTTATATGCTTTTCCTGTTCGGAATTATAGGAATTGTGGCGAACTGGACGGCTGGCAAGATGCTCAATAAAAATGTAGCGGGGACGACTGCTTTTTTCCTTTCGGGAACGATTTTGATACCGATACTCTTTTATATTTCTGACGGAAACCTTTGGGCTACCATTCTAGTGATAGGTATTTGGGGTTTTCTTTACTCACCAAGTTTCCTGAATGCATCTACGTATATGATTTCTTCAGCTCCTGGTGCACTGGAGTTTGCCAACAGTCTGGCTACATCATTTGGAAACCTCGGAGTTACCTTAGGGACCACAATTGGCGGTTGGATCATTGTTACAAAAGGAGCAGAATACACTCCATGGATTGGTTTAGTTTTCGGGCTTCTTGCTTTTTTAATGATGATTTTAAGAAGCATATTTGAAAAGCGCAATCAGCAGTTAGCTCCTTGTTAAATTTAAACTGTAATAAATTTTATTACATTAAAAAAATGTCGTAAATTTGTAGCCTAGAATTTAATATAAAATACAATGAAAATAGAAATCTGGTCGGACGTAATGTGTCCGTTTTGCTATATCGGAAAAAATAATTTTGAACAGGCTTTAGAGAAACTGCCATTTAAAGATCAGGTAGAAGTAGAATGGAAGAGTTTTCAGCTGGACCCAACTTTAGATCCTGGCAAAACTCAGAATACAATAGAATATTTTAAAGAAAAGAAAGGTTTTCCTGAAGCTCAGGCTTCACAAATGATCAGCCAGGTTGCCCAAATGGGAAAAGGAGCCGGAATTGACTTTAATTTTGAAAAAGCTTTGATTACAAATACCTTTAGTGCTCACAGACTGCTTCATCTAGCAAAAAAGCATAACAAATCGAATGAGATGGAAGAAGCTTTATTTATTGCTCATTTTATTGACGGTAAAAATGTAGGTGATGCTGAAGTATTGGTATCTCTTGCTGAAAATGTAGGAATTGATAAAGAAGAAGCTATGCAGGCTGTTACTTCCGATCAATTGGACTACGAAGTGAATAAGGATATCATGGAAGCAAGAAATAATGGCGTTTCCGGCGTACCATTTTTTGTGCTCAACGGTAAATATGCAGTTTCCGGAGCCCAGCCGGTAGAAGTGTTTGAAAATGCGCTTCAGCAGACGTATAATGAAACCGTAAGTCCTTTCAAGGATCTTTCCGGTGGAAGCGGTGCTTCCTGCGATGCTGACGGATGCAGTATTTAATCTTTAACCCCAGAACAAGTGAAACCGTTTTGGGGTTTTATTTTTTTATTTGGGATTGATTGTTTATAATATCTCTCTTATCTTTGTAGAAACCGCTAAGTAGATACAAATCCATTTTTTCAATGATAAAAATTAATAATGAGCTCCATTATCCTATTGCAGACACTCTTTTTGTTTTTGCATTGGATTCAGAAGCAGGAACAGTGTTTGAAGGGAAAAACAAATTGATCACAGGGATCGGAAAGGTGAATGCAGCTATTGAACTGACCAAAGAAATTCACGCAAGGAGACCGAAACTGATTGTCAATTTAGGCTCTGCAGGGAGTAAAGGATTTCATAAAGGAGAAGTGGTATGCTGCACAAAATTTATCCAGAGAGATATGGATGTAAGGGGCCTTGGATTTAAATTATATGAAACCCCTTTATCCGGAGTTCCTCCTGTACTTGAATATGGTCTTAAAATGGATACTTTGAAAGAAGGGACCTGTGGAAGCGGCGACAGTTTTGAAATGAATCATACCGAAACAGATTATAATATCGTAGATATGGAAGCATATCCGCTGGCACTGATTGCCAGGAAGGAAAATATTCCGTTTCTATGTTTAAAGTATATCTCTGATGATGCAGGAAGTGACGCGGCGGACGATTGGAGTGTACAGGTACATCTGGCTTCTGAAGCATTTAAAAAAATATTATTTTCATAAAATCTGACAGTCATGACATCCATTATTATCAATAAAGCTTTATCTGAAGATGTAGAAATTATCCGTGATCTGGGGATACAGACTTTTTCTGAAACGTTTGCAAAAGACAATTCTGCAGAAGCCATGAAAAAATACCTGGAAGAAAGCTTTAATGCGGAAAAGGTAAAATCAGAGCTAAACAATCCGGACTCTCATTTTTATATTGCCTGGGAAGAGGACAATCCTGTAGGATATCTGAAAATGAATATAGGGAATGCCCAGACGGAATTGCAGGACGAGACGAGTCTTGAAATTGAAAGGATTTATGTAAAGAAAAGTCATCATGGTAAAAAGGTAGGCCAGCTTTTGTACAATCAGGCACTGGAAACCGCTCAAAGTTTTAAAAAATCTTATGTATGGCTGGGAGTTTGGGAAGAGAATCTAAGGGCTTTAAATTTTTACAGGAAAAATGGCTTTATTGAATTTGATAAACATATTTTCAGGCTAGGTGAGGAGGAACAGACGGATCTTATGATGAAGAAAATGTTGGATTAAAAATGATATTCAATTTCCCATCATGAACAACTCTGAATTTTTGAAGCAGCTTAATCAGTATTATCCGTTATCCGATGAAACGGTTAAAGACCTGATGGATATTTGTACAGAAGAAAGATATGTGAAAAATGAGCTTCTTCTGGAAGCCGGGAATATGGCAAGGTATTATTATTTTATAAAATCAGGGCTGATAGGATATTATACAACAGATCACGATGGAGATACTATTTATAAAATTTTCTTTGAAGAAAACAGTTTTGTAGCTTCTACGGCTGCCATTATTAAAAATGAGCCCAGTGATTTTAATATTATTGCTCTTGAAGACTGTTCAGTAATACAATATCCCGTAAAAGCCTATAGAGATCTGCTTACAAAACACCATGATCTGGCTCTTTTTCAAATTCATTATTTAGAAAAAAACTGGGTGGTAAAAAAAGAACCGCTGGAAGTTTCTTTGAAATATGAAACAGCAAAGAAACGGTATTTACAGCTCCTTGAAAACGAATCCCTTTATAAAAGATTAAAACAGCATCATATTGCTTCCTATCTGGGGATTACTCCTACACAGCTTAGCCGCATAAAAAAGGAAATAAATTAACAAACGCTTCAACATATGTTGAGGCGTTTCTGTTTTTTTCAACGGACCTTTGTCACGTCATAAGATCAAAGTATAAATTTTTAACTACAGAGATGATGTATAGAGGTCCGTTTTAATCAGTCATATCTGATTGTATTCTTAACCATTATATATTCGTGAATCTTTAGGTTAAAATTTATAAAACTCTTTTATTTAAAACAAAAACAGCTTAAATTTATAGAAGATGTACTCTGATGCGATGCTCATCATTAATTAAATATTTCAAGCATGAAAAAGTTAATCAACATTCTATTTGTTCTGACTGCTTTTGCACAGTTTTCAGCACAAAAAATTATTCATCAGGAAATTTTCAGTCCGAAAATGAATAAAAAGATCAAAACCATTATTATCACTCCTAATCTTCAAGCCAATACAACGTATCCATCGGTGTACATTCTTCATGGTTTCAGTGGAAATCCGGATAGAATTATCAAACAGGACATTCCGGATCTTGTTCAGAAAGCTCAGCAGAACAAAACCATTTATGTTTTGCCGGACGGAAATTACAGCTCATGGTATCTGGATAGTCCAATTATCAAGGATTCACAATATCAGACTTTTATAGGAAAAGAACTGGTAGAATTCATTGATAAGAACTATCCTGTGAAAGCTGAAAAAAAATACAGAGGTATTTTGGGCTGGAGTATGGGCGGCTATGGTGCTACAAACATCGGGGTAACTTACAATAAAACATTTGGAATTGTGGGAAGTTCTTGCGGTGCATTGGATTTCAATGTATTTGGAGAAGGGTATCAGAAATACATGGTTAATAAAGTAGCTGGACCATTAGAGTCTATCAATCCCAATTTTCTTACTGATAATAAAATAAAACTTATGGCCGCGGCAGGACAGCAGTATATTTTTGACTGTGGTACAGACGACACCCAAATGATTGCCATGAACAGGAATTTTCATAAGAAGCTGACGGAACAGAAAATTCAGCATCTGTACACGGAATCTCTGGGAGGACACGTTACCGAATACTGGAGCAGGTCATTATCAGAACAACTGGCTTTGTTTGACCGATTTTTTAAACAATAAATTATAAAACCCTCATACAGTACAGATGAGGGTTTTGTTTCTGATGTAAAATCAGGAGATTTATGTAATCTGATGTTACGAAACACCGTATTTGTAAGTTTCGGCTAAAGCCTATGGAATTCTAATTTTTTAGTAAAACGGACTTTAGTCCGTTTTTATTGAATAGAAATCTTCTGTATATTTTCAGAATGATAAGCTTTAGCGAAAACGTAAGAAAAACAAAACTCCGGAAAAATTAATTCCAGAGTTTTTAGTAAAATAAGATCTTTATGTGACTTTGATTATATTGCTGTATTACAAGTTTTTATGAAGTTTCAATTATAGCTTTATTTAACTTGGTTTTATAATTCTTAAGTAAAAATAAAGTAACAATTCCTACTGTTAATTCTATCATTGCGCTTCCCCAATAAATACTTTTAATTCCAAAGTAATGCGGTAAAATCAGCATCAAAGGAATATAAAGAATAATCTGACGGAAGAAAACCAGAAAGCTGGCTTTCTTACTCTGGTTGACGGCCGGATAATAGGAGAGAGCCAGCACGGTAACAGGAAGTAAAGGCAATACTGAAAAGAACAATCTGAAATCAATAATTTGATGGTACTCGGCAGAATAACCGGGAAGCATCAGGCCAATCAACTGTTCCGGGAAAACTAGAGCAACCAGAAAGAAGGGGGAAAGAATACCTACTCCTGCCAGGATATAGGTTCTGAGGAATTTTTTGGCCCTGTTATATTGTCCGGCCCCAAAATTCATTCCTACCACAGGCTGCAAACCTCTCATCAATCCAAATAATGGGGTCATCAGAAAGAGGAAAAGCCTGTTCAGAACCGTAAAAAAGGAAATATCCCTTTCTGTTCCATAGGCAGCAATAGCATTAAAAATAATAATGCTCTGAATGACTCCCATTACTGATAATATCATCTCCGGAAGGCCCAGTTTTAAAATTCTTTTTCCAATATTTTTATCATAAGAGAGGGATTTCCAGTTGGTAGAAAAAGAGCTTTTTCCTTTAGCATAATAATAAAATCCTAATAGAGAATAAATCAGCATGCCGCAGTTGGTAGCCCATGCAGCTCCGGCCACTCCCCATCCGAATACAGAGATAAAGACAGGTTTTAGGATAATATCAATAATAAGTCCCACGGTGATCATTGACGCTGCAGTTTTCATTTTTCCTTCCGCTCTTACCAGCATATTCAATGCTAAACCGTAAATCCAGAAAACGGTTCCGATAAGGGTAACCCGGAAATATTCTACAGCAATATTCTGGAGATTTCCTTTTGCGCCCATCATTGCCATTAATTCATGGGCATAGATATAAGCAGGGACGGTACATAAAATTGAAAAGCAGATACACAGGACATTAAAGCTTCCAAATAACCGGTAAAGCTTATCTTTATTATTTTCTCCTATCCAGATGCTGACTGCCGCTCCTGCTCCGGTCCCGGCTAGCCTTCCAAAGCCCAAAACAATCTGAGAAAGGGGATAGGCCATTCCTACAGCAGCTAGTGCCTGAGTATTGATAAGATATCCTACAAAAATGGCATCCAGAAAATTGTTGATTCCATAGAGAACGATAGCCGCAACGGCAGGCCATGAGGTTTCCCACATGACCTTTTTCATATCACCTTCTAAGATGAATGTTTTGCGGTCCATGTTTTTTGGGTATTAAACTCCTGAAAAGCAATTCTTTTTTCCACTTTATAAATTTCTCTTCCGGCAATAGCATTAATGATCAGTGCATTTCTGTAGGCTCCCATCCCAAGATCCGGTGTTACAAAACCATGGGTGTGAAGTTCTACATTCTGCACAAAAATATTTTCTGCCTGATCTACCGTGTAATAACGGCTTACTTCAAATAGCCCTTCTTCAGTTCTCTGGATAAGGTTTTCTATTCCTTTTAAGAACTTCGGCTCTTTGTATTGGTAACCTGTTGCGAGGATTATATAATCTGAAATATGTGTAAATGTGGTATTATCCTGTATATGTGTAAAATTCAATGCGTAAGAATTTCCTTCAGGAAGGATGTTATCCAGTTGGCAGCTAGGTTTTAGTGCTACGTTTAAAGGTGTGTTTCCTACACTCATTCCGTACAAGGTGTCGAAAATATCATTGATAAGCTCAAAGTTGATCCCTTTATATAGCGGTGGCTGCTTGGCAAGAACTGCCTTACGTTGTGAAGCAGGCATATTATAAAAATGATCTACATATTCCGGTGAAGTTAATTCCAGAGTTAATTTGGAATATTCCATTGGGAAAAATCGGTCCGGTCTTGTAAACCAGCTCATGAAAAAACCATTTTCCGTTTCCGGAAGAAGATCCTGGAAAATTTCTGCAGCACTCTGCCCGGAACCTATAATGGAAACGGAATTTGCATTAAGTATATTCTCCTTATTATTCAGGTATTCTGAAGTATGAATAACATTTGGGAAGTCTTTATCCTGCATAAATGCCGGTAGGCTTGGTTGTGTACCCGTTCCCAATACAATCTTTTTAGTCTGATATTTTTTAACATCATTATTCTTAAGATCCAGTACATCAATGATAAATACCTGTTCAGCTTCGTTATAGGCAATACTTTCTACTTTTTTTCCAAACAAACAGCTCTGCAGCTGATTAGCAGCCCACTGACAGTATAAATTATATTCTTTTCTTAAAATAAAAAAATCTTCCCTTATATAAAATTTGTACAGACGATCTGTTTCTTTCAAAAAGTTGAGAAAGCTATATTTGCTTTTCGGGTCAGCCATTGTTACCAGATCTGCCATAAAAGGAACCTGTAATGTTGCATTATCAAGCATCAGCCCTGGATGCCAGTCAAAACCATCCGCCTGATCCAGAAACAGGGCAGAAATACTTTCTACAGGATCAAGAAGAGCTGCCAATCCAAGGTTGAAAGGACCAATCCCGATCCCGATAATATCGTATGTTTTATTATTTTCCAATGTATTCTATTTTATAAATTCTTAGTAAAAACTTCGACTCTTTTCATGTAATTTTTTTGATTACAGTCAGGCTGAACAGAGTCGAAGCCTGATCATTATTTTTTTGAAAGCCTTTTCAATCAATTATGCATTATTTGCCTCCAATTTACTTTCCGGGCATTTTTCCCAGTAATTTTCACGGGTGCAGAAAGTAAGATAAGCTGTTTTATGAGGCATGGTAATGATTCCTTCTCTTGTATACCCTAGCTTGGTGATCAGCCTGTCAGTAGGAACAGCCTCTACAGAAGCTTCACCAATGCATTTTCCAACTTCCGGAAGAGAGAAAATATAATCTAACGCCACCTGGAAGGATTCAAAAGAATATTTTTTATCCTTATGGGTTTCTGCAACAAAGAAGTGGGTTCCGTAATCTGTAGGAAGGGAATCATAATAAGCCCCTACAATGTCTCTCATTGGCCAGTAAGGCTCAAAGCTGAACTGTGGTATACCGTTTATTTCTCCGATAAAGCTGTGTTGCTCATCACTTGGAAGAATTGTTCTGAACCAAAGTTCGAGATCTCTTTTCGGACCATCCATTTTCCAGTAAGGTTTTGCGTGTTCCATATTGAACCATTCATGGATCATTTCAAAATCATTTTCAATATCGAAAGGCCTGATGCTGATGGTTAGATTTTCATCCTCAAAATGACGGGAATACACGGTTTCAGTTGTAGAAGGCTTAATCAACTGATGACTGTAGAAATATTTGGTAAGAGGGTTAGGCGTATCAAGAAAAACAGCCGGATATTCCAGAGACTCATCTGCCTCATTGATATTCTGTAAGCTGGTGATCAGATTTCCTTTAGTATACCAGTTTCTTTTGTTGGTAATATAGCTTACCAGCCCTGTTTCGTCTTCATTTTCAAGCTCTTTGAAGGCTTTGTATACCAGGTTGATCAATTTTTTCTCATCCGCTAACCTGTTGCATCCTAAAGCGTTAACCACTCCTAAGATATTGTTGGTGACCAGATAATAAGTGTACTTTGGTGCAAGAGATTCTTCATCGATAATCGATTGACTTTCATCTGCTATTCCCGGAAGAGCGGCGGAAACCAGTTCTTTTCTTCCTTCTCTGAAGAAGAATCCCTGATTGTCTCTGAAGTAAATTTTCGCAGGAAATCCGTTTTTATCAAGCTCTATCATTACATTTTGCTGGTGGAATTCACAGGCAAGTCCGTAAGTATTCAGGATTCTTACAATAGGTCTTACACAAAGGTGAAGATATTGTTTAAACCATTCTACAGCAATCTTTTCTACAGATTGGCCCAGTTTTTCAGCGGTAGTTGTAATAATGTTTTGTAGTCTTGAAGGTTTTCCAAGAATTCCGTCCTGGCATAAAGCAGCTAAAAGAGTTACATTTTTATTTTTGTTCTCTCCCTGAAAAGGATTTCTTCTGATGCTGATATTGAATCCGTTGATGACCTTTCCATTAAAGGTAACAGCCATAAAAGCGGGATCAACCATAAAATCTATTTCCGGAAAATCTCTCTGTAGATTGGTACCCCAATCTGTCTTCAGAAGCCTGCTGATATCATAACCGCGATGAAGTTCCGGGTACAGATTGATCCTCTCAGAGTTGGTGATTTTTACATGCAGAGAAAACTTAAACATCCATTTGTTGTCTTCACTGTATACCGTTCTTACCGAGGAAGTAGGAGTGAAGTATTCTCCGTAATGTCCCAGTGCAAAAAGGACGCCCTGTTCCTCCATAATCTGTACATTTTCCTGACCTAGCAGATAATCAGCTTCCCAAGGGTGCATAGGTAGAATATGATATTCAGGATGCTGATCCCAAAGTTTCTTGTGCTCAGGATTTAGAACCGGATAGATTTTTTCACCAAGTTCTTTGCTTACAAGCTCTCCGTCGGCATTTTTTTCAATCATATTTTCCGGATTCACAAGGAAATAAAATAATTGAAATCTTCCGGAAGTCTCAGGAGAATACTTCAACAGGTCTTCACCGTTAAACCCCTGTTTCGATTTTGGAACCGGATGAAGAATATGCCCTAAAATAAGAGACTGCTCAGCTTCAATGAAAGACATTTCCAAATCATTGATCGGCTTTTTCGTATGTATCGAATGATAGAGATATTCCGTCAGATTGTCAATACTGTTATTTAATCTTTCCAGAACATTGGAAGCATCGATGCCCGGATGAAGCTCTTTTGAATATTCTGCCGTAAGAGTCATAAAGCCGTAAACATTCAATTCTGAAACTTCGTCCGTATTCAGATCTCTCATCAATACCGGAAAATCAAAAAGGTGTCTTCCGCTCTCAGAAAAATAGGCAACAGGAATATAAACGTCACATCCTATAGAAGAAAAGTCGATTCTGATGTGAAGATTCGTTGGCGTTTCTTTAAGATAGGCAGCGATTGCTTCATCATATTTAGGAATACCAAGGTAACGGCTCCAGTTTGTAAATTCTTTCATGTAGCAGTTGATAAGCGATGTGTAGTTTATCTTTTCTGCATATTCTGATATATTAGTTGACTTCAATGTATTCATTTCCGTATTTTTTAATGATGTTAAGTATAGATTTAATGTCTTCAATGGTGGTAAGAGGATTAAGGATGGTAAACTTCAGATAAAACTGTCCGTTTACTTTAGTTCCTGCCGTAAGTGCATTTCCGTGTTTATAGAGTTGTGATTTGATGTATGTATTGATCCTGTTCAGGTCAAAAGTTTTAAAGGGGTCTGCAGAATAACGGAAAACTAATGCTGAAATATCAGAAGAGTTTAGAAGTTCAAAATGAGGGTCATTTTCCAGAGCTTCAACTGCTTCACAGGCAGTCTTGATAATCCTGTCTATATAAGTTCCCAGTCCTTTTTTACCAATAATTCTCAGGGTGAACCAAAGTTTCAGTGCGTCAAATCGTCTTGTGGTCTGGATCGATTTATTAACCTGGTTGGGAATTTCATCTTCATCATGATCCTTAGGATTCAGATAGTCAGCATAATGGGTGATAAGTCTGAAATAGTTTTTATCCTTTACCAAAAATCCGCTGCTGCTTACCGGCTGGAAAAAAGCTTTATGATAATCTACTGTTACAGAATCTGCTTCTTCAATTCCATTGATCAGATGACGGTGCTTTTCTGTCAAAAGCAATGCACATCCGTAGGCTGCATCTACATGAAACCAGAGATTATGTTTTTTGGCGATCCCTGCGATACTGATCAGAGGATCTACATTTCCAAAATCCGTAGTTCCGGCAGTGGCTACAACGGCGATAGGAATGTTTCCGTTTTCAATTTCCTTTCTTATTGCATCTTCCAGCAATACACTGTTCATCCTGAAAGAACGATCTGTTTTTATTTTAATAACAGCCTGTTCGCCAAGACCTAACATGGACGCGCTTTTCTGAATACTGAAATGAGCGGCTTCAGAAACAAAAATCCTGAATCGGTGTGCTTCTTTAGGAAGTCCGTCTTTCTTAATGTTATGATTTAAATATTTAACAGAAAAATGATCTCTTGCCAAAAGCATTCCCATCAGATTGCTTTGAGAGCCTCCGCTGGTAAAGATTCCGTCTGAATATTGATCAAAACCTATCTCACTGCAGGTCCATTCAATAAGTTTCTGTTCCATCAGAGTTCCTCCGGCACTCTGATCCCAGGTATCCAGGGAAGAATTGATGGAGCTGATCATTGCTTCTGCTGCAACAGCAGGTATCACTACCGGACAATTGAGGTGGGCTACATATTTAGGATGATGGAAGGCAACTGCGTGTTGTATATAGAGATCGTTTACCTCATCAAACAGCTCTTCGTAGCTTATAGGAGGAGAATTAAGGTCTATATATTCAAACTGCTTCCTCAGCTCTTTGGGCGAAACACCACTGAAAGGCCGGCGGGTATCCTCTAAAAATGCAATGACACTCTGCTGTGTTCTATGCATCGCACTCTGATATTCGTGAATGTTTATATCACAGAATAAATTTTCCAGATTTGGGAAAAGAGTATCCTTTTCCGACACAATCTGCTCGGTAATAGCTGTATTCATAGATAAGGTGAATTAGTGTTCTTTTACTCTCTAATGGTAAATTTTGATGTATGAATTTAAAAACTGATATACTTTAAACCACTGTGTCAAATTCTTGATCTTCATCCCTTAAAAGATTTTTGTTTGATAAGGTTTTTATAAATTTTGACTTCGTCAAATATTTGATTTGTGGCTTAAAATAGATCAAAATAGTAATATGATAAGAAATTAATAATTAATCGTGTAACCTACAGAAAACGTTGTTCCGCGGCCCTGATAAGCAAATGCTTTCTGAGGAGCACCATAGAAAAATTCTGAACGCTGCCCCCAAATGGTTGTATATTGCTTATTGAAAATATTCTGTACCCCGAAGTTGATGGTTCCCTTATTGAGTTTTACATCTCCTACAAAATCAAACAGGGTATAGCCGTTGATTTTCATGTCTGCCAGATCTGTGTAGTTCATTGAGTTTTGCATTTGTAATCTCAGTGAGAATCTTTTCGCATTCCAACCTGTGAAAACCATGAACTTGGAAGGGTTGGTGGTATATACGGACTGATTTTGCCAACCTTTATCTACTGTTTGGGTTTCAGACTGCATAAGCAGAAGATTTCCTCCCAATTCAAGTCCCTGAGCAAAACGGTATCCTACCGCTCCTTCAAAACCGTAATTTCTGAGCTTCTGATCAAGAAGAGAAACCGTAAATGCGGCATTATCTATTTTTAAAGTTTTACTGGATAGCGCATAGAAAAAAGAGCCCTGTGCGTATAATCCAGCCTCAGACGTTCTGTTATGTCTGAACCCGAGCTCTATCTGGTCTGTCTTGATTCCGCTTAACGGCTGCTCGGCGATATTCATACTGTTTAAAAGATTCCAGCGATTATTGTCCAGCTGGTATTTTCCAAAACCATAAGATTTTGCAGCATCCGGAACCGCAAACCCTTGTGAAAAGCTGAACCAGGTCTGCCATGCAGGAGTGAATTTATAAAGTAAACTTCCGTTCAGTAGTGTAACATCGTAATTGTTTTTTCCTCCTTTTACAACATCTGCGGAATTTCCATATCCGAAATGCATATAAACCTGCTCTTTAAATCCAACAAAATCATCAAGCTTTACATTGATGAACTGCTGTCTTACCCCTCCGGATAAAGTAAGCTGTTTTGTAATGTTCCAGTCAGCCTGAATAAAACCTGCCAGAGTGAATATTCTGGTATCCGGATACCTTCCTACAAAAGCATCTGCTTTATTGATCAGTCCACCGGATTCACTGCTTATTTTTGGATTGAAAATTGCCTGGTCACCGTTGAAACTTTCAAAATCTAAATCTGTTCCGTAAGTAAAATTAAAAGCGTTCCATTTTTTTGACAAAACAGCTTTGGCTCCGTATACATCAGTATTTCCTCTTCCTGAAGAAAGAAATACCGGAAGAACAACACCTGCCGGAGGCTTTGGAATTTCTGCAAAAGAAGCCCCGAAATCAGCTTCCTCACGTCTTCCGTAAGCCTGAACAAGTAAATTGTGACCTCCTAAAATATTACGCAGACTATACTGTAAATTAGCCATGAAACGCTCTGTACGGGGTACTACATCAGAATCAGCCCCTCCAAGTACATTGATAAGATCCGGATTTTTAGTGGTAAATCCAGCGAAGCCAGGACCAAAAGAAAGCCATTTTTTATTTCTGACCTTTGAGTTATAATATTGAAGATCTACACTTATATCCTGATCAGGACTTAATTTGACACTCAGGCTTCCTAAAAGATCAATAGATCTGTTGTACTGATAGTCAGCCTGTTTCACATCCGTAATGATTTGATTTCCATCCGCGTCAAAAGCACCTTCATTTTGAGTGAAGGCAGCTCCGAGTCTGAATTTTACCTTATCACTTCCACCTTCAATTGACTGTGCAATTCTTTTATCCAGATCATCTTTATTAAAACCTGTTTTAAGCCCCGCAGAAGTTTCGAAAGCCAGTTTATTTGAGGTTGGTTTTTTGGTGATAATGTTGATGATCCCTCCCGTAGAATCTCCACCGTAGATGGCCGATGCACCGGATAAAACCTCAATTCTTTCGATATTAAAAGGATCTATTGCGTCAAACTGTCTGCTGGCAGCTCTGGTACTGTTCAGTGAAACCCCGTTGAGCATTACCAAAACATTTCTTCCTCTCATATTCTGAGCATAATTGGTCCTTCCCTGATTTCCAAAATCAAAACCGGGAATCATATTTCCCAATACCTCTTTCAACCCGGCACCGCCTCTGATTTGTGTCTGGAGTTCTTTTTCCCCAATGATCCAGACCGTTCCCGGAATATCGCTGATTTGTTTCGGAGAACGTGAAGATACCAGAATAACTTCGTTAATATCTTTTGTGGTAATACTGTCCTGCTTGCTTTGAGCAGAAGTATGTGCAGTAAGGGCAGTCAGTAGAATGACTGAAAGTGCAAATTGTCGTTTCATTTATTTAGAACAATTAAAAATAGTGGAGTAAATATAGAATATTATTGAGTAAAAAATAACCATGATTTTTATCACATATTTCAAACCAATGTGAGTACGGCGATAATAAGTCACAAACAGAAGACCTCTTTTATCAAGATTTATGCGGTACAATTAATTTTTTTCAAGTCTCAAAATGAGACAAAAATAAATGTAACGAACTTCAGAATTAACGAAAATGTAATATTAAAAAGGGTAGAAAAGGCTAAAAAAGCATCAAAATGAAGACTAAAGAAATCCCCAAAATGATAAGCTAGGCAAACCATTTTGAATTTTTTGAAAAAATCTCAACACTTTTTTCCATTTCACCGGCATTAAGATCTCCAAATCCTAATCTCATGGCAGTCAGGTTTTTATTCTGATAAAGCAGCGTTTTTGGGATAAAAAGATTCTCACTGGCACAATTGCGGCTGAGCTGCATCAGGTTGACAGGAATATTCCATTCCAGCCAGATGGCCAGACCTCCGGAAGGTTTTTGAAAAGAAATGAGATCACCTAAGTTTTCCTGTAGTAAATTGCTGAGATAATCCCGTCTTTCCTGATATACCTTTAATGATTTTTTCAGATAACGATTTATTTCTCCCTCAGAAATCATTTCGCCAAGGGCCCTTTCCATCAGAATATCTCCTTGTCTGTCGATGATTCCAAGATATTTCCTCATTTCTGCCATCAGATTTTCAGGTGCTACAATAAAGCCGGTTCTGAAGCCTGGAGCCAATGATTTGCCGAAAGATCCTATATAGATAACCATTCCATTGGTATCTGCACTGGCTAGAGGGAGAATCGGGCTTTTATCATAATGAAATTCATAATCATAATCGTCTTCAAGAATGATAAATCCATATTCATGGGCAAGCTCCAGAAGTTCCAGTCTTCTTTGGGCACTTAGGGCAACAGTAGTAGGATAGTGGTGGTGGGGAGTAAGATAAAGCATCCTTATCTTCTGCTTTTTGCACGCTTCCCGTACATTTTCTACAATAATTCCCTCTTCATCTATAGGAATTGAGACCATATTAACACCCGCTTTCATGAAGATCATATTCACCGAAAAGTAACTTAATGCTCCTACCAGAACTACGTCACCGGGAGAAAGAAGGATTTCGGAAACAATATAAATACTCATTTCTGTACTTCTGGTGATCAATAGGTTATTTTTAGAAATAGGTAGTCCACGTGATAAATTCAGGTATCTGGATAAATGTTCTTTGAAAAATTCACTTCCATCATGGTTGTAATGGCCGGATATTTTTTGATGAGATTTACGCTTAAGAATAGAGCTGTAAAACCGGGAGTGCTGTCCGATCTGAGTGAGCCTGATATCCGGTACCCCGTCATTAAATACAAATTCACAGTCTGAATGTTCAAACGGATTATCAAGGATATTTGATGTTTTAAATGAAAAACCAGTGTTTTTTGGATAGTTTTGAAGGTTGTTTTGTTCAAAGTCATGAACTTTAACAGGTTTTTCCTGTTCTTTTCCAATGATGAACGTTCCTTTATTCGGCAGACTCTCCGTCCAGCCCTGAGCTGATAATTCATCATATACTGCCACTGCTGTATTTCTATGAATATCGAGCATATCACTGAATGTACGTGTCCCGGGAAGCTTCGTTGCAAAGGGTAAAACGCCTCTCTGAATGGCATTAACCAGCTGATTGGCTATCTGCAGATAAATTGACGTTTCAGATGTTCTGTCAATTTTTATAAAACTTTCATAAGGAATTCTAACCGGACTATCCATAATATCAAAACTGGCACCATGTAACCATCCGGCAATATACTACTTTTGACATCAAAATAAAAGTCTATGGAATTTCAACACCTCTTAGAAAAGATTGTGCAGGAAGGGAGCACTCATGCAAAATGGCTGAATACGCTTTCTTTTATGGAAAATGCCGGAGCCAGAAAAATATCAAAATGTGAACATCCGGTTCTGGTAACCCAGATTCAGTTGAAGCACGCTGCAGAAGAACATCGTCATGCCTATTATTTAAAAAAACAGATTGGAAAAATAGATGAAGAACTTTGCAAAACATACGAAAGTCAGGAACTTCTTGCTCCTACAGCTACTCGTCAATATCTTCATTCTTTAGATGTCAAGGCCTGCAGATATCTTCAAAAGGCCTTCCAGCTGAATAAGGAAGATTTAAAATATGCGGCCTACCTTTTTGTAACCTATGCCATCGAAGTGCGTGCTGATGAATTATATCCCGTGTATCAGGATGTTTTGACCAAAGAATCTTCAAAAATCATGGTAAAATCTATAATTCTCGAAGAAGAAGGCCATCTGGAAGAAATGATCAATCAGCTTAATGAATTTTCAGCAGACTGGAAAAGCCATGCAGATCATATTCTGACCATTGAAAAAGAATTGCACGAACAATGGATCAATGCGATTAAAGAGGAGGTAACTCAATTCAATTATGCTTAATACCATTGAAAATTTCCAAATATCTCTTGATAAACGGAAAGAACAGGGCATATTAAGGAGTTTAAAGGTTCAGCCAGCGGGAATAGATTTTTATTCTAATGATTATCTGGGATTGGCCAGAAATAAAGATCTTCAGAATGTATTGCTTCGAAAAGTTACGGAGAATCCTCACTGGCTTTCAGGAAGTACAGGTTCAAGGCTGATTAGTGGAAATAGCATTACAGCGGGGCTTACGGAAAAGTTTATCGCTGACCAGCATCAGTTTCCGGCTGCTTTACTTTTTCCGTCCGGTTATAACGCGAATCTGGCTTTGTTTTCTACTCTGCCCGGCCGTCATGATACGATCATCGTGGATGAGCAGATTCACCGTTCTGTACATGATGGGTGCAGATTATCAAATGCCAGAAAATTAAAGTTCAGACATAATGATCCCGAAGACCTGGAAAGCAAATTGAAAAGACAGAAAGGACATTGTTACATTGCTATTGAGAGCCTTTATTCGATGGAAGGAGATTTTGCTCCTGTTTCAGAAATGGCTTCACTTGCTAAGACATATGGAGCAAGTCTGATTGTAGATGAAGCTCATGCTTTTGGCATTTTCGGATATGGATTGATCGATCAATATCAGCTTCAGGAACAGATTGCAGCAGTTGTTGTGACCTACGGAAAAGCATTGGGATCACATGGGGCTGTTATACTTTGTAATGAAGTGATCAAGTCATACCTGGTCAATTTTGCATCATCTTTCATTTACAGTACTTCTGCGCATGATTTTCAATGGATGAGCATTAAAGCCGGATATGAATTTTTAGAATCTGATAAAGAGCCGTCAGAAACGCTTCAGAAAAATATTAAAACATTTCGGAATCAGAATTTGGGATCTCCGTCTTCAAAAAAAAGTCCTGTTCAGGCAATTATGATCCCGGATAACCAGAAGCTGAAAGAAGTACAAAATGCTTTATCGGAAGAAAATTTTTTAACATATCCAATTTACAGCCCGACCGTAAAAGAAGGGACTGAAAGACTTAGAATATGCCTTCATAGCTTCAATACAGAGGATGAAATTGTAAGACTCACTAAGATTATTGGCGAATTTATTTAAAGTAATAAGATGAATAAAAAAGAGGAAGAACGGATTTGCTTTTTTAAGAATATCGCATAAATCCCGAAACTCGGATTATACATCACGTACCCCATATGAAATTATTTATAACAGGAATAGGAACTGAAATAGGAAAAACCGTTTGTTCGGCTGTTTTGGTTCAATACTTTAAAGCAGATTACTGGAAACCTGTACAGTCAGGAGATCTTCATTATACCGACAGTCACAAGATTGAAGCCTGGACAGACAGTACAAAATGCTATCCGGAAACCTGTCGTCTGAAATTGGCGGCATCTCCTCATCAATCTGCACGGGCAGAAAATGTACAGATCAATCTTGATGATTTTCAGCTTCCTGAGACAGATCGCCCTTTGATTGTAGAAGGAGCCGGAGGCTTGATGGTTCCACTTTCTGATAACAGCTTCATGATTGATTTGATAGAAAAATTAAATCTTCCTGCTGGGCTTGTTGTGAGGGATTATTTAGGATGTATCAATCACAGTTTGCTGTCAATCATGGCTTTAAGGCAAAGGAATATAAAATTAGAATATCTGATTCTTAATGGAAGCTTTCCTGAGGACACTGAAAGAGTGATCTGCGGCTTCATTGGAAAAGAAACAAAAATAATCAGGATTCCCGAAGTTGAAAGCACTGATAAAAAATATATAAAAGCTGCTGCAAAGCAATTAACAATAACAAAATTATGATAATGGATCAAAAAACAGAAATTAGGAATAACTGGACCAAAGAAGAGATTGAGGAAATTTACCATTTACCTCTTATGGAATTGATTTATAAAGCAGCCACTGTACACAGGGAATGGCATGATCCTTCTGAAGTACAGATTTCCACCTTATTATCAATCAAAACCGGAGGATGTCCGGAAGACTGTTCTTATTGCGGACAGGCTGCCAGATATCATACTAATATTAAAGTACAGGCTTTGCTGCCTACAGAAACTGTAATTGCACACGCTCAAAAAGCTAAGGATAGCGGCTCATCCCGTTTCTGTATGGCAGCAGCATGGCGTGAAGTCCGTAATAATCGTGATTTTGACAGGGTAATTGATATGGTAAAAGGAGTGAATGACTTAGGTTTGGAAGTATGCTGTACTCTGGGAATGCTTACCGAAGAGCAGGCTGTAAGGCTTCAGGAGGCTGGATTATATGCCTACAACCATAACCTTGATACTTCGGAACAATATTATGAAGAAATCATTTCCACCAGAACATTCGATAACAGAATCAATACGATCAACAATGTACGAAAAGCAGGAATCACAGTATGCTCCGGAGGAATTATCGGATTGGGAGAAACGCACAGAGACAGAATTTCAATGCTTTTAACCCTGGCAACGATGCCCAGACACCCGGAATCTGTTCCCATCAATGCATTGGCAAGGGTAGAAGGTACCCCATTGGAAGATAATGAAAAAGTAGATGCCTGGGAAATGGTAAGAATGATTGCTACAGCAAGAATTGTAATGCCTTCTTCTATGGTAAGACTAAGTGCCGGACGAATTGAAATGAATGAAACGGAACAGGCATGGTGCTTTATGGCAGGGGCCAATTCTATTTTCACCGGTGAAAGAGAAACGTTGTTGGTGACTCCTAACCCGGGAGTTTCTGAAGATATGCAGATGCTGAATACTCTTGGTCTTAAGCCAATGATGAAAAAAGAAGTTTGCTGCTAGATAATCAGGAATTATAAATAATAAATTATGGGTTTTTGGATTTTAATCATGAGTATTTTAAAATGTATTGTGAGTTTGCTGTTGAGATTGTTATTCTGTTAATCTGTAGATTAACTTCCTGATTCTTTAACACAGTTTCTCGTGAAATAATAAGATCGGACAGTATAATATTCGTCTAAAAAGGCATTTGCTTGAGTAAACAATTCATTACTATTTCAGATTAAGATCCAAAACTCATAATACATTTTAGATCAACATATGAATACAATAATATCAACCAGTCTTCAGGACAGAGATAAAGCCGTCAACTGGCATCCGTACACCCAAATGAAGACTGCAGACAGTATCATTCCTATTGTACGAGGAAAAGGAATCTACCTTTATGACGAAGAAGGGAAAAAATATATGGATGTGGTTTCTTCATGGTGGGTGACTTTACATGGGCATTCTCATCCTTATATTGCACAACGTGTTTTCGAACAGTTAAACACGGTAGAGCAGGTTATTTTTGCAGGTTTTACCCATAAGCCTGCGGTGCAGCTTTCGGAAAACTTACTGAAGTTGCTGCCGGCTAACCAGGAAAAAGTTTTTTATTCTGATAATGGTTCTACCGCCGTGGAAGTGGCTTTGAAAATGTGTATTCAATATGCTCACAATCATGAAAAAAAGAAGACTAAAATTCTGGCTTTTAAAAACGCGTATCATGGAGATACTTTCGGAGCTATGTCTGTAAGTGGGAAAAGTTATTGGACGCAGCCTTTTGAAAGTATGCTGTTTGAAGTCATCTTTATTGACGTCCCCAATGCGGAGAATATAGAAAGCTTACGATTTCAGATTAAAGAATTAGCCGATGAAGTGGCTTGTATTATTTATGAGCCTTTAGTTCAGGGAGCAGCCGGTATGCTGATGTATGAGGCAGAAAATCTGAATAGTCTGATGAGAATATGCAGAGAATATGATATTCTCATGATTCAGGATGAAGTTTTTACAGGATTTGGAAGAACAGGAAAGTTATTTGCCGCCAATCATCTTAGTGAAAAACCGGATATTATGTGTTTTTCAAAAGGATTAACAGGAGGAACAATGCCAATGGGAGTCACTACCTGTTCCAATGGTATTTATAATGCCTTTCTGTCTGATGACCATCATAAAACCCTTTTTCACGGGCATTCTTTTACCGCTAACCCCTTAGCCTGTACAGCTGCTCTGGCCAGTATGGAAATATTACTTAAAGAAGAAACCCAAATGACTGTACAGCGAATTACTGAGCAGCACGCTGAGTTTGTAAAAGTTCTTTCTTTCCATCCTCAGGTAGAAAATGCCCGCCAGATAGGAACTATTTTGGCTTTTGATTTTAAAACCGGACACGGAACCTCTTATTTTAATGAGATTGGAAAGAAACTTTATCATGAATTTTTACAGAGAGGAATTATTATGCGTCCACTGGGTAATGTATTGTATCTGGTGCCTCCTTACTGTATTTCTGCTGAAGAATTAGATTTTGTTTATCAGAATATTCTGGAGGTTTTGGATCAATTCAGGGATTGAATTAATCATTAACATTACCAAACCTTATAGGCTTCAAAAGCCTGTAAGGTTTGGTAATGTAACTTTTAGCAGAAGCTTTTAGAGCTCAAGCTCGGCGGTTTTTAAAATTCTCAACAATTCCTTTAATTCTTCTCTATTATATTCAATTAAATTCTGACTGTAATTGTTTGAAGGCATTTTTATATAATTAGCCCGATTGTTCAGGTTTTCATGATAAACACTTCCGAATTCAATATTATTTCTTGTGACGAACTTATACTTGGCTTCAATATTCGTTTTTTCATTCTCTTTTTGTTCTAAAGTCTGAAGTGACTGAATTAATTTACCCAGCTCGTTTTTATCAATTGTAAGCGTTTTCCTTGAAATTTCATCAAATGTTTCATATTCATACATGATTCCAAGAAGGCTTTCTGATGAATTATCAGAGACATCTTTCGTTACAATTTTCTGAATATTTAAGTTCTTAAACTTGCCTAAAGGAGTTGTTCGTTTTTCAATTAATGTACTTTTTCTTGTATTGATGGCAAGTCCATTAGAAGTTGTTGAAGATCTGGAAATAGGAGGAGGTGGAATCTGTGCTATAGCTGAAGAGCAAAAGACACCGAAAATTAAAATAATAATTTTTTTCATTTACAGAATAATTTGGGTTATAATTTTTATTACAGTAGAGATTAATATTCTATTTTAGTCTAAATATATAAAACTTCATCAAATTTTAGAAAATGTTCCTCCAATAAAAAGCGGATTTAACAACTCTGAAAAATACTATCATAAGCTAAGTTCGTTTCCCCATGAATGCAGTTCGGATAGTATAGAGCCAGGTTTCTTTCCTTTTTCTGTCAGTTTATAATAAACTTCCGGAGGAAAATTATAGACTTCAGTCCGTTGGATAATATAATCCTCTTCCAGTTGTTTTAACTGTTCGGAAAGGACTTTTTTGGAAACTCTGGGCATTTTTATCCATAGTTCTGTAAAACGTACTGTTCCTTCTTCAAAAAGATTGTGTAAAATCAATGGCTTCCACTTTCCTGAAAGGATATCCAGGCTCTTTCTTAGGCCGCAGTTTTCAAAATTCATAAGATACTTGAATATATATATGATTAACCTTTTGGTAACCTTCTATTGTTTTACCGCAGTCCCGCAATAGTTTTGCAGTACAAATGTAAACAAAATGAAACTACAATTATGGCATAATGCTACACTGCTATTGAATATCAACGGAATTTCCATATTAGTAGACCCTATGCTCGGAGAAAAAGGCGTGCTGGGTCCATTTCCTATGACGGATAATGAATTGCTAAATCCTTTAATAGATTTTCCGTTCAGTCAGGAAGAATTAATCAAAAAACTTCGGTCAATAGATGCCGTTGTGATTACCCATCTCCATCCTGATCATTGGGACTCAAAGGCTATAGAGCTTATTGGTAAAAACGTGCCAGTTTTATGTCCTGATATTATCGCAGATCAGATTACCCAGCAGGGGTTTCAAAATACGGTGCCTGTCAATACATCTATTCATTGGGATAATATTGAAATCTTTAAGACAAAAGGACAGCATGGTACAGGAGAGATTGGTGAGAAAATGTGAAAAGTAAATGGATTTGTTTTTAAAACAGAAGCTAAAACAGTTTATATTGTCGGAGACAGTATCTGGAATAAAGAAATAGCAGATGAAATCCACAAACACAAGCCTGACCAAATTATTGTAGCAGGCGGAGCAGCTTCTTTTTCAGTGGGTGACCCCTATTATCATGACCGCTAAAGATATTATTGAAGTCTGCAAATATTCTCCTGAAGCTACAATATGGGTAACCCAACTGAAAGCGTTAAGCCATTGCAAAGAAGACAGAAATTATATTCAGAATAAAATCAACGAAAAAGGATTTGAGAAGAGGTGTTTTATATTAAAAGATGGTGAAGAAGTTGTTCTTTTATAATTGGGACATAAGTGGCTTGCAAGTATTAAAATTACTTAAAGTATCAAAGCAAATAATGATAGAACTTCGGTTCTATCATTATTATTTATAGTTTAAAATTATTTATAAGAATGTTATAAATGCTAGTGATGTACAATTGATTTTGTTAGTGAATTAGTGGATAAAATATGAAATTTTAATCCTCCACACATTTATTTCTCGCAGCCTTCATTCCAAAGAAAAACATCAGCAATACTGCAGTACTCATAAAATAAAATGAACTGTTCCAGGAAGTATCCCAATCATGAAGTTTACCAAATACAGGAGGTCCAAATGCTGCAATCAGATAACCGACAGACTGTGCCATTCCGGAGATTTTTACGGCATTGATGCTGCTTTTCGTTCTTG
Source organism: Chryseobacterium sp. 14P4.3.2 (assembly GCF_057799275.1). Classification (NCBI taxonomy): domain Bacteria; kingdom Pseudomonadati; phylum Bacteroidota; class Flavobacteriia; order Flavobacteriales; family Weeksellaceae; genus Chryseobacterium; species Chryseobacterium sp. 14P4.3.2. Next base: position 127,936 of record NZ_JBYOKO010000002.1, read on the forward strand.
TAGAAAAGAACAGAATAGATAAACTGAAAGACAAGCCATTGGCAATGCCTATGATAACGGCATTTACATAGATCCATTCTGATTTCATGAATGCAAACATCATTGTACTTATAAACATTAAAGCACATACAAAAACAATCATTAATCTCTGGTCTTTCATTTTGCTTGCAATGATCGGGCAGCAGAAGGTCACCGGGATCATTGTAATCTGAATCACAAAGAAAACCCATCCTGAGCTCTCACTTTCCATATGATAATCCGCAAGGAATGACGGAAGCCAGGCAACGAGGCAATAGTAGAATAAAGACTGCAGCCCCATGAAAATACTGATATTCCAGGCCTGAGAGGACTTAAACATATTAAAATCTGAAGTGCTGAGTGCAGCCTTTTGCTGATGAGTATTCTTTCTGTTGAAGATGAATTCCAGAATCAGAACCAGAAATGCCAAAGCGGCAATCACCAGCCAGATTCCCAGTGAACCACGCCATCCAAACCCCGTCCATTCTCCTATCTTCACACTGAAACCTGAAGCTAAAGCAGCGGTAAGATTCATTGATACCGCAAAAATACCCGTCATCAGGCCAATCTGCTTTGGGAAATTGTTTTTAACATATCCGGGAGTGACTACATTTCCTATACATATTCCCAGGCCAATGAATATAGAACCCAGAAATAACAGCCAAAGAGAACCTGTAATACGGAGAAACAATCCAAAACTCAAAATAATCAACGAATACATTAAAAGTTTACTGATTCCCAGCTTACCGGAAAATCTGCTTACCAAAACAGAGCACACGGCAAACATAAAGAGTGGAATAGAGGTTAGCAAACTAACCTGAAAATTATCCAGCTTCAGTGTATCTCTCACCTCTCCAAGTACCGGAGCTACAGCAACAATAGGAGAGCGCAGATTACTGGAAATAAGGATAACTACCAGAACATTAATGATTAATAAAACATAGGAAGCATTCTTTTTTACTTCATTCTTCATCATGATAAAACTTTTGCACAAAATTAATACAGTAATTTTGTTTAATTTTGCCAAAGTTTTAACCTGAAACGACATGAATGCCAACGACAGTATAGAGATAGATGAACTGAGTAAACCTTATTTTGTATGGTTTGAAGAAAACTGGATCCATGATGATATTCTTCACCAGCATCAGAAAGGCCAGTTGGTCTATGTAGAAAGTGGTTTCCAGTACATAACCATTGAAGAAAAGATCTATCTTCTTCCACAGAATCATGCCGTATGGATTCCGTCCAATACTATTCATAAAACCAATTCACATTCTGAAAAGATCAAGCTGATGATCATGTTTGCCGATACGGAAGGCAGCAATCCTTTTTATGATGAAGTAAATGTGTTTTCTGTTCCTCCGGTACTGAGGGAAATGATAAAATATGCTGAAAAGTGGTCAAAATTATTTATAAAAGATCACGATGAAACCTTGTTTTTAAAGGCTCTTTTTAATGAACTTCCTCATTTTGTAGAGCATTCCCTGAAACTCCATATCTGCCTTCCCAAAGATAAACGTCTCACTAAAGTCATTGAACATCTTCATCACTATTATCGTGAAGAGATCAGAATAGAGGAACTAAGTGACACAGCACTATTATCTTTGCGTACCCTGGAGCGAATCTTCAAAAAGGAAACAGGATTAACATTGATTAAATACCAGCAAATGCTCCGTATCATCAAAAGTCTCGAACTTCTGAGTTCCGGCAGTTTTACGATTTCGGAAACGGCATATGAAGTGGGGTACAAGAGTGTCCAGGCTTACAACAGAAGTTTTCAGTCCGTTATGCAGTTCCGGCCCACAGATTTTGTTAAAAATATTAAATAAATTTAGAATTAAAAAGAAGACTTATAATAATATTGAAGATTCTTTATTGACTTGTATTAGGGCCTTCGCCTTATATTATCAATTCTGATATTTCACTTTAAATATTTCCATATAATCATTAAAATTTAAATTACATCGTTAATCAAATAAAAAGGCCCCCAGTGATGGAGACCTTAAAAAAACACAAATGATGAAAAAAAATTATTTCGATTCACAAATATAAGTAAAAATTACATTATGTATTGCATTATAAGCGTATTTTTTTAAATATTATTTATTTTAATTAAAAATAATCATCCTTCAAGTGATATTCATTTTCTTTGATTTTTCGAAAATATGCTCTGTAATCATTCTAAGGTAGAAAACACTAGTATTATTCATGGTTTTTATCTTTCTGTAGAAAAATATTTACATGTTTAATTTGTAAGAGTAAAAAATAAACATTATTAAATCCGTTATTTGTGACTCCGCTCATATAAAGATCCCGGAAATTTTCGTTTATTTGTCTTAAAACGGCCTATGAAACCCAAGCAGATAGAAGGTGTTCCAGAACAAAAATCCGGTGGATTTCACGATACCGAAAGTAAAAAGCAATTTGAGCATCATCTTATTTCTCAGAAATTTGAGATTCTGAAAAAACGGTTTTTTTCTGTCAATGAATGGGGAAATTATGGCGGAGAAGCTTTTGCTGCTTTTAAGCTTTATGATGATAAAGGCAATGCGGTAGAGCGGGAACCTCAAAAAGGAGATTTTGTGAGAATCAATATTCCCGGTCCGGGAGAAACAGAAGCAGAAGGATATGACTGGGTAGAAATTACAGATCTCTGTTTTTGTCAGGATACCATTTCCGAAAATATCATGATGACCTGCAGGCCTTCCCGTGATCCTGAGCATGGCCAAAACAAGCATATTGCTCATTTTTACAGCTCCGAAGCCAGTTCTACTTTTATGATCTGCAGAAGTTCAACCCATTTGAAAGCCGCAGTATATGGCAGAAATGAATCTCCCAATTTTGATGCCCAGTTCATTGATGTTGTCAGAAATATGATGGTAGCCGCAGGAGGAATTGTGGGAATAGCCAAAATTCAGTGGAAAGAGCTGACCGATGGCTTTCTGGATTTAAACTGAAAAAAACTCTTTTTGACCTAAATCAAAGTTTTGAAAAAAAATCAGACTTCGATTGTATTCAGTTTTTTCGGCATGTTGTTTCTATTCAAGAGACCATAATTCATGAAAGAGTCTGGTAGTTTCCGATTATAAAAACAGACTTACTGCACAATACAGCAGAAGTACTCCCATCACGGTATTGACTATTTTGTAATGTTGATTTAAAAACTGATTAAGCCTCTGTCCAGCCACTGCCCATATCCAGGTTGCGGAGTTTCCGATAAAAGAAAGAAGAAAAGCAAAAATCAGAATGATCCACAGCTCACTGAATTGAGGAAAGATAAAACTGCTGAATGCTGTTATTCCGTAAATGATAATTTTAACATTGACTAACTGCAATAGAAATCCTTTCCAAAAATCCTGGGTCGTTTCCGATGGCTTTTTCCCATTTTCAAGATCAATTTCTGCCGGTTTTCCGGAGATTGCAGACCATGCGAGATAAACAAGATAAACTGCTCCTACATATTTCAGATAATTCAGAAGGAAACCATAAGAACTCAAAAGCAAACCTGTAAATATGGCTGCCAGTATCATCACAACTGTAAATCCGGAATATATTCCCAATAATAATTTTTTACTGTTTTTATAACCCGATTTCATGGTGCTGTTTAGTGCCAGGATATTATTAGGCCCGGGAAGAAGCGCTGTAAGAACAGTGTAAATAAAAAATGAAAACCACATATCTTTTTTTTGACAAAATTAATGAGCTTAAATACTTCAGTCAATCGGAATTATTTATACTTTTACTTCGAAAAATTTAAAGTATGGACATTCACCAGCTCAGAAGTTTTAAAACGATAGTGGAAAAAGGTAATTTTCAGGACGCTGCAAAAGAGCTCAATTATTCTTTATCTGCCATCAGTTATCAGATTCAACAGCTTGAAAATGAGGTTAAATTTCCTTTATTTGAAAAAATAGGAAGAAGGATGATGCCTACAGCCCAATCTCTGAAGCTGATCCCGCATATCAAAAAAATAGAAGAGGAAATAGAACAGATCAGACAACTGAATTCAAAAGACAGAAAGGTAGAAGGAGATCTTACTATTTCAGCCTCTGACAGTTTACTGACTTATATCCTGCAGCCTGTTCTAAAAGAATTTATTGAAACAGCGCCTGGCGTAAAATTAAAGCTAAAGGTTAGAAACTGCTATGAAGTACAGAAAGAAATCATCCGGAATAATGTTGATCTGGGAATTCATTATCAGGTAAATGGATATGATGATCAGATTAAAGTAACCGAACTGTCCTCATTTACTGTAGGAGTGATGGCATCTCCGGTATTTTCAGAACAGGAAAAGAATTTCGACAGAAAAGATCAGACAAAATCATGCTCGATTATTAATAATGACCCCAATGGTGTTTATCAGCAGTATTTTGACGAGTATCTTAAAAAAAAGAATATCAGAACCGGACAAAGTATTGAACTCTGGAGCATCGAAGCGATCAAAAAAAGTATAATGAATAACCTGGGAATAGCCTGCCTGCCGCATTTTGTAGTTGCAGAAGAACTTAAAAAAGGGGAGATAACGGAGCTCAACATCAAAGGATTTCAGCGTACCATTACCATGATTAGTGCTCATCATTGTAATAAATGGATCAGTCCTGCTATGGAGCTCTTTTTGAAAATTCTTAACAGGCAAATGGCTTATGAACCCGTTCAATGCTCTTTAAATTAAAAAAAATTAATACTGAAGAACTTTTCAGGGAAAAATTTAAGCCCTATATTTGCAGTAATGATAAAATGGTTCTCCATACTATGCTCGATGATGTATGTGCTGGCTACCACCAATGCGGGGGAAGTACTTAAGGTGCCTATGTTTGTGGAACATTTTATAGAATATCATGGGACTTTATCAGAATTTGTCATGGAACACTATGACAATCACCAAAAAGATGCCGACTGGGATTCTGATCAGAAGTTACCTTTTATTAATCCACCTATTGTCCTTACAGTACATGCGCAGCTTCCTGAACTTACGTTCGAAATAAAGAAACCTAAAGAAGTTGCTGTTCCTCAGAAAAACAGTATTTATAAGGAAAAAGATTTCTCAAACCTTTATCTTTCCACAATTTTTCAGCCTCCACGGCTTTCTTAATCTGATTCTTAATTGAAAATTAATGCTTTACGTTTTTACTTAAAGCAGTGAATCCTTGTTACATATCAACTGATTCGTTGTGTATTGTAAACACTGTTTATGCTCCGGCCACAAAAGCTTTGCTCGAAGATATGAAGACTTTTTCAAGTTTGTATTTTGTGAATTTGAAATGCCTTTTGAGTACACTTTTACTATTCCGGCTTTTACGATCAAAAAAAGTTCAAACAGTTTTTATAAAACATTTCGGGTTATCAATTAATAGTTTTTTCATGTTAAATAAAATTATTGAGTTTTCTGTAAAGAATAAACTCATCATTGCCCTGTTTACAGGAGGTCTCATCCTTCTTGGTATATATGAGACCACCCAACTCCCTATTGATGCTCAGCCTGACATTACCAATAACCAGGTTCAGATCATTACGACAGCTCCTTCTTACGGGGCTGCAGACATAGAACGTCTGGTAACGTTTCCTATTGAACAGTCCACGAGCAATATCAGCGGAATTACGGAGCTCCGAAGTCTTTCACGGTTCGGGCTTTCTTTGGTGACTGTAGTTTTTGATGATAAAACAGATGTATACTGGGCCCGCCAGCAGGTTCAGGAACGTCTGCAGCTCGTTCAGGATAATATTCCCGAAGGTATTGGAAAACCGGAGCTTGGGCCTATCTCTACCGGATTGGGAGAAATCTTCCAGTATGTCGTAAGAGCGAAAAAGGGATACGAAAATGTGTATGACGAGACAGAGCTCAGAACCATTCAGGACTGGGTGGTAAGACGTCAGCTGCTGGGAACTAAAGGAGTGGCGGATGTCAGTAGTTTCGGAGGAAAGCTGAAACAGTATGAGATCGCTATCAATCCCAACAAACTTCAGGCATTCAACATCAATATCAACGATGTTTTTGCTGCTTTGGAAAAGAATAATCAGAATACGGGAGGCGCTTATATTGAGAAAAAAGAAACCGTTCTTTTTATCCGAAGTGAAGGGCTTTTGGGAAGTAGTGAGGATATTGGAGGTATTCAGGTGGCTGAAACGAAGGAGGGTATTCCTGTTCATATCAAAGACGTAGCTTCTGTAAAGATTGGGTTTGCTACACGATATGGGGCAATGACCTATAACGATACAGGCGAAGTTTCAGGAGCTATTGTTCTGATGCTTAAAGGCGAAAACGCCAATGAAGTGATTGGAAACATCAAGCAGAGACTTGAAAAGATACAGGAATCCTTACCGGAGGGCGTTGTGATTGAACCTTTCCTTGACCGTGCCAAAATGGTAAACAATACGATAAGTACGGTAAAGACCAACCTTATGGAAGGGGCTTTGATCGTCGTTTTTATTCTGGTATTATTCCTCGGAAATTTCAGAGCAGGTTTATTAGTGGCTTCCGTGATTCCTTTGGCAATGCTTTTTGCCATTATCATGATGAATATCTTTAGAGTAGGAGGGAATCTGATGAGCCTCGGAGCTTTAGATTTCGGTCTTATTGTGGATGGTGCTGTTATTATTGTAGAAGCCGTTCTGCACCAGTTAGCCCATAAAAAGCATTTTGGAAAAGACAATATGCTCAGTAAAAAAGAAATGGATGAACAGGTTTCCGGTTCTGCAACGAAAATGGTCAACAGTGCTGTTTTTGGACAGATTATTATCCTGATCGTATATCTTCCGATTTTTACCCTTCAGGGGATTGAGGGTAAAATGTTTAAACCGATGGCACAGACCGTGGCATTTGCACTGATAGGAGCCTTTATTCTTTCCCTTACATATATTCCAATGATGAGTTCTCTGGTGCTGAGCAGAAAGAAAAAGGAAAAAGAAAATATTTCAGACAGAGTGATGGGGAAAGTAGAAATAGGCCATCAGAAGCTCCTGATGAAGGCACTTAAATTCCGAAAAACCATTATCATCAGTGTACTGGTTCTTTTTGCAGGAGCCATTTATACTTTATCTAAAATGGGAGGTGAATTTATTCCTTCTCTTGAGGAGGGTGATTTCGCAGTTGAAATGAGAGTACTTCAGGGAAGTAATATTAACGAAACGAAAAAAATAACCACACAGGCTTCAGGTATTCTTTTAAAGCAGTTTCCGGAAATACAAAAGATAGTTGTGAAGATCGGTAGTGCAGAAATCCCTACAGAACCTATGCCTATGGATGCAGGAGATATGATTATTGTTTTAAAACCTAAAAAAGAATGGACTTCCGCAAAATCCTTCCCGGAGCTTTCTGATAAAATGAGTAAAGCTTTAACGGTTATTCCCGGACTAACAACCAGTTTTCAGTTCCCTGTACAGATGCGTTTCAATGAGCTGATGACCGGAGCAAGACAGGATGTGGTTTGTAAAATCTATGGTGAAGATCTGGACAGCCTTACAGTATATGCCAAAAAGCTGGGAAGCATCATCAACACGGTGAAAGGGGCCCAGGATCTTTATATAGAACCGGTGGTAGGAGCGCCCCAGGTGGTGATTGATTATAACCGTTCAGAATTATCACGTCATAATATCTCTGTAGCAGAGATCAACAGGGTCATTAATATGGCTTTTGCAGGGCAGACTGCAGGTGCTTTGTATGAGGGTGAGAAAAAGTTTGATATCGTTGTCAGAATGGATAATGAATACAAGAAGGACCTTACAAGCATTCAGAATCTATTAGTGCCCACTGCTTCAGGAGAGCAGATTCCATTATCTCAGCTGGCTAAAGTAGAGCTTAAAAACAGTCCGAATCAGATTCAGAGAGAAGATACCAAAAGAAGAATTATTGTCGGTTTTAATGCGAGAGGAAAAGATGTACAGACCATTGTAGAAGAGCTTCAGCACAAAGTGGGTAAAAACCTTAAATTCTCTCCCGGATATACCATTTCTTATGGGGGTACATTTGAAAATTTAAATCAGGCAAAATCAAGATTGGGAGTTGCCGTTCCTATTTCTCTGGTTATGATTTTCTTACTGTTATTCTTTGCTTTTGGTTCAGTGAAGCATAGTTTACTGATCTATACCGCTATTCCTTTATCAGCCATTGGCGGGGTGTATTTTCTTGCTTTAAGAGGAATGCCTTTCAGTATCAGTGCAGGGGTAGGATTCATTGCTTTGTTTGGTGTTGCTGTACTTAATGGAATAGTTTTGATATCGGAATTTAACAGATTGAAAAATAATGGATTAAAGAATACGAGCAGAATAGTTTTAATGGGAACAAGAATAAGACTTCGCCCGGTTTTAATGACTGCTTTTGTAGCATCTTTAGGATTTTTGCCGATGGCACTGAGCAACGGTGCGGGTGCTGAAGTACAAAGGCCATTAGCTACCGTAGTTATTGGAGGTCTCATGCTGGCAACCCTTTTAACCCTATTTGTACTGCCTATTCTATACGTCTTGTTTGAACATATTAATAAAGATAAAATGAAATTTTCTAAAAAACTCAACTATAAAAAACTGTCTGTTTTTCTGGTTTTACTTTCTTTTGGAAGCTTTAAGGCTCAGGAAAATATTACCTATGAGCAAGCTTTGGAAAAAGCTTTTCAACAGAACGGAACCCTTAAAAATTCAAAACTAATCTCTGAATATCAGGAAAAACTGAAAGCCAGCTATCTGGATATTCCCCAGCTGGAAGTTACCGGAGGATTCGGGCAGATTCAGGGCGAAGAGACGGATAATTCATTCGGGATCTCCCAAAGATTCAGCTTTCCTACCGTATATTCAAAAAGAAAGCAGATGCTGAATGCAGAGTGGACGGCAAGTGTGATTAGCCAAAACCTGACAAAAACTCAGCTTACCAAAGAAGTTACGGATGTTTTCTATAGGACTTTAGTCCTTTTGGAAAAGAAAAAAATATTGGAATACATCAGCAAGCTTTACAATAATTTTGCTGAAAAAGCTGCTTTAAGGCTAAAAAAAGGAGAAGCCAATATTTTGGAGGAATCTACCGCCGAAATTCAAAAAGAACAGATAAAAGTACAATTAAGCAGCCTTGAAAATGATCTTAATGTAGCAAAACTTCAGCTTCAGCTTCTCTTGCAGTCTGAAAATCCTTACCAGCCTGTAGCAGATAAACCGATAATAGATGTTGCCCTTCAGATTTCTGAGGATAAAGTAAAGCAGCATCCGGAGCTTCAGTATCTTCAGCAGCAGATCAAGGTGGGAGAAGCCGAAGTACAGCTGGAAAAAAGCAGATTGCTTCCAGATCTTCTTGTAGGATATACCAATCAGAGTATGAAAAACATCAACAATAACCGTTTCAATTCGGTTCAGGTGGGTGTTGGAATCCCTTTGTTTACAAAAGGCCAGAGAGCAATGGCAAAAGCTGCACAGGCAAAAATTGCCATCACAGAAAATCAGTACCATCGAAAAGAAATTGAACTCAAAAACAGACTGGGGCAGCAGATCAGTAATTATGTAAATCAACAGAGAATCATTGAGAATTATGAGCAAAAACAGCTTCCAAAGTCCGAAACAATCTTAAAAACAGCTCAAAAACAGATGGAAGTGGGAGAGATTGATTATCTGAACTGGGTAATACTGGTGAATCAGGCTGTAAAAACAAAAGCAGACTATATTGACCAGCTGGAAAGACTTAATCAGATCGGAGCGGAACTTAATTTCTTAATTTCAAAATAACAGCGTAATGCATTTCAAAAAAATATCAGTATACAGCCTTGCCTTAGCATTTGTTTTATCTTCTTGTTCAGGAAAAAAAGAAGAAGAAAAAACGGTCTATGAAAACAAAAAGTTTAGTAAAAGCACTGAAAATACAGTACATCTTACAGAAAAACAGCTTCAATCTGTAGGGTTAACCACCACCTCCATTCAAGACAGGAATATGGAAAAACTGGTACGTCTGAACGGTAAAGCAGAGATTGCCCCGTCACATATCAGCTCTATTTCAAGTATTATGGGAGGGCACATCAAGTCCGTTAATGTGATCAATGGTAGCCATTTCACCAAAGGGCAGATATTGGCCGTGGTGGAAGACCCGCAGTTCATACAGCTTCAGCAGGATTATCTGGTTACAAAAGCTCAGCTTGAAGCCGCACGACTGAATTTTAACCGTCAGAAAGACCTTAATACAAGCAAAGCCAGCAGCGACAAGACGATGGAGATGGCTCAGGCAGACTACGCGACTCTGAATGCCACCCTGAAAGGACTTGAAGAAAAACTTCGGATCATAGGAATAAGTGCTAAAGGCTTAACCACCGGAAATATCAGAAGCCGGATTAATATTTATGCTCCGTTCACAGGTTTTGTAAGCAAAATTTCAGTGAATAACGGACAATATATCAATCCGGCAGATACTTTATTTGAACTCATCAATCCTTCGGGATTACTGTTGGAACTGAAGGTTTTTGAAAATGATGTGAATGATGTGAAAGTAGGCCAGGAAATTTTAGTTTACAATAACCAGAAGCCGGACGTGAAGTCAAACGCTAAAATTGTAAGTGTAGTTCCAAGTATTGAAAACGGAGGTTCTGCCACAGCCGTAGCCAAACTTTCTTCTGTAAATTCTGATTTTGTAAAAGGAATGTATGTGAATGCAGAAGTGAATATCAGCAGCCGTTATACACAGGGACTTCCCAATGAAGCGGTGGTGGCTTATGAAAACAAAAATTATGTTTTTGAAGATCTTGGAAAGTCAAATTATAAAATGATCCCTGTGGTTGCCGGAATTTCTGATGATCAGTTCACGGAGATTGTAAAAGCAGATTTTCTAAAGGATAAGAAAATTGTACAGAAAGGAGCTTACAGTCTGCTGATGATGCTTAAAAATAAAGCTGAATAACAGAACTGTGAGATTGATATAAAATCTATTCTATCTAAGGGAGCAAAAGAGAACTATTTTAGAAACTGATCTTTTTTGCTTCCTTTTTTTATATTCCGTTTCGAACTATATACTTTAAATACACTAAATAGAAGAAATCTGAATTCTAAGCAAATAGAAATGGTTCGATTAAAAAAACAGTGTGTTTCTTATTTTTTATATGAAAAAAAATCTTTTTCTGTTTCAAAAACCTTTCATTTAAAAAAATGCTTTCGAAAAGAATGATATTTGACAGGTTTTTGAATATTAAAAGTATTATTTAATGCATAGCTCATGGTAAAATAATATATTTAGGAAGTGAATAGTTTTAAGAGGATTTTTAGATGTATTACGAAAAGAACTTTTATCGAAAATATATGACAAAAAAACCTTTGCACAATTTCCATATTCCGGTAATGGGTCTGGCTTACACAATAGACAGCCCGATCCGTGTAGCACAATATGGAATATCTTCCGTAATTTCTATTATTGATGACGAAATTTTGGAAAAAATGAAAAACTTTTATAACAGGAAGTTCAACCTGGATTATTTAGGAATTTCAACAAAAACGGAAGATTACAGAGCGAAAAGAATTACTGCCTATCTTGATATGGTAGATGATATCGTGAATGAAAAATTTGAATCTTTCAAACAGGAAATCAGCAAAAATAAAGAGTCTTTAAAAGACTTTATGGCAATGTTGCCCAATACTTCAGATTTGAAGAACAGCCTTCAGAGTTTTATAAACCAAAAGGATAACTGGAGCTCAAATATTAAAAATTTTATTGAGTCCAATTTAAAACCGGGAAGTATTGACGTAAACATCATGACGAAAGTTGATAAAGATAATTATCAGAAAAATGAACAGCTTCCGGTGATGTACAATGATGCTCATGCTTCACTTCGTGGATTTGCAATGAGTAAATTATCTTCTTCTATGGTTCTTTCTGCAGGGATGAATCCCCGCCTGTATAGTTATATGGAAGAATTTGAAGACTTCTTTCCGGATGACCAAGGAATCATAAAAAAGAAAATCATCCTTAAGGTGAGTGATTTCCGCTCTGCAATGATTCAGGGGAATTTTCTGGCGAAAAAAGGGCTGTGGGTTTCCGAATACAGGATAGAGTCCGGACTGAACTGTGGTGGGCATGCATTTGCTACCGACGGGATGCTTCTGGGCCCGATCATGGAGGAATTTAAGCAGAAAAAAAATGATCTGATACAGTCAGCCCATGCTTTAATGAGTACTGCTTTGGAGCAAAAAGGAAAACCTGCTGTTTCTGAGCCTTTAGAAATGAAAATTACGGTTCAGGGAGGAGTAGGAACTTCCGAAGAGCATGATTTTTTACTTGCCAATTATGATGTAGACAGCGTTGGATGGGGATCTCCATTTCTATTAGTACCTGAAGCCACTTCAGTAGATAAAGAAACCAGAAACCTTCTATTACAGTCTAAACAGGAAGACCTTTATCTGAGTAATATTTCGCCTTTAGGAGTGCCCTTCAATACCGTAAAGGGGACCTCCAATGAAATACTGAAATATAAAAAAGAGTCCAATGGCAAATATGGAAGCTCATGCCCTAAGAAATTACTGGCATTGAGTAAAGAATTTTCACAGGAAGGAACTTGTACAGCTTCAAAGAAATACCAGGATATTAAACTCCGTGAGCTTGATGCTGAGCGAGAGAGCTTAACGATACGAGAGTTTGAAAAAAAGAAAGCTGAAATTACCGATAAAGCCTGCCTTTGTGTAGGGTTGGTGAACGCTGCCTATATGGAACAAAACCTTGAAATAAAAGGCGAAAAACAAGGTGTAGTAATATGTCCGGGACCGAATATTGCGTTTTTTGATAAAGAAGTTTCCCTTTCGGAAATGGTAAAGCATATCTATGGAAACACCAATATTCTTTCTGACAATAACCGCCCGAATATGTTCATCAATGAACTGAAAATGTATATCGACTATTTGAAAAAGGAAATTACAGATTCTACCGTTCAGATTACAGCTTCCCAATCCAAAAAGTGGAATACCTTTAAGAAAAATGTATTGGAGGGAATTGATTATTATAACAATCTGTTTACAACATCATCATTCTTTAGTAACAGGTTACAAACCATAAACCTGCAATTGCAGGAATATAAACTAATGCTGACAGCCATTGAGGTTCCTCAGGTTGTAAAGCAATAGTATTTTTTTAATTGATAGAGTATAAAACAGTCTTCTTCTGAAGGCTGTTTTTTTATTTTTAAACTTCATCTTTATCAAAAAAAGTGAGTAATGACAAGTGTTTTCATTTATATTAACTATAAAAGGAATGGCTATTTTGAATCTTACATCTGCCTTTATATTCCTTACCTTAGAGGTTACTAAGTAAAATTATTTTATGGAAAAAAGAAAGATCAAAAATACGGATCTGGCAGTAGCCCCTATCAATTTTGGAGGGAATGTTTTCGGATGGACTCTGGACGAAAAACAGTCTTTTGATATATTGGACCGCTTTACAGGTGCCGGATTCAATTTTGTAGATACAGCAGATACGTATTCATGGTGGGTCAATGGAAAAGGCGGTCAATCTGAAGAAATCATCGGGAAATGGATGAAGAGCCGTGCAAACCGTAAGGATATTGTACTGGCCACCAAGGTGGGCTCTGAAACAAAAGAGCATGGTTTTGATATCAGTAAAAAACATATCTTACAATCGGTGGATGAATCGCTGCAAAGACTTCAGACTGATCATATTGATATTTACTATACTCACTTTGATGATCATACCACTCCGGTAGAAGAAACTCTTTCTGCATATGATGAGATCATTAAAGCAGGAAAAGTACGTTATATTGCAGCTTCTAATCTTTCCCCGGAACGTCTGAAAGCCTCATTTGAAGCTTCCGAGAAATACAATCTGCCTAAATATGCAGCACTACAGCCTCATTACAACCTTATGGAAAGAGAAGGCTTTGAAAAAAATTATGCTCCGCTGGTTGAGCAGTTTGATCTTAGCGTATTTCCATATTGGTCATTAGCCGCAGGATTTTTAACAGGAAAATACCGTAATGAAGCAGATCTTGCTAAAAGTGCGAGAGGAGAAGGAGTAAGAAAGTACTTGAATGCTAAAGGTATTGAAGTATTAAAAGCTTTGGATCAGGTAGGAGAGAAGCATCAGTCTCCTCAAAGTACGGTTGCTCTTGCCTGGTTATTGGCCAATCCTTTGATTACGGCACCTATTGTAAGTGCTACCAGCGCTTCACAGCTCGACACCTTATTCAGTGCCCCTAAACTGGTTTTAGATCAGGAAGATATTGATTTGCTGAATAAAGCAAGTCATTAGTCTTCACCTTTCATTATAGATTAAAATGAAATCCGTTCAATACTGAACGGATTTTTTATTGATAATGGTTTAAATTTTTATTAATCAGAATACTCTTTCAGCAGTTGCCTGTAGCTCATCAGAATAGAAGATTTTGAAATAAATCCGATGAAATCATTGTTATCACTTACCACCGGAAGATTCCATACTCCTGTATCATCAAAGATCTGAAGGATTTCCAGTGGCTTGTTCTCACGGTGAAGTATCGCGGGAGGAGCTTTCATCACCTGAATTATTTTTTCCAGCGGATCAATATCTTTATTGAACAGATAAGGTCTTACATCATCCAGAGTAAGAACTCCTTTCAGTTTCCGGTTATCATCCACTACAGCAAAGATATTTTTATTTCCATTTTTCACCAGTTCAAACAACTCTGAAATGGGGTCATTTTCATTGATGGTCTGCGAATATTTATCTATAAAATCATCTGTTCTTAAGGCAAAAAGAAGGTTTTTATCGTGCTTGCTGGTAAATATTTTCCCTTCATCAGCCAATGATTTCAGTTCCGGAGAAATAGGAGAGAACCATTTGGCGATAAGGTAAGATATCACAGAGGCAATCATTAAAGGAATGAAAAGATCATAGCCATAACTGGATTCCGCAATCAGAAAAATAGCGGTAAGAGGTGCATACAGTACACCACTCATTGCACCTGCCATTCCTACCAGAACCAGATTGGTCACCGGAACATCTGTAAATCCCAAATGCTGACAAATTAATGCAAATAAATACCCTAAAGTACCTCCTGCAAAAAGTGAAGGTGCAAAATTACCTCCGTTTCCACCACTGAATATAGTAAAAGAAGTCGCAAAAGCCTTTAAAAGCAACACTAAAATCAAAAATATAATAATGGTCCAGTCCCCGATTTCAAAATATCTGAAAAAGCTGTTCTCAATAATTGAATAGGTATTTCCGTTAGTAAAAGCTTTTACCGTTTCATATCCCTCTCCGAATAAGGGAGGAAAAAGAACACATAATAAGGAAAGAACAGCACCTCCAAACATTGCTTTACGCATTCTTGAAAGCTGGAGACCTTTTATAAAGTGTTCTACTTTTTGGGAAATGATAACAAAATAACGGGCATACAAACCGGTAACAAGCCCCAAAATAAGATAATAAGGTACATTTTTATAATTGAAAGGATCTCTTGTATAAAATCTGAAAAGAACATCTTCCTGAAGAAGTATTCTTGATAAAAGACTTCCACAGACTGCTGCTACTACCAGTGGAATAAAATCAGTAAATACAACTCCGGTCAGCAGGATCTCAAATGCAAACATAATCCCTGCAATAGGTGCATTGAAGGCAGAAGCAATCCCTGCCGTTGCTCCCGCAGCCAGAAGCAGTGTACGCTCTTTATAGCTGAGCCTGTAGGTCTGTGCATAGTTTGAACCAATAGCAGCTCCTGTAACGGCGATAGGGCTTTCTAACCCTGCTGATCCTCCCAAACCGACTGTAATGGCGCTCTGAATCACCTGCGAATACATTTTAACAGAAGCTACAATGCTGGAATTCTGTGCGATTTCATAAAGAATAGCACCAATACCTTTTCTGTCCTGTCCTTTAAACAAGGTTAAAACAATTAGCGTTGTAAGCACAATCCCTAAAAAAGGAAAAACGATATAAAATAAAATCTGATATTCAAAATGAACTTTATTCGTAATGAAGTAATGAATGTTGTGTACCAGAGTTTTCAAAATAACTCCGGCAAGGCCAGCCGTACAGCCTACAAGGATTCCGGAAAGTACAAGAAACTGGTTTCTGCTCAGTCTGTTGTTCAGCCAATGCAGAATAAGCTCGTAACTGCGCGCTTTTTCCAATCCATATTTCTGGAAGTCTCTTTTAAATTTAAGGAAACTTAGGTACTTTTTTTTGTTGTGAATTTTCACCTGGAAGAATTTTAATACTGTGATCAGTTTGATCCAGTTCCGTAAATTTATGAAATATCTTATAAAATACCTAAAAAGGACTTTTTTAAACCAATACAACATCTGGTATTAAAAAACATTTAACCCCTTACAATCAGAAGATAATAGTAATTTTTCAGATTATACTATTTTTTTTGTTTTGCCTGAAAACAGGACGCCTAATGCTATTGCTGCTATAATTCCGGCACCTGCCCGAATTACTGTTTTTGAAGATAAGGAGAATACTGTTTTTCCATGAACTTCCATATTACCCTGTGACGGTTGCAGCACATTCCCTATCGTATTTTCATCTTTACGCGATTTTCTGATTGCCAGGCGCATTCCCGCAGATGAGAGGTGGCGGATAGCCCCGGGAAACATTTCATATAAGTTTTTAAACACTATCGCTGACCAGTCAGGATAGTTTGCCGCCACGGGATTTTTTGCTGTTTTTACAATGGAAGCGGCGAGTTTACGTGGGTCAAATGAAGGATAGGGAGTACCGATTGACATTCCGGAATAATTGGCAGCATGTTCTATTCCTGATGACTTCTGGAATCCAGGGTAGAGGGCACAGATATGAATGTCGGGGAAATCTGAAACTTCTCCCTGAAGAGTTTCTACCATTCCCCTAATGCCAAATTTTGAAGCTGTATATGCTGCACTGTAAGGAGCAGGAACCCATCCTGCAATTGAAACATTATTAATTAAAACACCTCTTTTCTGCTTTTTAAACACCGGCAATACAGCATGCGCAGAATACATATATCCCAGAAGGTTTGTTTTAATAACCTGCTCAGTTACTTCCTGGGGGATTTCCTCAAACCTGCCCAAAGCCATAACTCCTGCATTGTTTACCCAATAATCAATCTTTCCACTGAATTCTATCGCTTCATCCACAAGATGCTGTACATCTTTAGCTACAGAAGTATCCGTAGGTACAGCAAGCACATTGGCTCCAAGTTTCCGGCATATTTCTGCAGTTTCATTAAGTGCTTTTTCTCCCCTTGCAGCAAGGATAAGGTCTGCTCCCTGTTCAGCAAAAGCTTCTGCTGTGGCTTTACCGATTCCGCTTGAGGCTCCGGTAATGACAACTGTTTCTCCAAAAAAAAGAGGTTTTCTTTGATTTTTCATACTATTGGAATTTGAGTGTGTTTAGAATTATTATTTTCATTCTGATGATTATCTGTTCCCATTATTTTTTTTAGGAAACAATATCAGTCTGATGGAAGGGTTATTTGTAATAAATAAACGGAACCAGTCTAAAGCGAGCTGTATTTTACTCCGGAATCCAACCAAAGGAATAATATGGATGAAAAGCCATGTAAGCCAAGCTGCGAAT
The DNA here is from genome assembly GCF_057799275.1 of Chryseobacterium sp. 14P4.3.2. Taxonomy (NCBI): domain Bacteria; kingdom Pseudomonadati; phylum Bacteroidota; class Flavobacteriia; order Flavobacteriales; family Weeksellaceae; genus Chryseobacterium; species Chryseobacterium sp. 14P4.3.2. Next base: position 145,448 of record NZ_JBYOKO010000002.1, read on the forward strand.
CCTTTGAAGGAATGTTTCGGAAGGTCTACCACAGCATTATATTTGGAAATAATAGCCATACTTCCTTTATCATGATAATAGAATGGTTCCAGTACCTTACCTTCTTCTATCCGCCTGAAATTGGCAGCCAGATTTTTACCCTGCTGAATGGCAACCTGTGCAAGCTGAGGGTGCCCTTTCGGATATTTTTCTTCAGAAAGCATTATGCAAATATCTCCCAGAGCATAAACATTGGAGGTTCCTTCCACTTTATTGTAAGCATTTACTGCAATCCGTCTTCCTTTTCCTATGCTTTCTTCGGGTAATCCTTTAATTTCTCTACCTATGACTCCGGAAGTCCAGATCAGAGTTTCTGTCTCAAGAGATCTTCCGTCACTTAATATAACTTTGGAATCAATATAGTCTTTCACCGAGATGTTCAGGATAATCTTAACACCCAATTCTTTCAATTTTTCATAAGCACTTTCTTGTGCCAGACTGCTCATAGGAGAAAGCAGAGTGGGAAGGGCATCTATGAGATAAATATTGGAAAGTGCCAGTTTTATTTCGGGATATTCTTTCTGGGCGATATAATGTCCCATCTCTGCCAGCATACCTGCCAATTCTACGCCCGTAGGTCCGCCGCCAGCAATTACGATATTCTGAAGTTTTTCAGCTTCTTTAATGTTTTTGTTTCTGGCAGCTTCTTCCAGAGTCAGCAGGATATGATTCCGCAGATACAGTGCTTCTTCAATATTTTTCATGGGAAGTGCACACTTCTGTACATTTTCCATTCCAAAAAAATTAGATTCTGTTCCTATCGCCAGGACAAGTTCGTCATAGCTCAGGTTTCCGGTATCTGTTTCAATGGTTTTATTATCAGTATTTACCTTAATCAGGCTTCCCATATGGAATTTAACATTTTTATTCTCTGAAAATAATTTTCTGAAGGGATAACTGATATTAGAGGCTTCTATGAATGAGGTTGCAACCTGATAGATCAATGGTGGAAAAAAATGATAATTATTTTTATCTACCAGCGTAATTCTGAATCTGTTGTCGTTCTTAAGAGATTTGATGAGATTAATGCCTGCAAATCCTCCGCCTACGATTACAATGTGCTTTTTCATATTAAGTGGATATTGAAATGGTGTTCCTTATTCAATTCAAGAACAGGACCAAAGAATGCGGGAAACAAACATTTAACATAAAATAAGGAAAAATGAAATCTCAGGATTAAGTCTGCATGATGTTTGCTGGTTACCTATCCAGACATCCAAATAATATTACTATGAGCCGAGCTATTTTAAATGAAAATCACAGACTGGGACTAGGCGGTGTTGCTATAGGAACCGCTTTTGAAAATATTACAGATGAACAGGCGCAGAAAGTACTGCAGGCAGCATGGGATACCGGAATCCGGTATTATGATACGTCTCCCTGGTATGGGCTTACCAAAAGCGAAAGAAGATTTGGCCGTTTTCTGAAAACCCAAGACAGAGATGACTTTATATTCTCAACAAAAGTAGGCCGACTTTTTAATCAGGTTCCGGAATCTGAAGTTCCGCCTACCATGTGGAAAAAACCTCTTCCATATGATTTCAGACATAATTATACTGCTGACGCTGTAAAACAGTCTATAGAAGAAAGTATGAAAAGAACCGGTCTGGATTATATTGATATTGTATACGTGCATGATTTATCTGAGGATCAGGTAGGTGACCGCTACCCTTATTTCCTTGAACAAGCACAAAAAGGAGCTTTTAAAGTTCTTTCTGAGCTAAGAAATCAGGGGATTATTAAAGCCTGGGGAATGGGAGTCAATAAAATTGAACCCATTTTAGATTGTATTGAATCAGCAGATCCTGATATTTGTCTTTCTGCAACTCAATATTCTATATTGGAACATGAAGATGCAGTTGACAGGCTTCTTCCTGCAGTAAAAAAAGCAGGGGTACAACTCGTTTCCGGAGCTGGATATAATTCAGGCTATATTGCCGGGAGAGAACGTTATAATTATAAAGATGTAATCCCGAAAGGGATGAATGAAAAACGAGCCGGAATTTCTGCTATTGCAGATAAATATGGTATTCGCCTTATAGATGCTGCTCTGCATTTTGTTCTCGCTTGTGATGAGTTTTCATCTATTATACCGGGAACTGGCAGCCCAGAGCAGGTAAAGGATAATATACGGGCTCTGAAAACCAATATCCCTTCGGATTTCTGGAAAGAGCTCAAGGAAAAGGGGCTTATTTATGAAAAAGCTCAGGTTCCTACTTTGTAGAATTAAAACTGGGTTTGGGATAAGGCCATATGGATAGGAACCCAAACTCAGTGTAATTATTTTATCTGCGTTCAAAATTTCTTCAAAATTTAATGATAGTTTTATAGCATGAAAATTCTAATTGTAGAAGACGAAACCGAGCTTGCTAAAAGTATTACTGAATATCTGTCAGAGGAAAACTACCTCTGTGAACGGGCCGGTACCTATACTGACGCTATGAATAAGATAGGGATGTTTCATTATGACTGTATTTTATTAGACATTATGCTTCCTGACGGAAATGGACTTAGAATTTTGGAAGAATTAAAAAAACAGCAGAAACAGGATGGCGTGATCATTATTTCCGCTAAAAATGCACTGGATGATAAGGTGGAAGGTCTGAAATTGGGAGCCGATGATTATCTTACCAAACCTTTTCATCTTTCAGAACTGATGGCCAGAGTATATTCTATTATCCGCAGAAAACAGTTTCACAGTTCTAATGTGGTGACCCAAAATGAACTTCAAATTGATCTTTTGGCTAAAACAGTAGCCGTTAATGAAGAAACAATTGCATTGACGAAAAAGGAGTTTGACCTTCTGATCTATTTTATCGGTAATAAGAATAAAGTGATTTCAAAGAGTACATTGGCGGAACACCTTTCGGGGGATTTTGCAGATATGCTTGACAATCATGATTTTGTATATGCGCATGTGAAAAATCTTAAGAAAAAGCTATATGATGCCGGCTCTGGACATTACCTCAAAACAGTGTATGGAACGGGATATAAGTGGGAATCGTAAACCCGATACTTTCTAAAATCTGATCATCAATAATTCTTAATTCATCATTCCTGTGAAGCCTCTATTAAACAAAACCACAAAACCCTTTCTTATCTACGTTCTTATTGTATTAACGATAAGTATTCCTGTATATTATTTTGTGGTAGATACAATCTGGAAAAGTGAACTGGATGAGCATAACCAGATTATTGTAGAGAAAACAGCCTATGAATTCAATCAATTAAAACTTTCTGATGAAAAGCTGGAGAACAGTCTTGATTTATGGAATCATATTCAGCCTGAAACCAATATTGAAAGAATTCCGGCAGATAAAATTAAAGGAGATACCGTTTATACTTCCGAAAAACATCTTCCATTTATTTCTTCTAATAAAAAGGAACGTTACCGATGTCTTCAGAAAGTAATATATATTCACGATAAACCTTACCTTTTTACGATACAGACCAATATTGAGGAATCTCACGAGACAATTGCCGTGATCGCTATGATTACTATATTTTTCTTTGTGATGATTGTAGTTGGGCTTTTATACTTAAACAGAAGACTTTCCGCTTCCATATGGAAACCCTTTCGGGATACTCTGGACCGGTTAAAAACCTTTAAACTCAACAACCAGTCTAAAATTGAACTTCCCGCTTCTGATATCACAGAATTTGATGAGCTCAACCAATCTCTTTACAAACTGATTGAGCATAATGTTTCTGTATATAATACCCAAAAGGAATTTACCGAAAATGCATCTCATGAACTGCAGACTCCTCTTGCTATCATCAAAAATAAGCTGGATCTTTTACTTCAGGATCAGGCTTTGACGGAAAGGCAATACCGCATTGCAGAGGAAATGAACAGAGCCCTGACGAGAAGCTCACGAATCAATAAAAACCTCTTGCTGCTTGCTAAAATAGATAATAATCAGTTTGATAACTCTGAAGTCATTTCTTTTGATCATCTGCTTCATCAGAGTATAGAAATTCTTCAGGAACATTTTGAACAAAAAAACATTTCTGTAAAAGAAGATATTTCTTCTGATGTAAAAATAAGTGGTAACAGCAGTCTTACGGAGATTATGATCAACAATCTTATCATCAATGCTATCCGCCATACTTCTCCCGGGGGGGGGATTTTAATGAAACTGACAGATTCTGCTTTTGAAATTTCCAATTCGGGAACAGAAAGACTTAATGCGGATTTATTATTTAAAAGATTTTCAAAACTCTCCACAGAGAGCGGGGGAAGTGGTCTGGGATTATCTATTATACAGGAAATTGCTAAGTTTCATCACTGGACAATCGAATATAAATTTGAAAATAATCATCATATTTTCACTGTTAATTTATAGTTAACTTTTGATTTAAATTTTGGCTGATATTAATTATTTTATATATACAAAAATACTCAAAAGCATTCGTGAAGAATGCTTTTTTATTCTCATAATAAGATAAATTAATTCAATATCGCACGAAATATTTTCAAATATAAATTACGGTTTTCCACATTAAACAAGGCACTTAACATAATAAAAAATATCTCTTTGATATGAATTAATCATATATATTTGAAACTTAATCTTAAATTTTCACAATTATGAAAAAACTAAAAAAATTAACTCGAGAAGACCTTAAAACATTGAAAGGAGGTCAAGTTTGGATTGCAGAATTTTGCGGTCAAACTGCTACTACAACTCAAGATTGGACACCACAACAAGCAAATCAGTGGCTTGCTGAACTTGAAAAAAATTACTGTAATTAATATTTGTTCATATTAATTATTTGCACTTATGACCTAATACAGTTATAAGTGCATTTTTTTACAATCAAAAATAATTCTATGTATTATTATAAAAAATTATTTCAATTATTAGCCTTATTTTTTAGTGTCTTATTCTTTTCTCAATTACATAAAAAAGATACTGTGTGTGGTGAATTTACCTATTTATTAAAAGCTAAACTGAGTACATTAACTCCTGATTATAAACATGAAGAATTTTTTTCATTACAGATAGGTGATAAACGTGCTTTTTTTGCAAGTACACAATCAATTAAGAGAGATTCTACATTTCAAACAACCCAACATAAGAAATTGGATAATGGTGGGATTCTTTTAAGTACAAAAGGAATGAATATACCAAAAACCCAATTCTATTATACAATTATACAATCAAATGAAAACATACAGTATTTTGAGTCTGTTTCGATGTCATTACTTATGTATAAAGAACCCGTAATAAAAAATTGGAAACTTATAGACGAAACAAAAATAATCAATACAATTACTTCTAAGAAAGCAGAGGTTAATTTTAAAGGTCGAAACTGGATAGCATGGTATTCTCTTGAAATTCCGTTGCCCTATGGTCCATATAAATTTAGTGGCTTGCCAGGACTAATTGTCAAAATAACAGATGATAAAGAAGAATATGATTTTGAATTAGTAAAATCTGTACCTACATATAAATTAAAAGATAAATTAATTACCATTAAAAAGAGCAGATATACAGAAGCCATAGAAACAACACAGCAAAAATTAAAACAAGCAATTAGAAATGCTGATGCAAATGCTGCTGCTGTACTTGCAAGTTACGGAACTACTATTATACAAGGTCAAGAAATTATAAGGCAGCGACAAAAAGAAAAAGAGGAAAATAAAAAATACGAAAACCCATTAGAATTAGAAAAAGATTAGCCATTAGCTAATCTTTTTTTTCGTTTTGTATTCAAACAGTTAGCTTATTCGTTAGCTGAATATATAATACAAATATAAATTTCAATAATATGAAATCTTTAAAAGAATTTCTCAACGAACAATTGGAAAATCCGATCGAAACTCCTTTACAGGAAGAGCAAAGTCCTGAAGCTACTAATACTAACATTCAAGAAGCTGGGAAGTCTTCAGGTAGTTTATCAGATTTAAAGGAAGTAGATGGTACATTTAAGTATATCATTATCTAAAAAATATCAGGAACCAGACAATTCAAAATTTCTTCTAAATCGGATTGCACCTTTGTATTGAAAATATACTGAAGTGTAAAATTAATTTAGAAATGATTTTTAAAATTGCCCTTTTATTCGCAGGAACAATACTTGCATTCTGGATCAGCGCTATTTGTGGAGGCGGTGCAAGTCTGATTTTGATTCCTATCCTAAACCTTCTGCTTCCCACATCATTGGTCCCTTTCTCTTTGACGCTAGGTACTTTTACAAGTTCGGCCTCCCGGATTGCTGTGTTTAAAAAACATATCAACTGGAAAATATTTTTATGGTTTGTTCCGTTTTCTATTCCGGCAGTTCTGCTGGGTGCTTATATGATCAAATATGTAAACCCCAATTATCTGCAGCTTATGGTTGGTTTCTTCCTGATTGCAAATCTTCCTCAACTTTTTGTTTCTAAAAATAAAAAAGAAGAATCAGGAAAGCCTTATCCCAAATCTGCATTAGCAGTTATTGGTTTCTCAGCGGGTTTTATTTCAGGAATAACAGGTGCTGTAGGACTTCTTTTCAACCGCTTTTATTTAAAGTTCGGACTTAAAAAAGAAGAAATAGTGGCAACTCGTGCAGCAAATGAAATTTTCCTTCACCTGATCAAGCTTATCATTTATATCTCGCTGGGCTTATATTCCAATACCGCATTATGGCTGGGAATTGCGATAGCAGTAGCGGCAGTAGTGTCTTCATATACCGTGAAGTATATTCTTCCCCATCTCAGCGAAAACCTGTTCAAAAAGATAGGGTATGGAGCGATGGTAGTTTCCGGCATTACTTTGATGACCTCTACCTCCGGCAAAATAATCCAGCAGGATCAAATTGCTGTTAATACTTCGTCTACAGAAAATAAAAATGTGTACACCATGTCCTGGAGAAATATCCGTGTAGTATTGGAATATAAAGCCAATAAAGGACTGGAACTTGAAAAGAGCATCCAGCCGGAAGAACTTTCCGGAAATCTTAAAACGATGTATCATACACTAAAAGAACATTATGATGATGTACATATAGAAAAAGTATATGCGCTGGGGAAAGAAACGACTCATGAGTTCTACTGTTATAAAAACAATGTGCTTACCAAGTATAAAGCCTGATGAATCAAGCAGAAAGTATAAATACAATCCTCTTAAAAAAAATATACAGTCTCAACTTTATCAAAGATCAAAATGCCTGCGCCTTTGCGCATAATAAAAAAGAAACATCAACTAATATCAACCCAATGACCAGCACTAAACTGTTACTTTTCCCATCTATTGTTATTTCGTCTATGGCCTCAGCACAAACCACTTCTGTGACTGTGTCAGGTAGAATCACCAATAAAGACAAGGCCGCATTGCCTTATGCTGGTATTATTTTAAAAAAGGAAAAAGACAGTACGTTTATTACCGGAACAATTACCAATGAAAACGGAAGATTTTCTATGACAGGGATAAAACCGGATCATTATCTTATTGAAGCGTCTGTTACAGGATACAATACAAAGTTACAGCCCATTTTCGTCGGAAGTCTTTCAGAATTTCTGGAGATTCCCGGCATTGAACTGGGACCGAAGAAGGATACGGAAACAAAAATAGAAGAAGTGACCATTACCGCTTCCAAAAAGTCTGAGATAGGTAATCAGCTTGACAGAAAAATATATTCTGTGGCGGATAATATCAGCCAAAGTGGAGGATCTGTATTACAGAGTATGCAAAATCTGCCTGGTATTACCATTCAGGATGGAAAAGTACAGCTTAGGGGAAATGATAAAGTTACGGTTCTTATTGATGGAAGGCAAACGGCAATGACTGGTTTCGGAAGCCAGACAGGCCTTGACAATATCCCTTCTTCATCAATAGATAAAATTGAAATCATCAATAATCCTTCTTCAAAGTATGACGCTAATGGTAATGCAGGGATCATCAATATTATCATGAAGAAAAATAAAAAGAATGGATGGAACGGGAAAGCAGGTTTCACAGCAGGACTTGGATCTCTTTGGGTAAGAAAAGAGAATCTGCCAACCATCCGTCCCCAGTATACGATGACGCCAAAGATCAATCCTTCACTTTCTCTTAATTACAGAAAAGATAAGGTGAATATTTTCCTGCAGGCTGATAATTTATATACTCAGACGCTTAATAAGAACGAATTTGTAACCCGTACTTATGACGATGGAACTGTTATCAATTCACAATTGAAAAGAAACAGAAATACTAATTTCTTTACCACAAAGGCAGGAATAGACTGGAATATTGATGATCAGAATACATTGACGATTTCAGGGATGTATGGCAGTGAGAAAATCATTGACCGTGGGGACCAGCCGTTTTTCAACGGAGATTTCTCTCAGCGTCTTCGGCTTTGGCAGTTTTTGGAAGATGAGTTAAAAACAACGGTTATGGGAGCAGCTTCTTATCAGCATAAATTTAAGGAAGCCGGACATCTGCTGAATATAGGTTTTAATTATACTTTTCACAGAGAAGACGAAAAATATTTCTATGACAATTATTTACCTGCTACTACAGGAACTGATGCTTTCAAATTATTATCTGATGAACAGGTGTATGACTTTAATATAGATTATATAAAGCCTTTAAAATACGGGAGAATTGAAACAGGAATTAAGCTTCGAAACAGAAGTATCCCAACCAATATGCAGTTTTTCCCCGGAAGCAGCTCTGTATTGGATGCCTCTGCGGGCGGAAAAGCTGATTATAAAGAATTTATACCTGCTGTATATGGAAATTATGTATTTGAAAATGACAAATGGGAAGCAGAACTTGGGCTAAGACTGGAATATGTGAAAATTCAGTATGATGTGAACCCCAACCATCCTACTTATAAAAGTGACGGTTATAACTATACTCAGCCATTTCCTAATTTTAGACTGGGCTATAAGCTGAACGATCGTCATAAGTTCTCCGTCTTTTATAACAGAAGGGTAGACCGTCCTAATGAAGTTGATATCAGGATTTTTCCAAAATATGATGATGCCGGGATTATTAAGGTAGGAAACCCCGCATTAAGGCCTCAGTTTACCAATTCTGTTGAACTGGGGTATAAATACAATTGGGGCATCGGGTATCTGTATTCTGCATTATACCATCGTTTTGCCAATGGAACAATTACCCGAATTTCAAGTATCGTTCCGAACAGTACGCTGATTTATGCTATATTCCAAAATACCGGAAAGAGCTACAATACCGGTATGGAAGCAATATGGAACCAAAAGATATCGGATGTATATTCTTTCAATATCAATGGGAATCTTTACCACAACCAGATCAATGCATTTTCAGTATTGAATCTCTATCCTGAACCCAGTACATTCTCTGCTGATAAGCAGTCTGCCATTTCAGGAAACCTTAAAATGAACAATATTTTTCACTTTTCAAAAGGGCTGGACCTACAGTTTACTGCAGTTTATCTGGCTCCCGATGTCATTCCTCAGGGAAGAATACAATCAAGATTTTCTATAGATGTGGGAGTGAAAAAAGCGATTCAAAAAGGGAAGGGAGAAGTGTTTCTCAACGCTTCAGATCTACTCAATACAATGGTCATTAAGAAAAAAATCCAGGGTGTTGGATTTGCTTATACCAGCAATGATTATTATGAAACGCAGGTAGTAAGATTGGGATACAGTTACAAATTTTAATACAGCATTTAAAAACTTTATAAATATGATTTAGGATGAAAAAGCAATTTCAAAAAAAATGGATGTATTTAGCTGTCTTAATTTCAGCTTTCAGCAATGTGAATGCTCAAAACAATAAAGATACGATTACGGTTCAGGAAATAAAACAAGACAGTATTGTAAGTATTCAGCAGAATAAACTGAATTACAAAAGCCTGATTATTCCCGCCGTATTCATTGGCTACGGGGTTGCCGGATTATCTATGAATAAACTGAGACAACTTAATATATCTACCAAAACCGAAATCAATGAACACCAGCCCGGCCGTACAATATTGGATAATTATACCCAGTATGCCCCTGCTGTAATGGTATATGGCTTCAATGCAGCCGGGATAAAAGGAAAGCATAATCTGAGAGACCGTACAATCATCTATGCCTCTTCACAGCTTATCGCTGCTGCATTCACAATGCCTTTAAAATATCTGATGAAAGAAGAAAGGCCAGACGGATCAAATACGTTGTCTTTTCCTTCAGGACACGCTGCCACAGCATTTTCTTCTGCGCAGTTCATGTTTAGGGAATACAGAGATACCAATTTCTGGTTAAGCCTTTCAGGATATCCGTTCGCTGTTTTTACCGGGGTATACAGGATGGTGAATGATAAGCACTGGCTGGGAGATGTAGTTGCAGGAGCGGGTTTTGGAATTCTTTCTACAGAACTGGCTTATTGGCTGTTTCCCAGAATTGATACTATACTGAGGGGGAAAGATAAAACGAAAAATAAGTTGTCATCTACAATGGTTATGCCTTTTTACCAGAACAAAACGCTGGGAATAGGATTGGTGAAAAACTTTTAAAATACAAACTCTTTCATACAGGAATTTCGGGCCCTTGAAAGGGAGAAATTCCTGTTTTTGTTAAACCACCTTTGCTTTACGGATTACTTTAGCTAATAATGACGGGAAGAATCGTTTAAGATAAACGGCCATTACTTCCTTCCCTCCAATAGCTTTTTGATTTTTCCGTTTTTGAATAGCATAGAGCATTTTTTTTGCAAAAACATCCGCAGGCATACCTTTTCTTGTGGCATCATCCATAGTGCCTTGCTGTGAGCCATCTCCGGTTACTGCATGGATAGAAATATCGGTCTGTATAAAACCGGGACAGATAATAGTAACCAGTATTTTATAATCATATAATTCCGCACGTAGAGCATCAAAAAAGCCATGTAAAGCGTGTTTTGCGGCTGCATATCCGCTTCGCATAGGGGCTCCGAATATTCCCATAAGGCTTGATACAACAGCAATCTGCCCTCCGCCATTGCTGACCATGTAGGGAATCACTGCTTTAGTAAGGGCAGCTGTTCCAATAAAATCAATATCCATTAGACGTTTATCTACCTCTATATCCGTTTCTATGGCTAAAGAACGCTGGGATAGTCCGGCATTGTTGATAAGAAGGTCAATCTTTCCAAATTGTTCTATTGCCTTTGCTGCAATAGCGGGCATATCTTTATAGTTCATGAGATCTAAAGGAAGCACAGCATACCGTTCAGCAGAAAGGCCTGCTTTTTCAGCAACGGTATATAATGGCTCTTCTTTTCTTGAGGAAATAATGATTTTGGCATTACTATTTAGGGCAAGTTCCTTTACCAAAGCTTCTCCAATTCCTGAAGAAGCTCCTGTGATCCAGATGACCTTGTTGTCAAAATATCGGTTCATATCTACATATCAGTATTTTCAGGTAAATTATTTCAATCCGGCAATATATTTTCCGGCCTTCATTCCGGAGAAAATACATCCTCCAAGAAATGTTCCTTCAAGCGCACGATAACCATGCATTCCGCCACCGCCGAATCCTGCGGCTTCTCCTGCAGCAAAGAGTCCTTCGATAATGCTTTCATCTTGTCTTAAGACCTGTCCGTTCAGATTAGTCTTAATTCCGCCTAATGTTTTCCTGGTCAGAATATTAAGGCGTACAGCGATCAATGGTCCGTTTTCAGGAGAGAGTATTTTGTGCGGAGCGGCAACCCGACCTAGCTTATCACCTAAATAATTGCGCGTATTTCTGATATAGTTAACCTGAGTGTCTTTTGAAAACTTATTGTCAAGCTCCCTGTCTCTTGCCTCTATCTGTGATTTTATATAATCATAACTCAGGAGATGATCGCCTGACAATATATTCATTTGATCTACCAGTTCTTTCAGATTATCGGATACAATAAAATCTTTACCATGTTCTTTAAATGCTTCTACAGGCTCCGGAGCCTTTTTCCCAAAGATTCTTTTCAGAAAAAGAGAATAATCTTTATTCGTAATATCCGGATTCTGCTCAGAACCGGAAAGGGCAAATTCTTTTTTAATAATTTTTTGGGTAAGAATAAACCATGAATAAGAGAAACCTGTTTCCTGAATATATTTCAAGGTCCCCAGTGTATCAAATCCCGGAAGAAAAGGAGCCGGCAGCCGTTTTCCTTTAGCATCAAACCATAGGGAAGAAGGTCCGGGTAAAATTCTGATTCCATGGTTAGGCCATATCGGATTCCAGTTTTGTAAACCTTCCGTATAATGCCACATTCTGTCGCGGTTAATAATATCAGCACCTGCATTCTCTGCAATTCCGATCATTTTCCCGTCTACATAAGCGGGAACTCCACACACCATATTTTCGGGCGCTTTTCCTAATCTTTCGGGCCAGTTTTTTTTTACCAACTCATGATTGGCGCCAATTCCACCGGAAGCGATGATAATATTTGACGCTGTATATTCAAATTGTGAAATAATATTTCGGTTTGTCTCAGCACCTCTTTCTTTATCATCATTCTCAAGAATGTCTCCTTTGACACTTTTTACATTTCCATTTTCAAGGATCAGTTCTGTTACTCTGCGTCTGAACTTCATTTGCAGCAATCCTTTTTCCTTAGCCTGGTAGGCTTTTTCCACAAAAGGCCTTATAACACCTGTTCCGGTTCCCCAGCTCACATGGAAGCGGGGAACAGAATTCCCATGACCGGTTGCTGATCCGTCACCACGTTCTGCCCAGCCTACCATGAACATCAGTTTGATTCCCAGCTTAGAAATGTATTCATATTTTTCACCTGCAGCAAATTTCAGATAGGCTTCAGCCCATTTTCGGGGCCAGTAATCTTCTTTGCGGTCAAATCCTGCTGTGCCTTTCCAGTCCTGTAAAGCCAGTTCATAAGAATCTTTAATTCCCATTCTCCGCTGCTGAGGTGAATTGATCAGAAAAAGTCCTCCAAATGACCAGAAAGCCTGGCCTCCAATATTTTCTTCTGTTTCCTGGTCTAGTAAAAGGACCTTCTTCCCGGCATTGGTAATTTCCATTGCAGCAGTAAGCCCGGCAAGCCCGGTTCCTACAATGATGGTATCAGGCTGAAATGTTTCTTCTATATTCATGGACTGAAATTTTTGTTCTAAATACTTATATAAATGTATAAAATATTTGTATTCACAGAGGATTAGAAGCAGCCAAATATCAATCTTAAATTTGATTTAAAGGATATATAGCCATGTTCTTTTATTCTATGATCTCAACTTCCATCTTAGCTCCTAATTCTTCCAGTTGCTGGCAATGATAATCCAGCCATTTATAATAGCCTGTCGTAAACAAAATCCTGTCGTTTTTACTTAAGGCCAAAGCTTCTGATCCGGAAAGTTTATGTTCCTTTTTCAGCAAAGCAATAATCTTTATTTTATTCGGACCGATATCGGTAATGTATAAATTGGCTTTCCGCCAGTCAGATTCACTGGTTTCAGTTTCTGCGTTTTCCTCATCCATTTCCGGATTATTTTGAATCGCCTCTAAAACCTCTTCCCAAAAAGGATTTTCTATGTCTTTATATTTTGAAAAATAATCTGCCAATGCATTTTTATCAGATCTTACAGAAAAGGTATCATCCACTATTTTCTGAAAAATGTCTAAGCTCTCAGCTATTTTTAAAGGCTCCCAATATCCCTGGCCATGATAGGCAAAGTACACAGGAAAGCCCTTTGATTCCTCTTTTAAACTGATAAAAAACGGATCAGCAAAATAATTAACAGCCAATACAACCCAATCTGGTTTGAAATCCCCGGGATTATTTCCGGTAAGCACCTTATTCTCAATAGAATTGTAGTGGTAGCCTTCCTGAAAATAATAGATACGGTCTGCTGCAGCATAGTTCTCAGGAAGCATAAGGCCCTCTGTAACAACTTTTTTGTCCAGAAAATTTATTATAGCCGGATGAGAAATGATGTGCTGAAATAAAACCTCATTTTTTTTCATTATCTCCTCTTGATCTTTAGTAGATAGAGTGGTCTGCTCTCTGTCAAAAGGGAATTTTCGCTGCATCCAGTGCATCAGATCACGGTCCAGAACTTCCAGCATTTCTTCCTGTAACGTACCATATGAACTTAGATACACTTTAGTATCGTTTTCTTTTTTGGAGATAACAGCAACCTGTCCACCTGAATCATCTGCAACAGGGATGTAATCTGGAAGGAATTCTTTAAACTGATACGTATTGTATCGTTCTTCGATATCTTCTTTGGTACGGAGTACACGCACCATATCATAAACGATCTCATCTTCAAATTTTTTTGTAAAGTTTTTTATAAATTCAAACCAATGAGCGGGAGGGCTTACTTTCATAGACGTACAATAGTATTATGCTTTTCGGGGATTTATGATCAGGAAACCTTTTATTATCCATAATCATCACTAAGGTACAAAATGCGGATCCATTTTTAATATTTCTTTTAATTTTTTACTTTCAATTTCCAATTTTGAACTTCTTATTTATCTTTGTGAAAAATAGAATATGAAGTATTTGTTTATCATTGCGTGCTTTGTCTGCTCTACATTCAGTCAGGCACAGCAAAAATCTGATCCATGGAAAGACAGCCAACTTATGGATCCTGCACTTCTTGCATCCAGAATTGAAAAAAAGAAAACAAAAGATCTGGTTATTATCTCGGTGGGGCCTGAAGCTATTATTAAAGGTTCGGTAGATATAGGGCCTACCCATGAACCTGAAAACCTTGAAAAACTAAGAAATTATCTTAAAAATGTCCCTAAGGATAGAGAAATTGTAATCTATTGCGGATGCTGTCCTTTCGTAAAATGTCCAAATATTCGTCCGGCATTTAATCTGCTGATGGAAATGGGGTTTAAAAATGTAAAACTCCTTAATCTTCCTAAAAATATTAAAACAGATTGGCTAGATAAAGATTATCCTACAAATGACTAATATGAAGATGCGTTTTACAGTATTCCTTTTAATGATCATTTCCGGATTCGCTTTTGCCCAGAATACTAAAATAGAAGTAGGTAAGAAAGCTCCTGAAATTACAATGGCTAAAGCAGACGGAACCTCGTTTTCTCTTTCTACACTGCAAGGAAAGCTTGTCTTAATAGACTTCTGGGCTACGTGGTGTGCGCCATGTGTGGAAGAACAGCCGGAACTGAAAGCATTCTATGATACGTATGCTGATCACGTGAAAAACAATAAATTTGAAATTCTGGGTGTTTCTCTGGATAAAAATAAAGAAAGCTGGCAGAAGGCTATAGACCGTTTTGGTATTAGCTGGATTCAGATCAGTGATTTGAAATTTTGGAAAAGTCCGGTTGCAAAAACATATGAAATTGATGAACTTCCCTTTAATGTTATTATCAACGGGGAGGGAATGATTATTGCCAAAAATCTTCATGGAGATGAGCTCAGTATATTTTTAAAGAAGACTTTACAATAGCATTAAATATTTTAATAAAATATAAAAGAGTGACAGTAATTGCCACTCTTTTGTATTTGTGTATTAGAATCTAAAGCTTAATAATTGTTTTAAATTATTGCATAGTATACATAAGAAAGATCATTATGAGGGAAATAATGATCTCTTTTACATTTAATGATTATTTTTTTTAATCAATTCTGGTAAGAACAATTCTATAGGTACGGCTTACGTTTCCGTTATTAGTTACATTAATAGTTCCTGCAGAAGGCATTGCCAAGGCATAGTTGAGAGCCGTATTATTGCCTCCATCCTGGCATCCTGATATTCCAGTCCACTCAACAACAATGTTTGTTCTTACAGTTTGTGTGAAAGTAGGGCGGGCAGGCGGAGTTCCGTTAGTGACATATCCAATCTGTCCATTAAGTCCAAAATTATTATTAAAAGAGAAGTTGTGAACTAAAAATTCAGCAGTGCTATAATTAACACAAGCATCACTTACAATAACAGTGGCTTTATAGATTCCCTGGGCCAGTCCGGTTATCAATGTACCTACACCTGCTGAGGCTACGGTTACCTGGTTAGATGTTAATCCACCATAATTAGAGGAAGGGGATGCTTTCACTACAACTCCTGTAGGGTCTACATAAATTGGCGCAATTACAGTTGAGCCCGTAGCCTGGCTTACTGTTCTCAGTCGGGTCGTTCCGTTCACATCTAGTACGTTAGTGGGAGTCCCAGTTCCAATCCCGACATTGCCAGTTCTGATTGAAATAGCTCCTGCTCCCGAGTTTGAACCAACAGCTCCTCCTAAAGAAACATCACCATTATCATTCAATACCATTCTGCGGATATTATTCACACGATCAATGATTTCAAAAGAATTGGCAGAACCTGTTGTTCCACCTGTAGTGGGAGATATTCCCCAGGCAGAAGTGGTTGAGCTAAAACGGGACTCGCCACCATCTACGTGGAGCTTTCCGGCCGGAGTATTGGTTCCCACTCCCAGACTTCCTGTAGGGGTTACCGTAACGTCATTGGCTTGTTCAGCTGCTGTAGGAGTGCCTGTTGTGGGATTATCTTTCGCGGCATCTATGGTAAAAGCACCCTGTGGATTTGGAGTATTAATACCTACCTGTGCATTAATTTTAATGCAAAAAGATGTAGCAGTTATTACAACTGATAGAAATGTTTTTTCATATTTTTAATGATTTAGGTTAAATGAAGCTTTGGTTTACATTGAATGCAATATAATAAATTATCATAATATTTCTATATTTAGAGATTTAATTAACATTGTACTGAAAGAAAAAAGGGATAGGTAAAGATTACCATTATTCCGCAAATTATATTTACGACGTAAATAAATCCTTCGTATACGTCTAATAGTCATTGGTCTGCAAAATAATACAATCAGTTATCCTGATGTATATTTTTGTTTCATGAAAAATAATTTCTTTCTTCGTTTTGCGCTGTCAGTTATTTTACTGATGCATAGTACAATGTCTATTTTCAGTGGTGATGTCAATAATTTTGGACTACAGTATCTGGATGCCATAGGATTTAGTCCGGTAGGGCTTTATATAGCATGGACAGTCAAATTAACTCATCTTGTCTCTGTACCTTTGCTCTGGCTGGACCGATACATCAAACCGGTAGCCATCTGTAATATTTTGATTTTTGTTTTTGGGATTTACTATGTCCATTGGCAAAATGGCTGGTTCGTAGTAGGAGGAGGGACTAACGGCGCTGAATTTAATTTCCTGCTGATATTTTGCTTTCTGAATCTTATGTTTCCAAAAATTCGTTTAAAAAAAACATCATAAATTCTATCGATGAAGCGTTCTGCAGAAAGAGAGAATTAAGTTTAAAATGATCAGATAAGTAAAAAATAGGGTAGTTTGTAGATGAATGGCAGGATTTCGTAGCTTTTATCTTTTTATCTTTGGCTTAATGGTATTACTTTGTATTCTTAAAACTCTATACGCTTGAAATCTGATAAAAAATCCAAGTTACAGATTCATTTGCTGTTTTGGATATTGTATTATATGCTGGAGGCTTATCTCGACTTTTACTGGTCCAGATATCAGTTTCCGGATTTCAAATGGCAGCTTCGGATTCAGAATACACTTGTTCTGGAGCTGGGATATCTTCTGATTAAAATTCCGCTTGCTTACAGTCTGCTGTATGTGTATGAGAAGATGAATATCAGAAGCTTTTTCAAATATGTTCTTTACATAGTGATCATCGTGGCAGCTGTCTTCGGACACCGTTTTTTTACGCATTATATCATTTATCCTTACATCTATGGTATTATAGAAACGTTGGATGGCAAGCAGCCGTCAGGATATATGAATGGGTTTGTGGTATTCAATTCATTTATGGATCTTATTTTTATGGTAGGATTGGTCTTTGGTGTTGAGATAACAAGACAGAAAAACCTTCTGAAAGAGCAGTTTTCACAGTTGAAATCAGAAAAGCTGGATCAGGAATTAACAATGCTGAAGGCTCAGATCAATCCGCATTTTCTGTTCAATACACTCAATAACATTTATGGAATGGCTTTAAAAAAAGCCGATGAAACACCTGATGTCATTCTGCAGCTTTCAAAAGTGATGAGGTACAACATCTATGAAGCAGCAGAAAAAACCATTTCTCTGGAGAAAGATATTGAAAACATTAAGGATTTTATACAAATTCAGAAAATCCGCCACCGCCAACTTACAGTAGATCTTACGGTAGATATGGATAATCCTTCTCAGAAAATTTCTCCTCTTATATTGATTCAGTTTGTGGAAAATGCTTTTAAACATGGTGTTTCAGAAAGCCTGGGAGAAAGTTTTATTCATATTGATATCCGGCTGAAAGACGGAATCCTTACTTATTTTATTGAGAACTCAAAAGAAGAAAGATCTGTAGAACATTCAACTAAAATAGGAGTAAAAAACATCCACAGACAGCTTGAACTGCTTTATCCCAAACACACTCTTTCTGTTGAAAATAAAAGAGACCGTTATATTGTAAAACTAACCATAGATTTCCATGATACATTCAACGCCTAAAAAATACAACTGCATTATTGTAGAAGACGAACCTATTGCCGCTGAAATTCTGGAAAACTTCATTTCCAGAGATAAAGAGCTTAATCTGGTAGGGAAGTGCGCTGATGCAGTATATGCCAGCAGTCTTCTTACTATTCATGAGGTAGACCTTATGTTTCTGGATCTTCATCTTCCGGTAGTGAAAGGTTTTGATTTTCTGAGGAAATTGAAAAATCCCCCATTCGTTATTGTCACCACAGCCTATCATCAGTATGCTGTAGAGGGCTATGAGCTGGATATTGCTGATTATCTGATGAAGCCTATTCCGTATGATCGTTTTCTGGCAGCTATAGGAAAATTCAAGTATTTAATGGAAGCGGAAGATGCTTTACTTGAAGTTGCAGACCGGGAGCATATTTTTATCAGCAGCGGAAAAAAACAGGTTAAAATTATTCTTCAGGATATTTTCTATATTGAAAGCTTAAGGGAATACATTAATATTCACACGAAAGCTGAAACATTCACTTTTAAAATGCCAATCAGTAAAATAGAGGAAAGTTTGAACCCCAGGCTTTTTACCCGCATTCACAAGTCTTATATTATTTCCAAATCAAAAATTGACATGAAGTCTGCCAGCATCATTCAGATCAATGGGAAAAAACTTCCGATCGGCAGAACCTATAAGCCCTCACTGGAGCTTTAAATACTTTAGAACAAACAGTATAAATCATGGATTAAATAATTTATATTTTTAGTAGACGCTACTCAGCCGTTGATATATAGCTTTCTCCATAATCTTCACTAATTATTGAATTTTGATAAAACAATAAGAAAAATCAATAATTATGAAATACAAATTGAAGCTTCTGAGCGTGGGGGTTGCTTTTTTCATGGGAAGCGAAACCTACTTCAGCCAGGGCAGGCGGGACACCCTTAAAACACAGAATATTGAGGGAGTTGTAGTGACCGCTTTAGGAATTAAAAGAGAAAAAAGATCTCTTGGCTATTCTACGCAGGAAGTGAAAGGTGAAGATATCAGCAAAAATCCTACTACCAATTTCCTGAATAACCTTTCAGGCAAAGTAGCAGGCCTTGAGATCAGACAATCTACCAATTTTGGAGGTTCTGTAGATGCAGTGTCCAGAGGCTACAAATCTATTCTGGGAGATAACCAGGCTCTTTTTGTTGTGGACGGAGTTCCAATTATCAACAGGAACATCAATTCCAGTGTTCAGCAAAACGGATTTGGAGGTTATGATTACGGAAGTCCTGTTTCAGATATCAATCCCAATGATATTGAAACGATAAACGTTTTAAAAGGGGCTGCTGCAACCGCTTTATATGGATCCAGAGCCCAAAACGGAGCCATTATTATCACAACAAAAAAAGGAAAGAAAAATACGCAGGGTATTGGTCTGGAATATAGCGCAGGTATTTCCGTATCTACCGTAGATCAATCTACATTCCCTGAATACCAAACTGAATATGGACAGGGATATTGGGGAAACCATTTCCAGTCTTATGAAGGCGGTCCTTTGGCTTTTACATTACACGATGCTTCTTATGGAGCTCCTTACGATCCTAATCTTATGGTTTGGCAATATGATGCCTTTATTCCGGATTCCCGGAATTTCGGAAAACAGACTCCCTGGGCCATTGCCAAAAACGGCCCGGTAACTTTTTTCGAAAAAGGGATTAACCGAACCAATACTATTGCACTGAGTGGCGGAAGTGACATCGCATCATTCAGATTGAGCTATTCCAATACTTATGCAACTGATATTTTTCCTAATTCTTCGCTCTCAAAGAATAATTTTGGAGGAAATGCTTCTTATAAGATCACAGATCAACTTACTGCCTCCATTTTTGCCAATTACATTGTGCAAAGTACCAAAGGAAGAAATACAACAGGATATGGAGATAATATCATGGGGAGTTTCCGCCAGTGGTGGCCCACGAATGTAGATATTAAGTATCAGAAATACCTCTATGATACTTTTAATAAAAATTATAGCTGGAACATCAAATCTCCTGTTAACCTGGCTCCCAATTACTGGGACAATCCTTATTTTGTAAGGTATCAGAATTACCAGAATGACAAAAGAGAACGTTTTGCGGGGAACTTCAGTCTGAACTACGATCTATCAAAAAATATTAATATTCTGGGAAGAGTAGGTATTGACGGTTATAATATGATTATTGAAGAAAGAAAGGCAGTAGGCTCGGTTCCCGCATTTTTCAGTTTCAATCCTATAGAACAGCCTTCAGGATATGCGGTGACCAACCTCCGTTTTACGGAAACCAATTATGATCTCATTGCGACTTATAAAAAGAATATCACTGAAGATTTAAATGTTCAGGCCCTCGCAGGAGGAAATATCAATGTACAGACCAGCTATTCCAATGCACAGACTACATCTGGAGGACTTTATATTCCGGGGCTTTATACCATTGCCAACTCGGCATCATCCCCTGCAAGACCCCTCATCACAGATACCTCCAAATATATTTACGGGGCTTTTGTTCAGGCTTCTTTAGGATATAAAAATACCTATTATCTTGAAGGAACTTTCAGAAGAGACCAGTCTACAGCACTCCCAAAAGCAAAGAATGCCTATTATTATCCTTCCGTTTCGGCAAGTTTTGTATTTTCCAATGTACTGAAACAGCAATGGATGAGTTTTGGAAAATTCCGGGCCGCTTATGCTGAAGTTGGTTCTGATACTGCTGCGGATCAGCTGCGGAATAGGTTTACCGTGCAGACCTCATTTGGAAACAATCCTGTATATTCCTACAATACCACATTGAGAAATACTGATCTTCTTCCTCAGAAATTGAAAAATTTTGAAGCAGGAACTAATATGCAGTTTTTCAAAAACAGAATCGGGTTTGATCTGGCGTGGTTCAGAAATATTGCATCTGATCAGATTCTGCCACTTCCCATATCACTCGGAACCGGTTCCGGGGCTAAAATTCAGAATACAGGAGAACTTACTACCAAAGGGGTGGAGTTATCTCTAAATACCGCTCCGGTGCGGCTCAATGATTTTACCTGGGAAATGGGACTCAACTGGTCCAATCCCAAAACTAAAGTGACCGCTTTACGGGAAGGAATTGAGAATATTACCATAGGTACTTTGCAGGGCGGAATTACGATCAATGCACCTCTCCATGAAGAGTACGGAAGCATTTGGGGAGCTGATTTTGTATATGACTCCAGCGGGAACAAAGTCATAGGACGAAATGGTGCTTATCTTCATACTGATGATTCTAACCATAACCTTGGAAGTTTTCAGCCGGATTTTATTGCAGGATTAACTAATTCTTTTACCTATAAAAATTTTAATCTAAGCTTTCAGATTGATTGGAAAAAAGGAGGAAAGATATTTTCCCTAGACCAGTACTACGGCTACGGAACAGGACTGTATCCTGATTCTGTTGGTTTAAATGACCTTGGAAACCCTGTCAGAAATACATTAGCTAATGGAGGCGGGGTTATTTTACCGGGAGTCATGCAGGATCCTAATAATCCAGGCTCTTATATTCCCAATACGATCCGTCTGGACCGTTCCATGTCCAGCCAGACTCTGGAAACAGATCCACCTGTGGCGGCATTTGTATATGATGCAAGCTTTATCAAACTACGTCAGGTTTCTATTTCCTATACCTTTAATAAAGATCTTTTTAAAAACATAGGGGTTCAGGCGCTTACTCTTGGATTAACAGGAAGCAATCTCTGGATTATTCACAAAAACCTTCCTTATGCTGATCCGGAAGCGGGACTTTCGTCGGGAAGTATTCAGGGATATCAATCCGGGGTTATGCCTTCCACAAGAAATTTTGCATTCAATCTGAAAGTTAATTTTTAAAAACTATTACAATGAAAAATACCATTATATTAAGTTCTTTTTTAGCATTACTGCTGGTAGGATGTACATCAGACGACGTCAATCTTGATCCCCATGTCGTCTACAATGCAAGTCCTGAACCTCTTATTACTTATGCGCAAAAGGAGCTGAGTGATTATATGACCACGCCGAGTGTTAACGAAAACAATTTCCGGCTTACCATGCAGTACTGGCAGGAAACCACTTACGTGAGTGAAAGCAATTATAATTTTACGGGCCGAAACGTCTCTAATAACGTATGGGGTGATCATTATGTAAATGTGCTTAATAATCTTAATAAAGCAAAAGAATTTATAGAACAATACCAGCCCGTTCCTTCAGAGCTCAGCACATGGCCTGCGAAGAAAAAAAATCAGTTAGCCATTATAGATATTCTGTCCGTTTATACCTTTCAAACCTTAGTTGATACTTTTGGAGATGTGCCCTACAGCCAGGCTCTTAACAATGATCTGTTTCCGCTTCCTGCTTATGATGACGACGCAAAAATCTATGAAGACCTGATCAGCCGTTTAAAAATTGATATCAATAATCTGGAAACAGAAAAGGGGACTTTTGGCCCGGGGGACATCATCTACGGAGGTGATATCGGAAAATGGCAAAAGTTTGGAAATTCGCTGCTCCTGAAGTTGGGAATTGCAATTTCTGACGTTAACCCTTCCTTTGCACAATCCAGTATTAATACGGCAATTACGGGTGGTGTTATTACAGATGAATCACAGAGCGGCCTTTTTGGATATCTTGCTGCCACTGCCAATTTTAATCCGTTATTTGAAAATCTGATTGTGAGTGGAAGAGATGATTTTTTCGCGGGTAAACCGTTTGTCAATTTCCTTAATACAACCTCAGACCCGAGAGTTTCCAAATACTTCCAGGATGTAGACGGAGAATACATTGGGCAGACTATTGGTGTAGCCGGAAATTTTACAGATTTTTCTGCTCCGGGTATTTTTGCTTATACTTTGACAACTCCGGGAAATCTCATTACGCATACTGAAGTTGCTTTTTATCTGGCGGAAGCTGCCGCAAGATTCGGAATTGGCGGAAATCCCGAAATCCTATATCAGAATGCAGTTCAGGCTTCATTCAGAGAATGGGGTCTTACCCATCAGGAGGCTCAGAATTATCTTACAGCCCATCCTTACAATGCGGGCAACTGGAAAAAATCTATTGGAGAGCAAGCGTGGGTTGCGATGTATAATCATCCTGTGGTCTCCTGGAATTTTTACCGCCGTCTGGATTATCCTGCATTACAGGCCCCGCCTACCGCCATTGCCAACGCAGATGGAAAAGTACCCGTAAGACTTCAATATCCCACTCTGGAAGCCACTACAAATGGAACCAATTATGCCAAAGCCGCCGCGGCAATAGGAGGAGATAAACTGACCACCAAAGTTTTCTGGGATATACATTAATGAAACAAAAAAACCAACAGTTGTGAATACAAACTTTTTAATAAATGAAATTTTAGACTGTCTTGATGTGCAAAGATGAGTTTGTAGATGAAGAACCTCCATTGATAGATATTTTTATCGACTCCCGATTCGTTAGTCTAAATTTACAGCAGAGAACAAAGGAGAGTCAGAGCAAACGCACAGATGATGAGAGGATATTCATTACTAAAATTCAATATTAATATAATGTGGTTGGTTTATTATTCCCATGTTGAATAATGATTTGGCTTAATGATCAGCAATGATCTTAAGCCAATTTCTTTTTATAGGAACTTCTTTATTTCTGAAATAAAATACATACATTCACTTCTTTATTGCAATCTAATTCAGATATGTTAACAGATATTATTGCTCCTGATCTTCAGGTTATTTTTTGTGGAATTAATCCCGGTTTAAAATCAGCAGACGATGGCCATCATTTTTCAGGAAGAAGCAACCGCTTTTGGAGGGTTCTGCATCAATCCGGTTTTACGCCTTATGAGATTGAAGCTGTGCACGATACTGATCTTTTAAATTTTGGATATGGGCTGACAACCGCTGTAGCAAGAGCGACTTCCCGTGCTGATGAACTTTCAAAAGAAGAATTTGACAATTCCCTTGAAGATTTCAAAACTAAAATTACTCAATTTCATCCTCAATATCTGGTTTTCCTTGGCAAGGCAGCCTATAAAGCATTTTCTAAAAAGAAAGACATTCTGTGGGGAGAGCAGGAAGAAGACTTCTGTGGTGCTAAAGTCTGGGTTTTACCTAATACAAGTGGCTTGAACCGGGGATTTTCTCTTGATGATCTTGTTGCCCATTACCGTGCATTTTATCAGGTTATTTCAAAATAAAATTAATCCTGCTTTTTAACATTAAATTTTATTAGGTTTACTCACATATTTATTCCCTTTTACAAAAAAACGCCATGGCAAAAGGGCATCTTCCTGTGCATATGCAACTCCTATACGGGGCCCCGCTATAATTTCATCATCATTATATTGAAATCCTTGATCTTCAATCCATATTTCATCTCCGGTCAGCTCTTTTTTATTAAAAGTAAGGTCGATACCTAATGCTTTTGCAGCAGATCCGGGACCGGAAGATATCGCAGCTTTAGCAGCCGGCATTTTTCGTCTGGCTTCCATGATTTCTTTGCCTATCAATGGTTCAACAGCCCTTATTAATACAGCATTTGGTTCATTTTCAACGGAGGTTACAATATTAAAAAGGTGATGAATTCCGTAGCATAAGTACACATAGGAAAGTCCTCCATGGCTGTACAATATCTCAGTACGGTTTGTACGTCTGCCTCCATACGCATGGGAAGCCTTATCCTGTATTCCGAAATAAGCTTCTGTTTCTACAATGATTCCGCCAGTTATATCACCGTCAATATCTGTAAAAAGTACCTTTCCCAAAAGGTTTTTGGCCAGAAAAAGGACATCCTGATTTGAATAGTAGGAAAGAGGCAGTTTCAAGTGAATGATTTTTATCGGTTAACAGATCAAATTTAATATAAATCCACCATTTTCAGGCAGATTTTAGTCATGTCAACAAAGTTTTTAAGGTCAGATTTTAGTTTATTTACGTATTTTTATATATTATTCAGTTTGAATCACATTACTATCTCTATGCATTACAAAAACGACATGATCATTATCCGTGAATTTGTTCCACAAGAGTTTGCGCTGTTTTTAGAGCTGTTTGATAACGAAAATGTTACAAGATATCTGCCCTATAAAACACCTGATGAATATAAAGAAATGTTTGACAAAGCATTATCGGATTACAAAGATGGCCCCTTCAGCAGATGGGGAATATTTGATGCTCAAACCAATGATTTCGTAGGAATGGGTCTTGCCAGAACTTTCCTCGATAATCCCGAACAGATAGAAATAGGATATACATTAGGAGAAAACTATTGGGCAAAAGGATTGGGAACAAGCGTATGCAAAGCACTTGTTGAGTACTGCCTTTCTCTGCATCATCAAAAAGATATAGTTGCGGTAACTGATCTGGATAATATTGGCTCTCAGAAAGTTCTTCTGAAAAACGGTTTTGGCAGAACAGAAAATCTGGTGAGAGGAGATAGGGAACTGGCTTATTTTATATTGTAAACATTCATACAGCTGAAACACTCAAGAGATTATTAACTCATTTCATTTATTATTACATTTCATTTATCAGATAATTTGTCATAACTTGCAGGAATTATGATGTCGAAACGTTGCAAATACGCGCTAAAAGCAATGGTCAGATTAGCAAGGAATTATAACCAGGGCTTTCTGTCAACATCCATTATTGCACAAGACGAAAACATCCCCAAAAAATTCCTGGAACAAATACTCCTTGAACTTAAAAGAGCTAAACTTGTTAACAGCAAGCAGGGAAAAGTAGGAGGGTATTATCTTCTGAAATCGCCCGATGATGTTTCATTAGCAGACATTTACCGAATCTTTGACGGTCCTATTGCTCTTACTCCATGTGTATCTTTAAATTTTTACGAACCCTGTGATGATTGTGTAGACGAAGCTTCATGCTACCTCAGAAATGAATTGATTATCGTCCGTGAAAAAACAAGAAAAAGCATGATGGAGGCTACTCTGACTAAATTTATCAACAACGGATAATTTTTTTTATTTAAATTCTACTATTTTGATAGGAGTTGTAGAATTTTATATATATTTGCAATATTAAAATTTCAAATAGTAATGGAAAATAGTCTGAAAAATGAATTTGAAACACTTCTGAAAGCAGCTTCTGAAGGCTCTTTTCGGGATAATGCACTGCAGATACTGGTAGACAGATTTCCGGGTAAGGTTATTTTTTCTACGAGTTTCAGCTATGAAGATCAGGTCATCACCCATCTGATAAAAGATCTCAATATTGATATTTTCACATTGGATACAGGAAGACTTTTTGAACAGACTTATGAAACATGGAGTAATACAAGAGCTTTTTTCAAAAAGAATATCAAAGCTTATTATCCGGATACAGAAGAACTGAAAAACTTTGTGTCGGAAAATGGACCGGATTCCTTTTACCAGTCTGTAGAACAGAGAAAAGCATGCTGTACGATCCGTAAGGTGCATCCGTTGAAAAAAGCACTGGAAGGGTATCAGGTATGGATCACAGGTTTGAGATCAGAACATTCTGCCAACCGCCAAAATATGCCGCAGTTGGAGTGGGACTCTGATAATAAGATCATCAAATATCACCCGATCCTTCACTGGAGCTCCGAACAGGTGGCAGACTATGTAAAAGCATATCATCTACCATATAATCATCTTCATAAAAAAGGTTTTGTAAGTATAGGCTGTGAACCATGTACCAGAGCGGTTAAAGAAGGAGAAGATTTCAGAGCGGGCCGCTGGTGGTGGGAAGATGCCAACAAAAAGGAGTGCGGTTTACATATTCATCAATAAAAAGAGAAAAAATGTCGATACATCAGTTAAACTATTTAGATCAGTTAGAATCCGAATCTATTTATATATTAAGAGAAGTTGCAGGGCAATTTGAACGTCCGGCTTTATTATTCAGTGGCGGAAAAGACAGTATTGTACTGGCTCATTTGGCCAGAAAAGCATTTCTTCACGGAAAAATCCCGTTTACATTTGTTCATGTAGATACCGGGCATAATTTCCCTGAGGTTTTAGAATTCCGGGATCAGCTGGTTGCTCAGCTGGAGGTTAATCTGGTAGCAAGAAAAGTGGAAGATACCATTAAAAGTAAAAAGTTAACTGAAGCAAAGGGTAAGTTTCCCAGCAGAAACTGGCTTCAGACCCATACCTTACTGGATACAATAGAAGAATTTGAATTTGATGCCTGCATTGGAGGTGCAAGAAGAGATGAGGAAAAAGCACGTGCGAAAGAAAGAATATTTTCTGTCCGTGATGAATTTGGACAATGGGATCCCAAACTTCAGCGTCCTGAACTGTGGAATATTTTTAACGGAAAAATCCACAAAGGGGAAAATGTAAGGGTATTTCCGATCAGCAACTGGACAGAACTTGATATCTGGAACTATATCCGCAGAGAGAAAATAGCATTGCCTTCTATCTATTATTCGCATGAAAGGGAAGTAGTAGACCTTAACGGGCAGTGGCTCGCGAATTCTGAATATGTGTTTTTAGAATCTGATGATATTGTCACGACAAAAAAAATACGCTACCGTACCGTTGGAGATATGACCTGTACCGCCGCAGTAGAATCTACCGCTACTACTATAGATGCTGTTATTGAAGAAATTGTAGCCACAAGAATTTCGGAGCGCGGAGAAACCCGGATTGATGACAGAGTGACAGAAGCAGCAATGGAAGATCGAAAAAAAGGAGGGTATTTTTAATAAATGATTTATGATCATTCACAATTTATAATTCAAAAACGGATGGATATATTAAGATTTATAACAGCAGGAAGTGTAGATGACGGGAAAAGTACCCTTATCGGAAGACTGCTTTACGATAGCAAAAGTATTTTGCAGGATCAGCTGGAAGTACTTGAAAAACATTCAAAAAACAAAAACGAAGACGGAGTAGACCTTGCTCTTTTAACAGATGGACTCCGGGCAGAAAGAGAACAGGGGATTACCATAGATGTTGCCTACAGGTATTTTTCAACTGCCAAAAGAAAATTTATTATTGCTGATGCTCCGGGGCATGTACAGTATACCCGCAATATGATCACAGGAGCGTCAAACTCTGACCTTATGGTTGTCCTTATCGATGCGCGTAAAGGAGTTATAGAGCAGACAAGAAGGCATTCTATGATAGCATCACTGTTAAAACTGAAAAAAGTTGCTGTAGCCATTAATAAAATGGATATGGTAGAATATTCGGAAGACGTTTTCGAAGCCATAAAATCAGACTACTCCAAAATTGCAGAAAATCTGGAACTGAATGACGTGAGTTACTTTCCCATTTCAGCACTGAAAGGAGATAATATTGTTTCAAAATCCACAAGAACAGACTGGTACAAAGGAGATTCTCTTCTGGAATATCTTGAAAAGGTAACCCTGAATGAAGAAATTAATGCCGGAAGCCGTTTTCAGGTTCAGTACGTAATCCGCCCCCAGACTGAAGAACTGCATGATTACAGAGGATATGCAGGACAGGTGTTAAGCGGACAATTCAAAAAAGGAGATAAAATACAGATTCTTCCTGCGGGATTAATTACAGAAATTTCCAGGATTGAGATCAACGGATCTGAAAAAGAAGAAGCTTTTGAAGGACAGCCGGTTGTTATCCATACCACTCATGATTTAGATATCAGCAGAGGTGATATTTTCGCCACTGAAGAACAGCCTCCTGCCGTAGAAAAAGATCTGGAAGTTCTCTTGTGCTGGCTGGATCAGAAACCACTGCAGCCAGGCAATAAATACCTGTTGCAACAGAACAGCAGATTGGTAAAAACCGTCGTCAAAGAAGTAGATTACAAGATCAATGTCAATACCCTCGGCCGGGAACGGATAGAAAGTGATATTAAACTTAATGAAATTGTGAAAGTTACATTGCGAACGGCACAACCTTTGGTCTATGATAGTTTTATCAATAATAAAACAACAGGATCTGCAATTTTAGTAGACGAAACTTCTAATTCAACTGTTGCAGCCTGTATAATTCAATAGAAATAATGGCAATTTCCGATCACTTAATTCAAAAAATTCATGAGACCAAACAAAATAATATTCATGGATTTTTTGACAAAATAAAGACTAAAAAATTTGTAAAGGATTTATACGAAGCGCTTTTCCTGCCTCAAAGGGATAATACGGAAGATGAGTTGAAAAGAAATTTTGAAGCACTCCAAAAAACGCTTTTTGATCTGATCAACACTGTCACAGGAAATGATGAAATTACAGAAAGGCAGGTAGATGAGTTTCTTACAGCTTTACCTGAAATTTACGGGCAGTTGGTTCTGGATGCAAAATCTATTCTGGAGTTTGACCCTGCAGCAGACTCTCTGGAAGAAGTATATCTGGCATATCCAGGATTTTTTGCTACATATGTATACCGTATTTCGCATCAATTGTGGAATCAGGACGTAAAGATATTACCACGGGTTATTTCAGAATATGCCCATAGTAAGACAGGAATAGATATTCATCCCGGTGCAGTAATTGGAAAATCATTTTTCATTGATCATGGAACCGGAATCGTCATCGGAGAAACGACAATTATAGGAAACAATGTCAAAATTTATCAGGGAGTAACCCTGGGAGCGTTGAATGTTTCGAAAGAAAAAGCCAATCAGAAAAGGCATCCCAACATAGAAGATGACGTCATTATCTATTCCGGGGCTACCATTTTGGGAGGAAATACCACCATAGGAAAAGAAAGTATTATCGGAGGAAATGTATGGGTTACGCAGGATGTGCCCGCCCATTCTCTGGTTTATCATAAAAGCGAAATAAAAATAAAGGATAACAGTTCATTACCTGAATCTTTAACCTTTGTGATATAAAAAAACAAAAAAATTACATTGATATGAAATTTCAGAACGCATTAGAAACGATAGGGAATACACCCGTCGTAAGAATTAACCATCTTTTCAATACAGATCATGAAATCTGGATTAAACTTGAAAAAAGCAATCCGGGAGGAAGCATCAAAGACAGGATTGCATTAGCAATGATTGAAGATGCCGAAGCCAAAGGATTATTGAACAAAAACACCACAATCATAGAACCTACCAGTGGAAATACAGGAATTGGATTGGCATTGGTAGCTGCAGTGAAAGGTTATAAACTTATTCTGGTAATGCCTGAAAGTATGAGTATAGAGCGCCGTAAGATTATGGAAGCTTATGGGGCCGAATTTGTACTTACCCCAAGAGAAAAAGGGATGAAAGGAGCTATTGAAAAGGCCAATGAACTGGCAGCAGAAACTCCCAATTCATGGATACCAAGACAGTTTGATAATCCTGCCAATGTAAAAGCACACACAGAAACAACAGCTCAGGAGATTTTAAAAGATTTTCCTGACGGGTTAGACTATATCATTACAGGAGTAGGGACCGGAGGACATATCACCGGAATAGCAAAAGTAGTAAAGGAAAAATATCCCAACGTAAAAGTAATTGCTGTAGAGCCGGAGCTGTCTCCCGTATTAAGCGGAGGAAGTCCCGCACCACATCCTTTACAGGGACTGGGAGCCGGATTTGTACCTTCTATTCTGGACATTACCCTTTTGGACGGAGTGATCACAGTAGGGAAGGACGAAGCGTATGAATACACCCTTAATGCTGCAAAAAAAGAAGGTCTTTTTGTAGGAGTTTCTACAGGAGCCGCTTTAGCAGCCATAGCAAAGCATTTACCTCAAATACAGTCTAACGCTAAAATTCTCACCATCAACTACGATACCGGAGAAAGGTATCTGTCTGTAGAAGGACTCTTCTAAATCCTTAACTAACACTGACTTTCAATGAAAACAATTATAAAATCACCAAAGGTTTACCTTATCGGTGCAGGGCCCGGCAACCCTGAACTGATCACTGTAAAAGCAGTTAAAGCCATCGCAGAAGCAGACATCATTTTATGCGACCGCCTTGTAAGTCCGGAGATTCTGGAAGCTTACGTCAATCCAAACGCTAAAGTCATCTATGTGGGCAAAGAATGCAGCAAAAGTGCATCTACTCCTCAATCTCATATCAATACTTTAATGGTGGAGTATGCCCGTCAGAATAAAACGATTGCTAGGCTTAAAGGGGGCGATGTTTCCATATTTTCCAATATTCTGGATGAATTGCAGGCTTTAAAAGAAAATCATATTCCTTACGAAATCATCCCCGGAATTACAGCCGCCCTCGGGGCAGCAGCTTATGCAGGGATGCCTTTAACAGCAAGAGGATATTCAACATCGGTGCGTTTCTTAACGTATTATAAATCTGATATTCTGAATGAAGACTATTGGAAAGAACTTGCCGGAACCAATGATACCCTTGTTTTCTATATGTCAAAAGGAAATCTTACCAGCCTGGTTGAGAAATTCCTGCAACTAGAGATTTCCGGTGATAAAAAAATTGCCATTGTGGAACAGGCTACAACACCTTATCAGAAAGTCTATACCTCTTCATTTGAAACTTTCAATGCTGCTTTTGGACATAAAACCTTTGCTTCACCTTCATTGGTCATCGTGGGCACAATCGTTACTCTGCATGAGGAGTTTTCATGGCTTGAAAATACAGAAAAAGAAGGTCTTTACTTTAAATCAGTGGAGAACGGAAGTTTAGTCCCTAAAAATCAAAATTTCTTTGAATATGCTGTCTGAAAATAAACTAAACGTATTAAAACAAATCTCCGGAGATTTTTCCAGAGATGAAGCCATCTGGGCCAGCGGATATCTGGCAGGCCTTGCGGGAGGAACTTTATTAACGGCTACATTGCCCCCTACGCATACCAATACTCTTATTCAAAGTGTTGTAAAGAAAATAACTCTGGCCTATGGCACAGAAACCGGGAACAGTAAAAAGCTGGCAACTGTATTGGCAGGAATTATTAAGAAAAAAGGAATTCAGGTTAAATTAGCTGACCTTTCACAATATAAACCTAAAGATCTGGGTAAAGAAGAGTTCTTTTTTGTGATTATAAGCACACAGGGAGAAGGAGAACCACCGGCTCTTGCCAGAAAATTCTATAATTATATTCATGAAAATGAAATTGACCTCAGCAATCTCAAATTTGGAGTTCTGGCATTGGGAGACAGTAGCTATCCTCAATTCTGTAAAACCGGAGAAGAAGTAGATGATCGTTTTGAAATAATAGGCGCACAGCGTATTATTCCCCTGAAAAAATGTGATATAGATTATGAACAGGAAGCTGCACAATGGATAGAACATGTATTTGAAGCGGTAAATAAAAGAACTGATAACCGTATACAAAAAAGTTCAGCGCCAAAAGTTTCTACAGGAAGAAAAAGATACAAAGGAAAGGTTTCTTCGATCATTAATCTGAACGACATTACCTCTGAAAAAGAAACCTATCACATTGAAATAGAAACGGATGAAGCTATTGTTTATCAGCCTGGTGCAGCTTTAGGAATCGTTCCATTCAATTCAAAAGCGACCGTTGACGAAATTATTACCCTGACAGGAGTTGATCCTAAAAAGAAAATTGAAACGGCAAAAATAACTGATAGCGTAGAGGGGCTTTTACAAAAGTATCTTAATATCAGCTATTTACTTAAATCCGTGGTTGCTCAATATGCAAAGATCACAGGCCATTCCATTCCGGAAGTGCGTTTAAGCCTTCTTGATCTCCTGAGGATTTATCCTGTAAAAAATGCTGGAGAATTTGAAGAAGTTATTCAGGTATTAACAGGCCAGGCGCCCCGTCTTTACTCAATATCTTCCTCTTTGGAGGCTCATGGTGAGAATGAAATTCACATCACGGTGGCCAAATCAGAATTTTTTATCGATCATCAAAAAAATAATGGTCTTTGCAGTGGCTTTTTAAGCGAATTCAACGCAGGAGAAGAGATGGAATTCTATATTCAGGAGGCCGGGCATTTCAAACTGCCTGAACCGGATAAAGATATCATTATGATTGGTCCGGGAACAGGGATTGCGCCGTTCAGATCATTCCTTTGGGAGCGGGATGCTGCTGGAGCGGAAGGAAGAAACTGGCTATTCTTCGGAGACCGGAATTTTGTATCAGACTTTCTTTATCAGGCTGAGCTTCAGGATTTCCTTAAAACAGGAAGCCTGACCCATTTAGACCTTGCTTTTTCAAGAGATACAGCCGATAAAATATATGTGCAGCACAAGCTGGAACAGAAAGGGCAGGAAGTTTTTCACTGGCTTGAAGGAGGAGCTTCTCTTTATGTATGTGGAGCAAAAGAACCGATGAGCCTTGATGTAGAGCAAACTCTCCTGACTATCATTCAAAATGAAGGAAAACGCAGTCAAGAAGAAGCTCTTCATTATCTTGAAGAACTGGAACTTAGCGGCAGATATGCAAAAGATGTTTATTAATCGGGAACAGAAGTACTTGTAAAAATTAAAAGAAAACAGTTTATGAATAGTAAAGATAATCTTTCACCGGTAGAAAGGATCAAAACCGGCAGTAACGGGCTCAGAGGAACTTTAAAGGAAAGTTTGCTGGATGACGTTACAGGAGCGATCAGAGAGGATGATCAGACCTTGATTAAGTTTCACGGAATGTACCAGCAGGACGATAGAGACAGAAGAGAAGAACGCGTTTCAAAAAAACTGGAATGGCTGTATTCCTATATGATCCGGCTAAGGCTTCCGGGTGGGTTTTTAACTCCGGAACAATGGATAGGATTGAATGAAACCGCCGAAGATCATTCTACGGGAACAATAAAAATTACAACAAGACAGACCATTCAGCTGCATGGTATTTTAAAATCGAAATTAAAACCGACCATTCAGAGTTTTAATCTGAAACATTTAGATTCTATTGCAGCCTGTGGAGATGTGAACAGAAATGTAACCTGTACCGCAAACCCTTCAGAGTCCCCGTTGCATCAGGAAGCGTACGAACTGGCAGGAAAGATCAGTGAAATGTGTCTTCCAAAAACTCAATCCTACTATGACATCTGGATTGATGATGAATTGATTGTAGACCGAAAAGCAGAAGAAGAAGACCCCCTTTATGAAGACCGGTATCTTCCCCGAAAGCTTAAAATAGGAATTGCAGTTCCTCCTAATAATGATGTGGATGTCTTCATCAATGATATCGCACTGATTGCTATTATTGAGAACAATACAATCGTAGGTTACAATATTGCAGCTGGCGGTGGATTGGGAGCTACCCACGGAAATGAAGCCACCTATGCGCGTCTTGCCTCCATAATCGGATTTGTGGATACAGAAGAAAAAGTACTGAAAGCCGTTTACGAGATCATCACCGTACAAAGAGACTTTGGAAACAGAAGCGACAGGAAATTGTCAAGATTAAAGTATACGATTGACAGGCTTGGAATAGATCAGTACAGAGCCGAAGTGGAAAAACGAACAGGATTCAGTTTTGAGCCTGCCAGAGAATTTAAATTTGAACAACGAAAAGACCGCTACGGATGGACCCGGAATCATGAAGGAAAATGGTTTTATACATTGTTTGTAGAACATGGCCGAGTTCTTAATACTGAGGAATATCCTCTCAAAGCAGGATTATTAAAGATTGCTCAGACCGGGAATGCAAATTTCCGTTTTACATGTAATCAAAACCTTATTCTGGCGGATATTCATGAAGAAGATAAAGCCGAAATTGAAAATATTTTACAAGAGTACGGAATTTCGGGCTATACAGACGGAGCCAGTGCTTTGCGTAAAAACTCTGTGGCCTGTGTTGCATTAAATACCTGTTCATTGGCTTTAGCTGAAGCACAAAGGTATTTGCCCTCTTTGGTGACCAAAATAGAACCTATCCTTGAAAAACATGGTCTTTTACAAGATGATATCACGATCCGTATGACAGGTTGTCCTAATGGCTGCGGAAGATCTCCTAATGCTGAAATTGGATTTGTGGGAACAGCATATGGCAGGTATAATCTCCATATCGGAGGCGACCGTCTGGGAATGCGCCTTAATACAAAGTTTAAAGAAAATATAGACGAAGACGAGATTCTTACAACGCTGGATGAACTTTTCGGAATTTATATCCAGAAAAGGCTTACAGAAGAAACATTTGGTGATTTTTCATACCGTTACTTACAAAATTTAAATTGAAAATATGGCTGACTTTCATTATGATCTGAAAAAAAATAAAAAAACTCAACCTCTTCTTTTTAGTAGACGAATGTGTATGTGTTGTTAATTCTCAACTAACAATACAATCAAAGCTGTTTCAACTTTTTGACCCCATCAAGGAAAGTGAATACCAGATATACTGTAATAATAACAGTAATTATTTTCACGGTTTAACCACCCCCGTCAAATCCTTGATTTGCCACCCCTCCAAAGGTGGAAAATTCTAAACCCTTCAATGGTAACATCACTCGTAATGAAGATTTTCATTATCGAAAAACTGTCATGGTAAAAAAGTTCAGACAGCTTCATTCTCAACCTAAAAATGAAGAAAAAATGAAAAATAAAAAACAGGGAAATCTTTTGCCTAAAGCAGGTATTATAGCATTTACATTTCTATTTTTTAATCTGGCCGAAGCTCAGCAGCAGCTTATCGAATTAAGCGGGAGCATCAAAAGCACAGGAACACACAAAGGACTGGATTCTGTAAAAGTAAAGATAGAAAACACAGAAGATACAGCATTCACAGATCAGCTGGGAACCTTTAAGATACGAACAAGAGTTACCATACCATTCCGTCTTGTCATTAATAAAGACGGATTTGCAAGCCAGACTCTTGAAGTTCTTTCTCCCTCCAATAAAATAACCATCGGGCTTAATCCTCAGAATACCATTATTGATGCTGTTGTGATTTCAGCATCCAGAGTTCCTGAAAAAATACTGCGCTCTCCGATAGCGATTGAAAAAATTGATATCAGAACAATCAGGGAAAGTCCCGCATCTTCTTTCTATGAAACATTGGAAAATGTAAAAGGACTACAGCTTTTGACCTCCAGTCTCACATTGAAAATCCCTAACTCAAGAGGATTCAACTCTCCTAATAATTTCCGATTTATGCAGCTGGTGGATGGCGTAGACGTACAATCCGCTACATTGGGAGTGCCGCTGGGAAATGCCATAGGACCTACAGAACTGGACATCCAGTCGATGGAAGTTACTTCCGGAGCAGCTTCTGCATTGTACGGAATGAATGCCATTAACGGATTGGCCAGCCTTCAAACCAAAGACCCTTTTACTTCCGAAGGAATCAGTGTTTATTTCCGGGGTGGAGTCAATCATGTAGACAATGCCAACCATAAAATAAGCTCTTTGGGTGAAAGTGCAATACGGTTTGCAAAAGTGGTCAATAAAAATTTTGCTGTAAAGGTAAATGCATCCTACTTCAGCGGAATAGACTGGATATCCAACAACCTCACAGATCAGAATCCAAATTCATTGATTACAGCTAATCCTAATTTCTCATTAGTTAACAATCCCGCTGAAGATCTGTGGAATAAGTACGGTGACGAAAGGAATAACAGGGTTTCTGTAAAAGTGGATTACAATGGGAAACCAACCACATTTAATGTTTCCAGGACAGGATATCTGGAAAAAGACCTTGTAAGTCCGGAAGTGAAAAACATTAAGTTTGATGCAGGATTATATTACCGTTTTGGAGATCAATGGAAAGCTTCCTATGTATACCGCTACGGATTGCTGGACGGAACTTTCCAGAGAGGTAACAAAATCCGGCTGCAAAATGCCACCGTTCAAAACCACAAAGTAGAACTTACGGGCAAAGAACTTACTTTCAGAGCCTATGTATCTGTTGAAAATACAGGAGATTCTTATAATCTTAAACCTTTGGCGGACAATCTGGATCTTACCAATCTTTCGAATAATAATTGGAAAAATATATTTCAGACAACGCTCCAGAATACTATAAATTCAGGAGTAAACCTTAATGATGCTTTTATTCTGGCCCGTAAAGAAGCCGATAAGAATAGAGTAGTCCCCGGAACAGCCGCCTTTGAGCAGCTTAAAAATACCATTATCGGAATTAATAACTGGGATTCTGCCAACGCCGGAATTGCAGGAGCTCCGGCAACGGGAGGCGCTAAACTCGAACAGAAATCCCGATTTTATCAGGGAGAACTTACCTATGATCTTACAAGGTTTGTAAAAATATTTAATCTCCTTGCAGGGGTAGATTACCGGTTGTACAGTATAACTCCGGACGGAAACAATTTTGTTGATTTTAACAGACCTGTGAATGAAAGAAATATTCCTTTATCTGATGGTACTTTCGGGAAAGATGTTACTTATCAGAAATACGGAGCTTTTGCACAGATTACCAAAGTTTTCTTTGATGAAAAATTAAAACTGAATGCCGCTTTACGTATCGACAGGAACCCTGAATTTGAAGCCAAACTAAATCCGAGAATAAGTATTGTGTATTCGCCTGTCAATCAACATAATTTCAGAGCTTCTTTCCAGAACGGATACCGTTTCCCGTCACTGTTTGAAGCGCTTTCTTTTGTGAATAACGGAAACGTAAGAAGAGTGGGAGGCCTTTCAAAAGTGAACGAGGGACTTGGTTATCTGGAAAATTCCTATACTCTTTCCTCCATAGACAGGTTCACGTCTGCTGTGAATAGCGATGTGGATGGAGGAAAGAGCCAAACTCAGGCAGCACAGGATAATAAACAGCTTTTAACAGTTGCCGGTCTTCAGAAATTAAGGCCCGAAAAGATCACCTCTTTTGAAGTGGGATACAAATCTGTTTTCTTTAATAGCAAACTCGCTCTGGATTGGGATTTCTATTACAATATTTATGATGGATTTCTCGGTCAGGTAGAAGTTGCAGTACCTAAAAACAGTCAGGTAGGAAGTAATACAGCTGTCTTAGCCATGCTTGACAGAAGTAAGCAGGAGAGGTACAGAGTCTATACCAACAGCAATACCACCTACAAAAGCTATGGTACTTCTTTGGGAGTGCGGTACAATATAACAGGAAATTATAATGTTAATACCAATGTTTCCTATAATGCGCTTGCTTCCAATAACTCATCCGATCTGTTTATTACCGCTTTCAATACTCCGAAGTGGATGGTTAATATAAGTTTGGGAAATAGAGAAATCTTCAAGAATATAGGTTTCACCGTCGTTGCAAGGTGGCAGAACAGCTTTATGTGGGAGAGCCCTCTGGCTTCAGGAGAAATCCCCGCTTATTATACCCTTGATGCACAGGCTACCTGGAAACTTCCGGACATTCATGCAAATGTGAAAATAGGAGCAACCAATCTGCTGAACCGACGATACTTTCAGTATGCTGCAGGTCCGGAAATCGGAGGACTGTATTATCTCGCTTTTACTTACGATATAAAACTATAATTAAGATGAATAACTCCTTATATCCCATATTCTTAAAGCTTGAAACTTTGTCCTTACTCATTGTTGGAGGCGGTAAAGTCGCTCTTGAAAAATTAGATTCTGTACTTGGCAATTCACCGGACACGGTCATAAAAATTGTAGCAAAGGAAATTATTCCGGAGATCAGGGCTCTGCAAAGTCAGTTTCCCAATATAAAACTGCATGAAAGAGCTTATAACGACACAGATTTTGATACTGTTGATCTCGCTGTTATTGCTGTAAATGACATTGTATTGGCCGGACAAATCCGTGATCGTGCCCATCAGAAGAGTGTATTGGTTAATATTGCAGATAAGCCTGATCTGTGTGATTTCTATTTAGGTTCAATCGTAAAAAAAGGCAATCTTAAAATCGCTATTTCAACCAACGGAAAATCCCCGACGATAGCCAAAAGATTAAGGGAAACATTCACTGAAATTATTCCGGATGAAATGGATCATATATTGGACAATATGCAGAATATCCGGAATCAGCTAAAAGGGGACTTCAATTATAAAGTAAAAGAACTCAACAAAATAACAACTCAATATCTGTCTGACGGAAAAATTCCTCCTGCCCAATCAGAAATGGAAATTGAAAAACTGATCAGCATTACCAAAACAGCCCAGAGAAAAGCCAATATTTATCTGGCTATCATTGGTATTTTGCTTTTGTTTGGAATATTAGGACTGGTGGTCTACCACTTCAATCTTTCCGGGGATATTCAGTATTTTCTAAATAAAGACGGACATATTTTTTACTGGATGCTGTTTGCAGGTTTTATGGCAGAAATTGTGGCCGGATCTATGGGAATGGGCTATGGCGTAATCTGTACAACCATACTTTTATTACTGAACGTTCCGCCTCCGGTTGTAAGTGCAAGCATTCATTCTGCAGAATCTTTTACTACGGCGGCCGGGAGTTTCAGCCACTATAAACTGGGAAATGTCAACAAAAAAATGGTTTGGGTATTGTTTCCCCTGGCAATCGTAGGTTCTGTTATCGGAGCATTAACATTGTCTCATTATGGTGAGGAGTATGCCCATATTGTAAAGCCTGTTATTGCCTGCTATACCTTATACCTTGGAATCAATATTTTAAGAAATGCTTTTAAAAGCAAAAAATCAAACCCCGTTAAAACCAAACGAAGAACGAATCTCAGATTATTAGGATTGGCAGGTGGTTTTATAGATTCCTTTGCAGGAGGAGGATGGGGCCCGTTAGTTACCGGAACCTTGATTAAAGAAGGAAGAATTCCCCGTTATGTAGTAGGAAGTTCAACGGTAGCTAAGTTCCTGCTGACCATTACAAGTGCTGTTACCTTCATTTTTACAATTGGGATTCACCACTGGAATATTGTTTTAGGCCTATTACTGGGAGGCGTTTTTACAGCACCTTTCTCAGCGATGCTTACCTCAAAACTTCCCACCAAAAAGATGTTTATAGTAGTTGGGATAGTAGTGATCATCATGAGTCTTATTTCTATCATCAAATCTTTCATGTAAAACTGCAAGCATGTATGGATTGAAAAGCTCTCTAAAAGGGAGCTTTTTTAGTTAAGAACACTTGAAATATGAATTCAAATGATCAATCTTAGGCATTATTCAGTTTTTTTAACCCCTAATTTCTTTTCAAACGGAAAAAATACCTGAAATCAGCTAATTAAATTCCCTTTCTATTCAATAGCTTTGTAAAAAACAATCATTCAATAATAAAGAAGTAGAAAATGATGAAAAAGAAATTATTTTTAACTCTGTTATCCTTCTCAGGATATATTTTTTTATCAGCACAGGAAGCCGATAATTCTTTACAAGGTTATTATAAGGCAAGTAATGATACAACGCTTTACAGTAGTTTTAATTTTGACGGAAATGGAAAAGTCTTAATATCTGATATGGACTATGGAGATTATTTTACCAGGAATGACAGCCTGATTGTTTATCCTGATAAAAGTATATTCGTCTTCAAAATTAAAAAAGGAAAATTAACCGGAATTTCAAACTGGGTAGAGAAAGGGGTTTGGGTTCCTAAAAAAGACAGTTCAGAAATCAATAACAGACGTAATCCGGCAGATGCTAAAAAGAAAGCTCAGCTTTTGGCCGAGTATTATGATAAGACCAAGAGCTCCTCCGGATCAGATCTTGATTTTGAAGCATTATTTTCGGGGAAAACCTCCGGAGTGAATGAAGATCTGTGCAATAAAGGTTTAGCAAAAGCTTGTATGAATCTCTTTGGATTAAAAATGATGCAGTACACTCCCGGTCTTCTAACTGATCCCGTAAAAATTCCTTCCAAAAAGATAAAGCCTCACCCGGAATTAATTGCACTATCCAAGAAAATTATAGATCTCGGAGAACCGGAAGGATATACGGTATTAGGAAGTTATTATTTCACATTGGGATTAAGGGAAAAAGCTTTTAAAACCTGGGAAGAAGGAGAAAAAAACGGAAGTTTAAAATCCGGTACTACAAAAGCTTTAATCGAATTTCAGGAAGAATTACAGAAAGAAGTTGATCAAGAAAAAAATACTAAGTGATCCTGTAAAACTAGTTTCACAATAAATATTCTATTATATACAACGCTTTACAATATGTACTTCAACAAAATATACTTTTCATTACTCTCTCTTGCGATGGTTGCGAGCTGCAAGCCGGAAAAAAAGACTATTAGAGAAACCAAGTCCCATGATACCATTCAAACTCCTGCAAATAGGGTAAAAGACCATGACAGTGCTGTAACAGCTATAAAATTACCCGTTATTGATACCACAGCAGTACTGCTTGCGTTTAAGAAAGCATCAAAAACAGATTTTTTCGGTAAAGAATTGGGCTTCAGTTATGATGATGACCTTTCCGGTTCTATTTTTGATTCAGAACGGCCCATTCTTATAGGCGATCTGAATGGCGATCATTTGGAAGATGCCATTATGCCTTTCACTATAGAAGGACGTGATGGCGGTAATAACTGGGACGCACATTATGCCATTTTTATCAATAAGAATGGTGAACTCCTGTATAAGTATTCTTTCAACAGAGGTGGTGATCTGGCAGAAACGCAGACCTTTTTTAAAAGTATACAAAATGGAGTAGTACACGGAATGCAGGAACCTGGATTTCATTTTTCTGATGGAGAAAGCAGCCCTGTCCGTTTTGTTTACAAAAATAACAGACTTTCTGAGGTTACTTCTTCAAAAACCAGATAAATGATATCCTGTTACTTAGCACAGGAGCATTTTCAATTGAACGTCTGCCTGAATTCCAGGGGTGAAATCGCGGTTCGGTTTTTAAATAAACGGTGAAAAGATTGAGGATGCTCAAATCCTAAATGATAGGCAATTTCTGAAACAGACATTCCTGTAGTAGACAACAACTCTTTTGCTTTCTCTATCAATCTGTTCTGTATATGCTGTTGGGTGGTCTGTCCTGTATGAACCCTTAGCATATCACTCAGATAATTGGGGCTGATATTCATTTCTGAGGCAATGAACTGTACTGTGGGAATCCCGTCAATCGTTAATCTTTCGCTTTTAAAATAATCATCCAGTATATTTTCAAGCTGGGTCAAAAGATCATGATTCACTTTTTTTCTGGTTAAAAACTGGCGGTTATAAAAACGGTCACAGTACTTCAGCAGCAAATCGATATTGGAAATTAACAGATCCTGAGTGAAAACATCCATATTATTTTCCGTTTCCCTGCGGATATTATCAATGATGTCTGTGACGGACTGTTCTTCTCTATCAGACAGATGCAAAGCCTCATTGGCAGCATATGAAAAGTAGCCGTATTCTTTGATCGCAGAAGCCAAAGGATATCCCTGTAAAAAATCAGGATGTACAACCAGTACACTTCCTTTCACTTCAGAAAGCAGGATATCTTCAAACTGTACCACCTGATTAGGTGCAATAAAATACATGATCCCATCATCAAAATCATAATAATGCTGGCCATATTTGAATTTCCCTGCACAGTCACTCTTAATAGCCACAACATAAAAATCTGTGGTTACCGCAGTTAGAAGGGTTTTAGGATCAACAGAAACCTCATTAAAATCAAAAACACTGATTAAGGGATTGGAAGGTCTTTTCAACTTTAAGTAAAGATGCAATGCTGTAATGGAGGGTACTCTTTCCGGTGTTTTCATTTGTTTTTATTATATCCGTTTCTATTTAATTATCATTTTATTCTGCTTAGAATCACTTCCGGCAAGAAAAATTCTTACTTTTTCGCTTAAGTGGTTAAACATTTTTGTAGCTAAAAGAAATCAAATTCTAAATTACAATTTTCAAAGCATTATTTTTCCTTTTGCTGTTCTTTTTTGATCTGCTCAATTCCCTGTCTGTAAGCAGTCACCTGAAATTCAGGAAATCTCTTTCTGAACTTTGAATCATCAAAAACATTGTCATACTCATATC
The DNA here is from genome assembly GCF_057799275.1 of Chryseobacterium sp. 14P4.3.2. Classification (NCBI taxonomy): domain Bacteria; kingdom Pseudomonadati; phylum Bacteroidota; class Flavobacteriia; order Flavobacteriales; family Weeksellaceae; genus Chryseobacterium; species Chryseobacterium sp. 14P4.3.2. Next base: position 188,553 of record NZ_JBYOKO010000002.1, read on the forward strand.
TTGGAAGAAGCTCCAGCAGTTCTTTTGCATTTTTATTAAAGAGAGATCCAATTTTAAAAACAAATTTCGGAATGACAGAATAATTGAGCTTTTTTCCGTAAATCTGAGATGCCAACGCAATAAATTCTTTATAATTCAGCTTGTGATCATCCACAGGAAGATGCCAGGTCTGTCCGAAAGCATCAGGAGTATTTCCTATCAGAGCAGTGGCCCGGCTGGCATCCGGAGTCCAGATCAGGCTTCGTAATTTGTTGTCTCTCAAAGGTACTTTCAGTTTTTTATCCTCTTTAATAGCATTGAAAACAAGGCTGTTCGTAATACTTTGAGTTTTGCCCGGACCATAAAATTCCGGAGCTCTGCAGATGACGGCTTCTATGGCTCCTGCCCCCATTTCTTTCAGAAGCATATCGGTCATTTTTTTTCTTACCATCCCTTTTCTTCCTACAGGGGCAAATTCCGTTTGCTCGGTGAGGACCATACTGTTTTGAGGATACATATAAGTATTATCAAAATACACCAGTTTTGTTCCATTGATCTTACAGGCATCAATTACATTTCTCATGATCAGAAGGAATTGTTTTTCCCATAATTCAGTATCCATGGGAAGACCTAGGGTGAAATAGGCAATCTCACTGCCTTTTACAGCTTCTATTGCTTTTTCCCTGTTCGAAAGGTCTGCTGAAAATACAGTGTCGGTATCATTTACTTTTCCAGGCTTTCTGCTGACAATTCTGATGTCTGAAGTATAATTTCTTTTCAGTTCTCTTGCCAGTTCTTCACCTATTTGTCCGTTAGCGCCTAATATAGTTTGCATCATTTTTTATTTTGAGGGTTATTCATTCAATTGGAAATAAGCAGGATAATTTCAGTGCCTCTCTATTTCTGATACAAAATTCGGGCATAAGCAGGAAAAGAATGTATCCCAATCTATGGAAGTTGTAACATAATCTCTGCCAATCCTTAATCAGTGTCCCGCAACTATTAAGATTCTTTAAATATCACCACAAATGATACAAAGGCTATTTTAAAAGCTTAAAGGCTCTCGAAAGAATATAATTACAAGGTTGTAAAGGCTTATTTGTTTTATTTTTCAGTGTAATGATCAATTTTAAATAAAATAGCTCAATTTTTTATGCTTTTTGTATTTAAATAAAACCAATTAATAATCAATTGTCAATCCATCCTGTTTATTTTTCATAACTTTAATCATCAATCTTTAAGTCGATGAAAACAAGCTCCGGCATTTTACTCTTTAAAAAAGAAAAAGAAGGTTTATATTACTTTCTGGTTCATCCGGGAGGTCCGTTCTGGAAAAATAAAGACTTAGGAGCGTGGTCCATTCCTAAAGGTGAGATAATGCCTGATGAGGACCTTCTGGAGCGTGCATTGATTGAATTTACTGAAGAAACCGGAAAATCTGTTACCGGAGAATTTATAGAATTACATCCTGTCATTCAAAAAGGAGGAAAAACGGTATATGCATGGGCACTGGAAGGAGATATGGATACTTCAGGACTTTACAGCAATACTTTATTGATAGAATGGCCACCCAGATCAGGTAAAAAACTTGAAATACCGGAAGTGGACCAATGGAAGTGGTTTGTTTCAGAAGAGGCGAAACAACGGATTAATGCAGCACAGATCAGATTAATAGAAGAATTGGAAGAGATCGTGAAAGCTAACGATCACCAGTAGTCTATTTTATAAAAGTACAATTAATTATGACAAGCTGCGAGTACAATACTATAATCCTTTTACCAGAGTATGATAAAGGGATTACAGTAATATTTCGGTAAACCGGAATTTATTTTTTGATTCCAATTGCTTTAAGTGCGCTGGATGTCAGGTAAATATCATCAAAAACAGCAAGCGATTCTACGTCATTAAATCCTAAAGGAAACAGATCATTTTTATTGAAAGACAATTCTATAGAAGGATCATATGAAGCTATAATCCTTACTTTGGAATATCCGTTATAATCTACTTTAAAACCTTCAAACATACAATTCTGCTCTGCTTTCTGATACCCTGCATACTCTTCAAACCCTGCAATATCAGTCCTTTTACCATCATTATGGTCAAGGGCCTTCCATGATGTATAATTTTTGGGTTCTTTAAGAATATTTCCATCCTGGTCTACAGGAACAAACATTCCGAGAGCCAGGCGTTTCTTTAAGAAATTGGCATAATTATTCATCAAATTTAAAATTTGAAGATCGGCATATCCTTCATGTGAATAATATTCAATTACAAAGGTCGTCATCGGGATCAGCTTATGAGAAGCGTCAGTCGGCATAATTAGTCTTTTCTTTTATCGGACGATAAAAATAGTATTTTTATTTACTTTTCCCAACGGAAAGGAATGAATAGAGCGGTATTTATACCCATTCTGAATAACAATAACGGCGAAGAATCCCTTTATTTTTCAGTATTTTTGAGGGTAAGAAAGGAATAATGATAACGAATACGACTTTACACGACACAGAAGAAATTTTTGACTTATACAAAATGGCTTCTGATTATAAGAAAAAAATATCCGGTGTACAATGGCCGGAATTTGATCGGAATATGATTGAAACTGAAATCAAAGAAAACCGTCACTGGAAAATTATTATAGACGGCCATATTGCCTGTATCTGGAGTATTACACTAGAGGATGAGCAGGTTTGGGAAGAACGTAATGCCGACCCTTCCGTTTATATTCACAGAATTGCTACCAATCCTAATTTCAGGGGACAGAAGTTCGTAGAACAAATTGCGGAATGGACCAAAAAGTATGCATTGGAAAATAATAAATTATACGTAAGAATGGATACCACAGCAGGAAACCAAAGGCTTACCGACTATTACATAAAATGTGGGTTTTCTCATCTGGGGGCTAAAAAGATACTCAATACCCAGGGGCGCCCTGCCCATTATCATAATGCAACTATGGAGCTTTTTCAAATGAAAGTTTAAAAAAGTTTGAATCATGAAAATATTTTTTCAAGCTTCCCAGTTATACAGGAAGCTTGAAAAAATTGCAGTTTAATACTGCGCCCTCATAAGATAGGTTGAGTTTTTATTAAGCTCAATTCCTTCATTTTCCCCTACGATTACCGTTCCTCCAAGGTTAACCAAATGTCTGTCAAAAGCACAGTTGGGCTCAAATGCAAAGCACATTCCGGCTTGCAGCACTAAATCTCTTCCGGGATTTGGTAATCTTCCTGCATTACCATATCGCATGGCTTGCGGCAGCACTTCAATACCGGGAGCTGTTCCAAATCCAATGGGGCCGTAAGGATTGATACTGTGAATTAAAGGATGTACATGCCAGCCTCCTGATTCTAAAAGCGGTTTTTCCATGGTATCAACCACTTCCCCAAATGTAACTCCGGCTTTCAAAGCGCCAAGACCTTCTTCATAGCATTCACGGGCAACAGCTGCTGCACGTTCCAGATCCGGATGGATATCTCCAACTGCTACTGCTGCCTGATGCTGCGTTTCGTACATTCCGTACAACGCAAATATTTCAGACAGAACAATATCTCCTTCCTGAATAATTCTTGGCGCCTGAGAGCGGTATTGCCAGGCAGGAGGTCCCCATCCAATATATTCAGGACCTGACCCCAATAATATTTCAGCGGTAAACCCTCCCTTTGCAATACAGGTAGAAGTGATGGCCGCAGCTACTTCAGCTTCGCTTATTCCGGGTTTAACGGTTGCCTGCATGGCATCACTCATCGCCTCACCAATGTGCGCTGCATATCTTATCAAAGCCAGCTCTTCCTCACTTTTTGAAGCCGTAAGCTTGAAGAAATCATGATAAACTGCTGTTATTTCAGCCTTAGGAAAAGCTTCAATGATTCCTTTCCATGTGCGGTGAGGCAGTGCGCCGTCAAAATAAAATGGGGGATAAGGCTCCAATCCTATAATCCCTATTTTCGGATGATCGGAAAGACCTATTGCTTTCAGCATTGCTCCGATATTTGAACCCGTCTTGCCTACATAAATTTGCTCAGGTTCAATCCATTGCTGGTCTCCGCGTAAAGATGCCTGCATGTGATCAGCAATCATCATAGATGCAAAAGTAATGATGACAGGCTTCTTATCCTTATGGAAAATGACAACAGAGCCAAGTCTGTCATTCGTAAAATAATGGTCGATACAAAATGGCGCAGGAGCAGCAGATTCTCTGTCTCCATAAATAATAAGAGTGTCCAGCTGATTTCTTTCCATGATTGTTTGTGCTATTTTCCAACGGCGGTCGCGCTCCGCCAATGATAAAGGTAATGGAATGGTCATTGATGTTTTCATAACTCAATTTTTAATTTGTTTATAAGATTGAGTACAAAGTAAAAGCTTCTTGTGCCGTAGAATATTATCCGAAAAGAAGAATAAATGTGCAATAGGTTTGTTTTATTAAAATATAAATCATTCCTTTATCTGGCACATATTTCATGAAATGGAAAAAACAGGTGGTATAGAAAACTATGATATATCCTTTGTATCTGAGAAGATAGGATTACAGGATGTAGAAGGAATTGCAGTGAACAAAACAGAGGATGCAGTCAGAAAAGGACTGACAAATTATCCTCATTCCGTAAAAGGGTTTATCTGTGCTGTATGCATCAAAGGCAGGGCAGAGCTGAGAATCAATTTTCAAAAAAGGGAGCTTACTCAGGGGACTCTTATGGTTGTATTGCCAGGATCGATGATGGAACCCATCGAAGTATCGGAAGATTTACATATAGATACTGTTTTTTTCTCCCAGGACCTGGTTTCCGGAGATTCTTTTTCGAATAATTTTATTCTTTTTCAGGAAATTCGCCAGATGCCCTGTATTTTGTTAAATGACGATTGTTTTGAAATTTTCAGAAAGCACCATCTCAATATTTCAATGCACTATTACAGGGATCAGTCCAGAAGTAAGAAAGACATTCTTCAGTATCTTTTATTAGCTCTTCTCTGTGAGATCAAAGATCTGTATAATGATACTACGGAGCAGAATAACCCATACACAAGAGGAAAAGAATTAACCTATGTTTTTTTTGACTTACTGTATCAATATCATAAAGAAGAAAGAAGTGTGCTTTTTTATGCTGATAAGATGAATCTTACAAGCAAATACCTAACGACTATAATCCGCAAACAAACAGGAAAATCTATTCTTAGCTGGATCAATGAAGCGGTCATTGCCCAGGCAAAATCCTTATTGAAAACAACCAATTTATCCGTCATGGAGATTACCGATATATTACATTTTACCGAATCGTCGCTCTTTTGCAGATTCTTTAAAAGACATACAGATATGACTCCATCTGTATACAGACACAGTTAATCTAAATAATATACATGGCTATTTTACAGCACATTTACCACAGATTCCGCTGATGATAAAATTATATTCCTGAGGAAGAAAGGCATCAGGTAAGCTAATGTCCGGAATGGCATTTTCAATACACGTCACAGAATGACATTCTTTGCAGTTAAAATGAACATGGTTGTGAAAATGTTTTTCTGTAGTACATTTTCCACTGCATTTTGCAAAATTAACCACTCCGTCCACATTGACTATTTTGTGGATAGCTCCTTCGTTTTCAAGTCTTTCCAGAACTCTGTAAATCGTAACCCTGTTGCACAGATCCCCTAATTTCTTCTGGATATCAGAATGGGTAAGCGCTACATCAGAATCATTAATAAGATTAAGAATCTCTGTCTTCGACTGGGTATTTCGTATTTGTTTCATTTTTTTAATGCAACATAGTTGCTTTATTTAAAAATTAATATCTACTTTTGCAACAAAGTTACGATAAGAAATTTAAATCTTCTATACCTCATGAAATCAAAAATACTTGACACCATAGGAATATCAGCAGCTGTACTCTGTCTTATTCACTGCATTACTTTTCCTTTATTAATGATTATTCCTTTAGGTATATCACACAATCCTTACATTGATCTGGCATTCCTGCTTATAGGAGCTGTTGTGGTCTTCAGAATCACGAGATCTATGGCCAACCGATGGCTAAAGCTTTTATTCTGGCTTTCCATTGCCTTTATTTCAATATCGGTAATGGCGGATCTGATATTTGAGGTCCATATTCCTCTCATCTATGTAGGAGCAGCAGGATTGATCTCCGGGCATATTATCAATTTTAAAAATCATAAACACTAATTATTTACAGATATGACTAAACTTCCTGTAACCGTACTGAGCGGTTTTCTCGGAGCCGGAAAAACCACTTTACTGAACCATATTCTTCACAACAAAGAAGGATTAAAAGTAGCAGTGATCGTTAATGACATGAGTGAAATCAACATTGATGCCCGTCTGGTAGAAAACCAGAATACACTTTCCAGAACAGAAGAAAAGCTCGTAGAAATGAGCAATGGGTGTATCTGCTGTACCCTCCGGGAAGATCTGATGGTAGAAGTAGAACGCCTGGCGATGGAAAACCGCTTCGACTATCTGCTTATTGAAAGTACGGGGATCAGTGAACCGGTTCCGGTGGCTCAAACCTTTACCTACATAGATGAAGACAGTGGTATAGACCTATCCCGGTTCAGCTATGTAGATACTATGGTAACTGTAGTGGATTGCTTTAATTTCATGAAAGATTTTGGCTCTGGTGAGCTTCTTACTGACCGTGATCTTACCGATATGGAAGGAGATAACAGAACCATCGTGAACCTTTTGACCGATCAGATAGAATTTGCCAATGTGATTATTTTAAATAAAACAGATCTTGTGGATTCGGAAACATTGAGTTTTTTAAAAGCAGCAATACAGAAATTAAGCCCTGAGGCTAAAATTATCCATTCTGAATTCAGTCAGATTGATGTAAAAGAAATCATCAATACAAGACTTTTTGATTTTGATAAAGCCCAGTCCTCTGCAGGATGGCAAAAAGAGTTAGAGGCGGGGCATCACACCTCTGAAACAGAAGAATATGGTATCAGTTCAGTGATATTCAGAGATAAAAGACCATTTCACCCGATGAGACTGTGGGGATATCTTAATGATACGTATCCTGAAGGGGCACTCAGGGCCAAAGGTTTATTCTGGCTTGCTTCGCGGCCGGATGATGCGCTTAATTTTTCTCAGGCAGGAGGCTCATTCCGTTTAGAAAAGGCTGGAGTCTGGTGGTGCAGTATGCCTATGAGCCAGAGGGCGCATTATGCTTCGTTTATAGAAAATCAGGATTTCATTGAAGGCAGATGGGATAAAGACTGGGGAGACAGAGTCAATGAACTTGTCTTTATAGGACAGAATCTGGATAAGGATCAGATGCTTGAAGACCTTCAGAAATGCCTTATTACTCATGAGGAAAAAGCATTTGTAAACAGGAAAGATTTTTTTCAGGATCCTTTCCCTAAAGAAATTTAAAATTAACGATTTATTAATGCAACAACGTTTCGATAAAAGAATAAATGAAATAACTTGCAGTCATATTTTTTAAGAAAATGGATAGAAGAAAATTTCTAAAGGGTTCAGCATTACTTTCCGGTGTTCTTACTTTATCACCATTTGAACTTTTCAATGCTAAAGATAAGATTAGTCATAACACTCTTGGGAAGGCAAAAAATATCATATTTATGGTCAGTGACGGGATGAGTCTCGGTACACTTTCTATGGCAGACCTTTATTCAAGAAATATTTTGGGAAAAGAGAGCAACTGGATGAGTCTTTATCATGAGAAGAAGGTTTCCCGTGCATTGATGGATACTGCCTCCGCAAGTTCTATTGTAACAGATTCTGCAGCAGCAAGTTCTGCTTTCGGAGGTGGAATAAGGGTAAAAAACGGGGTACTGAATATAGGCGCTAACGGAGAAAGACATCTGCCCATCTGGCAAAAATTCAAAAAAGCGGGTAAAAAAACAGGCTGTGTTACCACAGTTACCATTACTCATGCAACGCCGGCAGGTTTTTGTGTCAATTCCACACAGAGAAATGCTGAGCCAGAGATTGCAGAAATGTATGCTGATCTTGAAATTGATGTTCTGATGGGTGGTGGTGACGAGTTTTTTAATCCTGAAAAAAGAGAAGATAAAAAAGATCTGTACGCTGTATACCGGAAAAAAGGATATCAAATCCTTAAAAACCGGGCTGATCTTAAAAGCATAAACCAAAAGGGAAAAACCCTGGGAATATTCAATACCGGAGCTTTACCATACAGTATAGACAGAGCCAGTCTTTCAGAATATAAAGAAACACCTACACTGGCAGATATGGCTAAAACAGCAATTGACCAGATGAAAGACCATCCAAACGGTTTTGTTCTTCAGATAGAAGGCGGAAAAGTAGACTGGTCTGCCCATGCCAATGACGTGGCTGCTCTTATCCATGATCAGCTTGCCTTTGATGAAGCAGTAAAAGCAGCAGTAGATTTTGCCGAAAAAGACGGAAATACATTGGTAATCATCACTACAGATCACGGAAATGCAAATCCCGGAACGATCTATGGAAATGATGCGACCAAAAACTTCAACAGTATCTCGGATTATAAATACACGAATGAATATCTTCTCAACAAAATTCACAAAGAGTATTCTGAAAAAGATATCAAAGACTGGATCTATGAAGGAAATAAAATTGTACTGAATGATGACGAAGCCCAACATCTCCGCAGTTTCTATAACGGGCTTGAAAAGGAAGATGGTCTCTATAATTATAAAAAACTGCCTTTCAAGCTATACTCTGAGATTCAGAAAAAACATAATTCTGTAGGATGGATCAGTATGGATCATTCCGGGGACTATGTGGAAGTAGCCGCTTATGGCCCCGGCAGTGAACTTTTGATGCCTTTTGTTAAAAATACAGATCTGCATTATTTAATGCTGAAAGCTTCACATATATAAGACAACATATTTTTTACACACAGTATACATTTTTTAACAGATTTGAGAAACAGAGCGGATAACTTTCGCTCTGTTTTGTTTTGAGAGAGCGTTTCAAAGGAGTATTTATTATCATAGCTTAGGTATTTTTACTTATCTCACTTTAAGTAGAAGTACTATTGTGTTTTTTAAAAAACAGAGGTAACTTTATAGTATAAAAATAACCTTTAAATACTCATATTATGAACCATGTAAAATACAGAGTAGGAAAATGGCTTCCCTCTGACAGAGAATTTCTCAACAGCTGGATAGAGAAAAAAGTGAATCAGGTAAAGCACAACAAGCTACCCTTAAGCCCCGCCGTTGCAGACCTTCGGGATGCCATATACAATGATCCCGTTTTATACATGAGTTTTACCAGTATGTATGATGAAATTCCGCAAGGATACAATGAACCTGTGAAAAACTTTGAAACAATGCTGCTGATCATCAATCAGGTGCTGCAGGAAGCTCCCTGCTACAGTACTATAGAAGACAGTATTGGCCTGGTAGGTTTCCCGATCAATGCTATTGTTGACTGGGCGATGGGCACACAGGCAGGATATTTAACATTTCTGCATCCTGTAGTTAATCAAAAGCTAAGTGTTATTTTAGGAGAATGGAAAACATTTCTGGAGACGCCCGCATCACAATATGTTCTGGTAGAAGGTCCTGTAAAACAGCCACAACCTGATTATACCAATCCTATCGGCTGGTTTTCGCCGGATGCTTTAGAAGCTATTGCAGCAATGGATCCCCTGAGAGGTCAGGGAAGTAATCCGGAAGATGCCTTAAAGAATTTCATATACAACTACCAGTGCCAGCCCAATCAGCCTCATTTTGGGTTTAAGAGCTGGGATGATTTTTTTACCAGAGAGTTTAATCCCGGTATACGGGAGGTAAGTCCGGAAGATCAGGATCCTTCGGTGATTGTCAATGCCTGCGAATCTGCACCCTATAACTGCGTGACGAATGCAAAAATGAAAGATAAATTCTGGATGAAAGGACAGCCTTATTCCCTGCTTGATATTATGAATCATCATGAACTGGCTCAGCAGTTTGGTGATAACAGTACTGTTTATCAGGCGTTCTTATGTGCAAAAACATATCATAGATGGAATAGCCCTGTAGATGGCAGAGTAGTGGCTATCCAGAACGTTCCGGGAACATATTATGCTGAAGCTCCCATCGAAGGCTATGATCCTTCAGGACCTAATGATTCTCAGGGTTACATTACAGAATTGGCAGCCCGTGCACTGATATTCATTCAGTCGGATAACGAAAAAATCGGACTGATGTGCTTTGCAGCAATTGGCATGGCAGAAGTTTCCAGCTGTGAGATTACTGTACAGGAAGGACAACGTATTAAAAAAGGTGATCCTATCGGTACATTTCATTTCGGTGGTTCCACACATTGTCTGATCTTTAGACCGGAAGTTCATATTAACTTTGATTTTCATGGCCAGACTCCCTGTTTAAATACGTATAATATTCCTCTAAAAGCAAGAATTGGAGTTGTTGGATAAGCAAATCAATAATCATTTAGTAACTATAAGTTCCAAAAAGACAGAGAATTATTTTCTGTCTTTTTACTTTTACGACAGAAAGTAAGAAACTTATTCCAAATTCGATAAAAGCAATGATATCAGCAGGTTAATCTCTTGGTTATCAAGCAATCAGATGAATATTAAATACGAAATTGATTTTTAAACTCAAATTTTTAACTCTTCTATCTGAATGGTCTTGCTATTTTTAATTAAAGGAATACGAGCTGATGAAAATTTAAGAAATAAATGGCAGAAACATTTAATAAAAAAAAGGTATATTTACATACACCATAAAATTTATTAATATGTCATTCATAACACCAGAAGGGGCCAGAAAGGCTCAACTCGACTTATCTGAGAGGACAACTGTAGCCAATGCACTTCTTGCAGGTACAGAAAATATTTCAAAGTATAACACAGGAGTTTGTCATGATGTGGTAGCCTATGCCTTGTATATGCGGGGTGCCAGAATAAGCCCCACTGAACTTGCAGAATCAACGGGACAAAGATGGTTAAACAAATTCAACTATTTGGGAGGACAAAAGTGGAACGGATATTCTGTAATTCCTAAGGGAAAAGCAATTGGTTTCTATAGAGTTATAGACAAAACATTCTTTCATTCTGCGATCAGTACAGGCCACATGAATCAAATCCGTTCTGTAAATGGATTTAAATTAGGTTCAGCCTGGAACATTCATGCCGACATGAAATATGAATTAGGAAAAATAGATCCTACGGACGGTACTTTTATGTATGATGGTACCAAAGTAGAAGTTTATATCTCTGACCTATAATATCTCCATCAAGAGATCATCACATCTTTTGAAAAGCTCGAAATGGCTGGAAATTAAACTCCTCCCATTACGTACATATTTTCCATAGTAGGTACTTTGCTTCCGCCTTCTTTTTCAAGAGTGATAGCAAATGCCTGCGCCTGGGGAATATTTGCCAATGCAACAAGACTGTCTTTATCTTCAGAGTAAAGACCTGCACTTACAGGTTTCCCATCAGCGATAGCCCATAGCTGATACTGCATTCCTGCAGGAGCTTTAGGTAGACTTCCGGCGCTCAGATATACTTCTTTGGTCTTTTTATCCCAGAAAACAAGCGCTTTAGAATCAGTATGTTTTTCTACTCCTTTCAGCGTAACCATCTGCATATCCGGGTTAGAAAACATTTCTACTTTCTGGTTCATTTTCTGAATCATCAGATCCTGAGACTGCTTTTCAGTATTTAGCTTTGCAATTTCCTTATGTGTATCAGATTGTTCTCTGATCCAAAAAAGATTTCCGGCAATACTGCCTAAAAACAAAACAGAAGCAGCTATTGCTAAACCTTTCCAGTTATTATTCCTGTGAATTCTAACTTCTTCCTGAGGTTTCGCCACAGGTATATCTGTAACAACAACAGGTTTAATTTCGTTAGAAGTCTCTTCTTGCTGAATTTTGCTCCAGATCTTAGATTTTAAGTCATTTGGAGGTGTTACAGCCTGTGCTGTAGCAAGATTTTCCAAAGTTTTCTGAGCCTCTTCAAAAGCTTCTTTTACCTCAGCATTATTTTTCATCACACACTCCAAAATCCCTGCTTCCTCATGAGAAGCATGGCCTAGAATATAAGATTCTATAATTCCGGATGAGATGTATTCTTTAGTGTTCAATTTATTGATAATCTTTTAACAAATCCTTTAGTGTCATTAATGCATTCCGCATTTTCGTTTTTACCGTTCCCAGCGGTATCTTCAGTTTATCGGATATTTCAGATTGGGTATATCCCTGATAATAAGCTAAATTGATAAGTTCCTGCTTATCAACTTCAAGACCTTCAAGTACATTATTAAACCCGATATAATCGGAAGAATGATTGGTCGTTGAAAGCTCTGCAGTATTATATACGAAATCTGGAAGTGATTGGTTTTTAAGCTGATTTTGAAATCCTTTAGATTTAAGATAATCTATTGCTGTATTCCTGGCAATATTAATCATCCAGGTATAAAATCTTCCCTTAGAAGTATCATATTGGTGGATAGAGTGCCAGATTTTAACAAAAACATCCTGAATAACTTCTTCAGTGTATTCTTTAGACTGAACAATTCGAAGAATAACTCCATATAACGCACCAGAATAGTGGTCATACAGGTAATGAAAACCATTTTCGTTTTTTTCTTTCAATAAAACGATAAGTTCCTCTTCCGAATAGGTTGTTTTAATAGCTTTATTTTTTCAATCCAAATGTAGTGAAATAAAACACATCTCCAATAAAATCCGAATAATATTTTATTTCGTACATGATAATAGGAGAATATTTGAAAAATATTAAATATGAAAAACTTAACTTCAAAAGCAATACTTATCTGTTGTATTGCACTAGCCACCGGAAAATACAAAGCTCAGACAGATCATCTTAAAACAAAAAATCCCTATTACTCCCGTACAGCACAAAATAAACTGACGGTAAGTAATGCGGAGTGGAAAAAAATATTAAATCCTGAACTGTATAAGGTTGCCAGGGAGGGTGCTACAGAGACTGCTTTTACCGGAAAGTATGATGAATTTGATGAAAAAGGAACTTACTATTGTGCAGTATGTGGAAATCCGCTTTTTCTTTCGACCTCTAAATTTGCTACCACATGCGGATGGCCTTCTTTCTTTGAACCTATCCGTAAAAACAGTATAAAGTACAGAAAAGATACTTCTTACCATATGGTGCGGGAAGAAGTACTGTGCGGAAGATGTGATTCTCACCTTGGGCACGTCTTTGATGATGGCCCGAAACCAACGGGAAAAAGGTTCTGTATGAATTCCGTCTGTCTTGAATTTGTCCCAAATAAAAAATAAACACACTGATTTACAGCTTATTAAATAAAATTCAGTTTTTTTTTAATCTAAAACAAAACCAAGCTCGTAAATGACATTAAGAACGCAAATTATTTATAATTAACTAAAAAAATCAACGAAATGAACACACAATCAAAAATCGCAGTTTTAGCAATGGTCGCTTTATCATTTGCTTTTAGCGGGAAGGTAACTGCACAAACGATGAAAGAAAAAACAGTAATGGTAGGAGGAGCTCCTATGTATCCATCCAAAAATATTATTGAAAACGCAATGAATTCTAAAGACCACAAGACTTTGGTGGCTGCTGTAAAGGCTGCCGGCCTGGTAAGTACTTTAGAAGGAGCAGGACCTTTCACTGTATTGGCTCCTACAGATGCAGCATTTGCCAAACTTCCGAAAGGAACAGTAGAAAATCTTGTAAAACCTGAAAACAAGGCAATGCTTACCAAAATACTTACTTATCATGTACTTGCAGGAAAATACAGTGCTAAAGATATCTGGGCAGCTGTGGCAGCAGGTAAAGGAAAAAGTATGATGAAAACTGTAGAAGGAGAAGACCTTACATTCTGGACAAAAGGTAAAGACCTTTACGTGAAAGATGCTAAAGGAAACAGTGCAAAAGTTACAATAGCTGATGTAAACCAGTCTAATGGTGTGATCCATGTAATAGATACGGTTCTGATGCCGTAATAAAATTAGTTTTTAAAACAGCATAGCAATATGCTGTTTTTATTCTTGTTACTTATACAAACACTTAAAAATTAATAATATGAAAAATACAATTCATGTATCTAACAAGGGAGCAACTCTTGATACTGGCAGAAGAAACTTTCTGAAGTTAAGTGGAGTAGGAATCGCTATTGCAGGCCTTACGCTTATAGGCTGCAGTGATAATGATGATTTTGAAATTATCAATAACAACCCGGTTTTTGACCTGGGAACAGGAGATGTGGGTATATTAAATTATGCCTATGCTCTTGAGCAGCTTGAAGCCGACTTCTATACTAAGGTAGTTAATAATTTCTACTCGGGAATCTCCAGTATAGAAAAAGAACTTTTCACAGATTTGTATCACCATGAAGTTATTCACCGTGATTTTTTTAAGGCTGCTATCAGTGGCGCCACACAGAATATACTCCCTACACTGGAATTTCAATATACTAATGTCAATTTCAATGACAGAAATTCGGTATTAGCAACTGCAAAAGCACTTGAAGATACAGGAGTAGCAGCGTATAATGGAGCAGGAAAATACATTACCAATCCTGATTATCTGGTGATTGCAGGAAAAATTGTTTCTGTAGAAGCCAGACACGCATCTGCAATCAGAAATTTAATCAATCCGGGAACTGCTGCTTTTTCAGGGGATGACGTGATTGATGCAAACGGACTTGACGTGGCAAAAGAACCTAAAGACATCGTAATGGCTGCCGGAGGGTTTATAAAAACGCCTTTCACATGGAAAGAAAGAGGCATTAACTAATCATTCACCTTTAAATCTTGTATTATGAATATTCTTAAATTATTAGACAAACTTTCTAATGACAAGTTTTTTACTGAGAAAACTTCAAGATTAGATTCTCTTCATACTATTTCGGCATTTGGAAAAAAAGCCGCTATATCAACTGTTCCCCTTGGACTAGGCACAATGATGTCAACTCCGGTAAAAGCAGAAGCACCAGATACAAAGGAATCTGCAGCCTTTTTGAAAAGCACTTTAACGGATGCTTTGCAGCTTGCCTTGGTACTGGAATACCTTGAAAATGAATACTACAATATCGGGCTTTCTACAGCAGGACTTATACCGAGTGCAGACAGAGTTGTTTTTATGCAGATCTCAAAACATGAGTCTGCCCATGTTAATTTTCTGAAAAGCACGCTTATCTCTCTGGGAACAACTCCGGGGACAAAACCTACTTTTGACTTTACAGCAGGTGGTAGTTTTACTCCGTTTACAGATTACAATCAGTTTCTTACTCTGTCTCAGGCTTTTGAAGATACAGGGGTAAGAGCTTACAAAGGCCAGGCAGGAAATGTGATGTCCAATAAGGCTGTTCTACAGGCAGCTTTACAGATTCACTCGGTAGAAGCAAGACATGCTTCTCAGGTAAGAAGAATGCGTGGTAATAAAGGCTGGATCGAACTGGCGAACGGTGGAAATATGCCTTCTGCGACCAATCCTGTCTATGCAGGCGAAGACAACGTTAACCAGGCTGGTTACAATACATCAACTTTATTTGGCGCTGCAGCAGGTTCTGCGGCTTACGATGAAGTTCTTAGTGGTAGTGATGCACAGGCCATTGCTTCATTATTTATAGTATAGTTAATTATATTTAATAATATGAATGGCGGAGTCCTTTTCCATACTATATGGGAAGGGACTTTTTTGTCGAAAATTTTAATATTTAAAAAGGCTTTCTATTGAGCTAAAAAGCCTTTTATTAATAGTATCATGAAGTTTTACGGCGCTTACCGGAAACTTTACGGTCAAGATCTTTGATGTCCTGTCTCAGCTCACGGAACATTTCTTTAAAATTATTACTTTCGTAATCTCCCGGTTCAAAGTCTTCGGGGAAAATTCCTGAAGCATACTGCCATATTTCTACCACTTCGTCAAACGGAATATCATAAGCTTCATAGAATGAGTTGTCAGCACTTACACAGATTGAATTTCCTTTTCTTTCCTTAAATCTCTTATAAGTAATACCGTCATTCAGCGTTACAAATACATATGTTTTTCCGGGTTTCAGCTCATTGATACCTTCTACATATTTACCTACTATATAAGAACCGTTTCTGAAAGGCGGCATAGAGTCTCCGTCGGCAGGAAAAGCTCTGTACTTTCCATTGGTAAGAAAGGGAAGGGCAATGCGCTGAAGACTTTCAATATATTCCACATCGCTATAGCCTTCCAGATATCCCATTGAAGCTTTCTGAGGAATAATCTCTATGGTATCATTTCCATAGTTATCTACTGCCACGGGAAGTACAATCCTGTTGTCCGGAAGTTTCAGCATTTCCTCTATAGGATATTTCTGAATGTCTACAGACAGCATAAGATCAATACTCACATGGAAATATTTGGATATCTTAATAAGGAGCTCAATAGGAGGTTCGGATATTCCATTTTCGTATTTGGAATAGCGGACTCTTGAGATCGTTAATTCAGTGGCGACATTTTGTTGGGAAAGCTTTCTCCCGGCTCTTAAGAAGCGTATATTATTTGAAAAAATTGACATTAATAATAGTATAGATAAGCAAAAATACAAAATTTGATATTGTTATCAATAATCAGAACAGGTTTTACCATAAGAAGTGAAGAATTTCTGCATTTCTTTCCTGTTTTTTTGAAATCGAAGGTGATAAAGCTTTTTTACAACAAATTTTTCTTCCGCTAAAGTCGATATCAGCCCGAATATCTACCTGTTTTATCTGCTTTGAAGAATAATCATAAATAAACAGTATTTGATGCAAAATATTAACTCTACATTTTCCAAATTGAGTTATTTTTTTTAACATTTAGAAAATCAATCAGATATAAATTAAAATGATATTTTCATTAAAACACCTTTATATTAATAGAATATTAAATTATAAAAATATTTAATTATTTTATTCGAAATAATACCATCATATTGTAATTATTCATATATTCGTGATGTAATAATCATATAAAATTATAGTTATGAAAAACTTAAAAAAATTAGACAGAAACGAACTAAAAACTATTTCAGGTAACGGACTACTAGATCCAATCGGTGGATTACTAGGTGGACTAGGAGGAGTAGTTGGTGGAGTAGTAGGTGGTGTAGGTACTATCGTTGGCGGTGTAGTTAGCGGTGTTGGATCTACAGTAGGTGGAGTAGTTGGCGGCGTAGGTACCGTTGTAGGAAACGCATTATGCCAAACACAGTGTGTAATCAATGGTGTAATCCACATCAGATTATTAGAGTGTGGTTCTACTTGCTAATCAGCAGACCCCTTAAGATGTAAAAAATTCAACCGCTCTGAAAAGAGCGGTTTTTTTATTATTGCATGGGAGGAAATACTAGAATAGTCAGTTATATTTTAAATCAATATCACTGCAATGGCCTATTGTAAACATCCATCAGAAAAATCTGTAAATATACTGTTCTTAAAAATGAATAATATCAACATATGTATAGTTTTCTTATCATTTAGCAGCCTAGATTTGCTTTAATAATTTAAGAAAAAATACAATGAACTCTATAGTATTAAGTTTACCGGCTCTCTTTATGGGATTTCTGGCATTTTCACAAAATACGGTTAGTAACAATAAACAAATGAACATGAATACCATAATATACAAAAATCCAAAAACTCTTTTTGATCCGACGCCCTATGCTTTTTCTCATTCTGCAGTACCTGTAGAGTCTGAAGGCAAATATGTATTTATATCCGGGCAAAGTGGCGGTGAAGGGTTAAACCATTATCTTTCCAAAGACTTCCGAACCCAGGTTAGAACCTCACTGCAAAATCTGGAGACTGTACTGGATGAATATGGATTAGAAGTCAAAGATGTGCTTAAGATCACAATTCTGATTGTGGATCATAACCAGGAGAAACTTAAAATATGGTCAGAGGAAATTCATAAAGCATGGAAAGGTCATCAGTTTCCGGCAAGCACCTTAATCCCGGTTCCAAAGCTAGCACTGGATGATATGCTGATAGAGGTGGATGCCGTAGCTTTTATGAAAAAAAATAAAGGAGAATAAACCCTCTCTGCCAAAACAAATATTGGTAAGTATGTATCGGCAATTAAGTAAATTAAAAGTTATTTCAGAAAAGTCTGAGTTCTCACAGATCTGTAGTTTTTCTGAAATAACTTTCATCAATTTTAAACTTTACACCTTGTAGTATGATTTTTGCACTGAAGTAGATGATTTTTTACTAATGAAGAATATATACGTTGTACACAAATGATTTTTAATGACATTAAATCAAATAAAGAGGTGAAAGACAGCACCTTTAATAAGCTATATCCCAAACATATCAATGAATTGGCAGGTAATCATTGGACTCCTGTTGCCATAGCAAGAATGGCAGCAGCGTATCTGGCTGAGAAGCCCAACAGTAAAATATTGGATATTGGTGCCGGTGCCGGAAAATTTTGTCTGGTAGGAGCTGCCTCTACAAAAGGAATGTTTTTTGGCGTAGAGCAAAGAGAATCCCTTACCAAAATATCAAAAAAAATAGCGGAGAAACATAAAATTTCTAATGTGGAATTTATTCACTCCAACATCAATAAAATCTCTTTTTCCGACTATGATGCCTTCTATTTTTTTAATTCTTTTTACGAAAATATAGATACTTTATCTTTAATAGACAATACCATACTTCCGGATAAAGACTTATATTTTGCTTATTCGGATTATGTAAAAGAACAGCTCGACAAAACCCCTTCAGGGACGCGTCTGGTAACCTATTGGAGCAAATGGGATGAAGTCCCCTGCAGTTTTAATTTAATCGCAACAGACTGCAACGGATTATTAAACTTCTGGGAAAAATAAAGTCTGACTTTACAAAACAGACAATAGCTTTATAAAAATTTCTGAAAAAACCGGAAATTCTTATAAAACTATTATTTTATTCCTTTGCAGTATTCCAATCAGGCAGAAAATTTCACAGCTCCGGATTTAGTTGGTAGGTATAGCATAGATTAAGTTTTCAGACCAGCTTCCTCCATATGCATTAATAGAAGTAGCGGCTGTTGCAGTTCCTGCGACCACGGCATTTCCTACAATATATTTATATCTTTTAGTCGTTCCGGAAGAATTTTCTATATAAATATTTCCGGTTGTCATTGTATATCTTGAATTTCCTGCTGACATACTTGTTGGGCCCTGTATCTGTGTACTTACATACCTTGGTGTCGTGTTTACATCATTTGATCGAATGCCGGTATCGCCAATAGCAATGCCTGCTTCATCTGAAAATGTACTTCTTATCCACATCCAGTCATTAGCTGTTAGATTAGTTCCTATAGGAGCTACGATCTGAGTGACTGATACCAGCCATTTTCCCGGTCCCAAGTCAATATAAGACCCAGTATACACAAAAGTTGAGCTTGCTACAAAGGGGATATTAACGCCTGGACCATTTACCCCTCTGGTTAAACCTAAGGTAATTGGTTTCCAGTGTCCTTTACCATCGGCATCAGACGTTAAAACATAATCTTTAAACTCCGATCCGTCTTTTATGGTAATACCTGAAATGGGAGCCGTAGGTGTACCTTTTGTTTTTACTTCGATACCAGTTGTAGGATTATTCGTTCCTATCCCTATGAAGCCATTGGAGTTAATGACAACATCATCTGCCTGGTTCGCCAGACTTATATTGCCTGTAGCCTCATTATTTTTTGATCCATCAATGTGAAGGATTGCTTTGGGATTAGGAGTATTGATACCAACTTGCCCAAAAAGGGCAGTACCAATACAAAGAATGCCAATACATGATATTTTTTTCATTTTCTTAGGTTTTTTTAATCTATTACTGTTTTAAACTATAGTTTTCGGATCTCTGTTCTCAAAAGATCATTTCAGGTTTTTATATTTATTGACCTATTTATTGAGGGTTGTTTTGGGAATATTATATTCTTGTATGATCTGTGCATTGTTTTTTGTATTGGTCTGCAGAAGTTCCAAAACAAAAAGAATCATCTCTTTTGTATAAATGTTTTTTTCTAAATTCCTGGCATAGATTTCTCGGTACAAGAGGTGAGATTATATCCCATTGATTTCGACGGCGAATACAGGATCAGATGTTGAGTATAGAGCCTGAAAAAATCATAATCCAGAATCTTTCTCCACTTTAAAATAATATGAGTGTCCAGAGATTCATAATTTACTTATATTTAATCACTTGAAAACAATCACTATACTTTTTCCAGAACCTTTTTTCTCCATTTTGCAATGGTATTTCTACTCATTTTAAAATGGATTGCCAATTGAGAATTATTCAACTTATTTTTCCTCTGATATTCCAAAATAGCTATCATATCTTCTTTGTTGTAGGAACGGTGCGCTTGATTAAACTTTTGCGTTTTGGGACTTTCAAATCCAAATATTTTTTGATTAAGATTAATAATATCAAGACTGGAGAGTTCCTCTTTATTAAGTGTATTTCTGCATTCTTTTTCTTTATATGGATATTTCATTTTAATGATATCCTCAAAAATCCTTTTGTAATTGGGAACTTCTATTTTACATTTTTTCATGATTAATAAGTGTTGGGATGAGACATTCTTAAAAAATCAGTTCAGTTTTTTATCTTTATTAACCCATTGATACAATGTTGTTTTGGGAATATCGTACTCTTTGATAATCTGGGCATACGTGAAATCAAAATATTAGTCTCTTGCACCATTTTTTCAATATGTGTTCCGATATGTATTTGTTTTAAACTTTCCATAATTTAGAATTTTATGTATTTATATTTTTTGTTTTTCCGGGAGATCGGATTCCCACCTGCCCAAAATGGATTGTTATTTATTGCTCTGTTTCATACTTCTTTTATTATTTAATAATTAAGGGAATTCAAATGTGTGTTTAGAATCGTAACTCGAAAATTGACTAGTATAGTTTTCACGAATTGATGTTGCAAATCTACAGCCGCAGAAGTTAAAAAAAGGTACTGCATTCCCACTGCACAATTTCAAAATACTGATTATAAATACTTTATGCTTAATTAGCAGTAGAAGAGTAGTATGGGCCAGAAAGAGAGAATTGAAATTTATTCTATGAAATTCTACTTTTTACGATGTATTTTATTAGTAAATAAAAAATTAATATTTATTTTTGATATAAACTTTTCAGATGTTCCCAACCACTTTCATCATAAAGATATTTTATGTGTTATCTTTATTAATAATTATACCATGCAGCGCTCAGACCTATAGTTTGACTAAGCTTGACAGTATAACCAAAAAGTATAAAGATGAAGGAGATATAGAAGAGGCTGTACAGTTTAATATCAATGCACTCAGGCATTTTGACACGCAGAATAATAGGGAAGGGCTTGTTACAGCATATATTAATATTGGAAATTTGCTTTGTACACTGAGTAAATATAAAGAAAGTCTCATTTATCTGGATAAAGCCAAAGGCGAAATAAATGAGGTGAAAAATCCTAAATTATTGTCAAGACTATACAATGAATATGGTAGGAATTATGCCCTTTTAGGACTGTCTGACCAGTCTAATAGAAATCTCGACAAAGGAATTGACTATGCGAAAAAAATTCCTGATCTGAAACAAAAGAATTATCAGCTTTATTATAGTTATGCATGGAAATGGTTTAATTTTGATAAGCTCCACCAAATAGATTCTCTAAACAGTATGCAAAGGAAAAGCCTTCAGGTTTCTTCAGAGCCAATAGTTTTTGTAAAGGTTGCCTATAAATTCATAAAAAACAAAACACATTTAGATTCCGCTAAATATTATCTTGATAAGGCATCTAATTCTGTAGATAAGTATCCTGTAGAGCAGAAGGGAATGACATTAATGAATTATGGGATTTTTTACATGATTCAGGGAGAGAATGAAAAAGCGTTGGATTATTACCTTCAGTCCCTTGCAATCTATGAGAAAATAAAGAATACTTCTGAGGTCAGAAATTTATACAGCTATATTGCCTACTCGTACAAGCAGTTGAATAATACAGAAAAAGCAGCCGAATATTCTGAAAAACACTCTGAATTAAGCGAAAGAATGAGGGTAGAGAGCAAAGAAGCTATTAATATAGCGGTTGACAGGCTTGAAAAAGAGAAGCAGGAAGAACAGAATCAGGAAAGGAAAAAGCTTTATTTTTTGATTTTCTCTGTTATTACTCTTTCACTCGTTACTATATATTTTATCCGTAAAGCTTATGTGAAAAAGCAGAAGCATACAGATAAAATTATTGAAGTGAAGTCATCGGAAACTGATGAACTAAAAAAGAAAATTAACTCATCTTTCGAAGAAGTTGCTCATTTAGCAAAAGCAAATGATCCTTTTTTTCTTGTCCGTTTTAAAGAGGTATATCCTGAATTTTATCATAACTTAATCTCCAAACATCCCAGTCTTTCGGATCATGATATAAAGTTTTGTGCCTATATCAGATTGGATCTTTCAACAAAAGAAATCGTTGAGTTTGAAAATATAAGTAAACGTACCGTAGAGGCTAAAAAATATAGACTTAAAAAGAAGCTGGAACTCACACCTGAAACTGATCTGAAAAAATGGATTATGGATTTATAGAATTCATTCTTACGGATTTTTCAACTATGATATGTCTGAAACCTAAAAACGAAAACATCATTGAAGAACTTGATATTTAGATGATTACCTCCAAAAGATACAGACAGAATACCTATTTATGATCTCCAAAGAAATACTTCCGAATTATATCCATTGGAATTATATGACGTGATAGAAGAATTGAAAAAGAAGTCTATAGAAGATATATTATCAGATTATGATGAAGAATCTAAAGAAATTTTTTAGCAATATTTGAATCTGCTGCTTGAAAAAGAATATGGGTTTTAAGCTTCTTTTTGAAAAAAGGCTCAGATTATAAATCCAAGCCTTAATTTTTACACTTTGTAGGAAAATGTCTTTAAGAAAAATTCTTCAGTAAAATTATTATTAAGAATTGAAAAAGAAGTCTATAGAAGATATATTATCAGATTATGATGAAGAATCTAAAGAAATTTTTTAGCAATATTTGAATCTGCTGCTTGAAAAAGAATATGGGTTTTAGGCTTCTTTTTGAAAAAAGGCTCAGATTATAAATCCAAGCCTTAATTTTTACACTTTGTAGGAAAATGTCTTTAAGAAAAATTCTTCAGTAAAATTATTATTAAGAAAGGATTGGGATACTTCCCTTGTACTTTACCTATGGTATATCTATTGTATTTGCTGATATGTAATTGATGATTCATTCCAGTCAAATCTAACATCGAATGAGACCATACCAGCCGTACTAGAAACATTATCTGCGAGTAGGTAATAAGTCTTGTTAGCGCCACTACTATTGTTAACCGCTAAATCTCCTCTTACAATTCCTCTCTGTTCAGATTTTCCGAAGCCTGCTGAAGCTAATCTAGGTAAAATTGCATCAGGTGAAAAAGTTGTAATTGAGACATCTGCTGTAGTATTTGCGATTCTGAATCGGATAAAATTACTTCCTTTAACATAGGTATCTGTTGCTGAATTTATAAATTCAACTCCTAATGTTACATTTAATAACCATTTTCCAGGAGGTAGTGTTATAGGAACTCCCGTATATTTTGCCATATTATTATTCTCAGGATGGGTATAGGTTATTGAAGGGATAGGTAAGGATCCGAAAGAAATAGCTGTTGATTTCCAAGTTGCCAAACCATTACCATCAGATGTCAATACCTTACCTGCACCCTGTGTTCCATCAACAATTTTAAGAGCTGCTATTGGGGCTAATGCTGTTCCACCAGATTGTACATCTAATCTGGCAGCAGGATTTGTTGTCCCTATTCCTATGTTCCCTGATGACTTTATTGTCATTCTAGCTGCAAAATCAGTAGTATTTCTTGTGTGAAATTGCAATCCCGCATAAGCATTAGTAATATCTCTGTCAACTCCTATTATTGCTGCTCCACTAAGTCCCAATGGATTGTTTCCTGGTATAAAATCGATACTTCCAAACCTTGAATTAGTTCCATTAACATTATATAAAGTAATATTTCTAGCTGTACCCTGCCCACATGGTGCACCACAATTGTTGATTCCTGATGTAAAAGCATCTACTGTATTTCCGGCGTAAGCGTTTCGTACTGATAAAATAGCCGTTGGCGCATTAATTCCTATACCTACCTTATTAGTAGCTCCATCCACTGAAAATGCAAAATTATTCACAGAAAAACCATTTGGTTGATTTGTTGTGAAAGCTAATGTATTTGCTCCCTGAGTAACCGTACGGTTTCCGGTAAGTGTTCCGTTTGAATTATAAATATTAGCATTAAGCTTAATCCAGGCACTGCCGTTAAAATAATAGTAACCTATTGCATCAATATTTACAGCAGTACCTTCTAGTGTTCCGGTAGCTATATTATTTACATAGATCATTGTAGAAGTTTCTACTCCTGTCATAGACTGTGCTTTTTGTCTGTCTATTCTTGGTATCAATATTCCCTCAGGATTTGTAGTTATTCCTGTAGAATTTTTAGCCATGATATCTAAAGATGCTTTTGGGTCTGAAGTATTGATACCGACTTGCCCGAAAAGGACATGACCAATACAAAAAATTGCAATACTTGATATTTTTTTCATCTGCTTAGGTTTTTAAGATTTCTTAGCTTTATAATTTTGATTGTACATTTTACAATCGTGTTTTGATAAATTTTTAAAGTTAGCATGTAATAAATTTTACTGAGCTTGCTTAGAATATTCCAAAAAGTCAGTTCAGGTTTCTATATTTATTAAACCATTTATAGAGAGTGGTCTTTGGAATGTTATATTCTTGTATGACTTGAGCTTTGGTTTTTATATTGGTCTCTAAAAGTTCCATAATAAAAAGAATGATCTCTTTCGTATAAATATTTTTTCTAAACTCCGGTAGGCTGGATTTTTCTATAAGGCTGGTACTGTTATATCCCATTGATTGTTGTGGTGAGTACAATATCAGATGCTGCGTGTACAGTCTGAAAAAATCATAGTTAAGAATCTTGCTCCATTTTAAAATAATATGACTGTCAAGAAATTCGCATTGGTACATATTTTCGATCTGCCTTCCATCACAATTAAAATAGTTGCATAGGCGTGAGAGCGAAATATTAGTTTCTTTCACCCTCTTTTCAATAAAGGTTCCGATATGTATTTGTTTTAAACTTTCCATAATTTTAGTGCTTTATGTATTCATATTTTGTTTTTCCGGGAGATCAGATTCCAACCTGTCCAAAATAATTGTCATTCATTTTTGTGTTTTATGCTTCTTTCATTGTTTAAAGTTTTAAACAATTCAAATGTGTGGTTAGAATCGTAACTCGAAAATTGACTAGTATAATTTTCACGAGTTTGATGTTGCAAATCTACAGCCGCAGAAGTAAAAAAAAGGTACTGCATTCCCACTGCATAATTTTAAAATATTGATTATAAGCATTTTATATTTACCGAGCAGTAGAAGAGTAGTATGGGCTAGAAAGAGAGAGTTGAAATTTATTCTATGAAATTCTACTTTTTAAGATGTATTGTATTAGTACATAAAAAATTAATATTTATTTTTGATATAATCTTTTCAGATGTTCCCAACCACTTCCATCATAAAGATATTTTATATGTTATATGCCCTTTTAGGACTGTACTTATCAGTTTATCTTTGATCCGCAAAAAATCCATTAATAAACATTGCATAATGTTCATATGGGGTAGGACGGTAGGGTTTAAAGATGATTATTATAGAGACACTCAGGAAAATTAATTTCAAAAAACGATACGAATGAATGAAAAATTAAAATCAAGCGACTTTTTACGATGCAAGCAATCTAAAGAAGCTTTTAAGGGTCTGTTTTCTAAATTTGAATTGAAAATAACACACCAATTGAAATTTATTTTATTTTTTTCACTACTGTCAACATCTTTTTTTTCACAAAAGTTTAGTTTTATTTATGAAGCTAAATATAGAACAAGTAAAGAAAAACCTGACAATATTAATACTGAAAATATGATTTTGGATTTTGAGAATAATACTTCTATTTTTAGAGATTCCATGTCCAGAGATGCTGATTCCCTGAAGCTCATTAATAAAAATGGAGGCTATATAATGGGGGTTGAAAATCAATTTTATATTAAAAAAGATATTATTAATAAAAAAATAGAAAAGATTATTACTTATTTAAAGGCAAATTATCTTATCCCGATTGATGAACAATTAAATTGGAAAATCATACCGGAACAAAAGACTATTGGAAAATATAAATCGCAAAAAGCAGAAGTTAGTTATGGTGGTAGAAACTGGATTGCTTGGTTTACGATAGAATTGCCTTTTAATGATGGTCCCTATATTTTCAATGGATTACCCGGTTTAATCATTTCCATTGAAGATACAGAACATGATTACTCATTCAATTTAATACAGGTAAAAAAAGGCAGCAATTGGTTTGATGTAAGGACAAAAACCATTAAAATCGACTGGACACAATATGATCAGCTAGGAAAATCATATTATAATGACCCTTGGAGTACCAAAACAGCCAAAAAAGTTATATTTACAGATCCTCAGGGAAATGAAAAAGATATGAATGGAATGATCAGAGAAGCGCAAAAATCTATTCTTGAAGAAAATAATCCTTTAGAGTTGAATCATAAAATCAATTATAAATAAAAACTTCTGCCGGAATGGTATTGCCATTTTGAAATTACCAATGGTTTAAATACTTCAAAACCCCTAAAATTTGGTTATTATGGCTGAACACAAACTTTTGAAAGAGCTTAAACAGGGAAGTCTTCAAAATGTTTATCAAGTCTTCCGTAATATTCAATTTAACATAATATAAATTATAGGATTTTTATAGCGTTATTGAAGTAGAGCATTATACCGCTTAGAATCCGTTATTTTCCAAATTTTCCTTCCAGATATTCTTTAACGACTTTCTGGAACTCTTCTTTAGTCATATACTTGTCCAGAAATGTTTCCAGGTTTCTTTTGTTCTCTATTTCCTCAAAATAACTTTCGTGGTCCGTACCATATACTGTTGGATTATTTTGGTCAGGATCTGTGAGGCATACAAAATAATGATCCGGATATCCATAAGAATAAAATATACATATAAATTCCATTTCTGTTCCCTGTACCGTTTCCCTGATTTCATTTTCCTCTACAAATCCTTCCAGCTCGCCAAAATCTTTTGAATCTTCTTTAAATGGCGTAAACAGCCAGTCTTTATAAAAATCCTGCCCATAAAACTGTTCATGGTTTGAAAAATAATGCTCCAGCAGATTGGTGTAGAAAACTTCCTTGTCACTGCTGTACAGATCTCTGTTATTCTCGTAGAACTGATCTATTCCGTAAACATCCCATTCCTGATCATATAAATAATTGCTGAATGTCAGGCTTTTCCAATTCTCCGCGAAGCTTTTTCCCGGGCTTACAGCATCTGTATTTGCACCTAAAGCATTCAGTTTTTCTAATATATTCGTATACATTATGTTAAATTAGTAGTTTAACTCATTTAAAATCAACTTGATAATCTCCAGTGTTCCACAGTTTCTCCGTGGTCTCTTCCTGGCTGTATTCAAAATAATTCCCATTTTTATCTTTATTTCGCTGGAACAAGCTTAGATTATTTCCTGAACCGGACTGAATCCGGTGGGTACTAAATTACATCATTTTTTAAAAACAGTCCTTAGTCTCTTGCAGGTGATTCTACTTCCTGAAGCGTATTTTTCATCATTTCCAACTGTTCTTTAAAGTACAAAATCTTGTCACATGACCGCTTTTATTCAATTCATACCAAAAAAAATTAATAATATGAAATCTAAATGATCTGGTCCAATCTGGAGCGTGCCTACAAATTCTATTAGGTAATCTTTAAATTTTTTTTCCTATATTTGGCCTTCAATTTATCAATATGAACCGCGCGAACTGTCTGCCTCCTCCGGCACCTTAATATTTTCAAATTAATTTGAAGCCTTCTTATGCCATTAAAAATTAATGGCCGGAATTGTTATGCTTCAGATTCTGATAAAAAAATATTAATTCAAATCTTTACAGTTCATTCTCAATGAAAAAATCATATGTATTATTACATCTGGCCGTTATTCTGGCCGGATTTACAGGTGTGTTCGGAAAATTAATCACCCTTAATGAAGGACTGCTGGTCTGGTACAGACTTCTCTTCTCCTCTATTATTTTATTTTTTATTTTAAAATTGCTGAGAATTCCCTATAGACTTTCTACACAGGAAAAAATCCATATAATGAAAGCTGGGCTGCTTATCACCATGCACTGGCTTTTTTTCTACGCCAGCATCAAATACTCCAATATCTCAATTGGTGTGGTATGCTATTGTCTCACCAGTTTTTTTACTGCGGTATTCAAGCCCATCATTGACAGGGAGAAATTCAGAATCTCAGAACTTCTTCTCAGTGCACTCACTTTACTGGGAATCAGCCTGATCTTTCATTTCGATGCTTCTTATCAGCTGGGGATTATGCTGGGTGTTATTTCTTCTGCTTTAGGAGCGCTGTACACCATTTATAATAATCGCTTGGTCAGACATTTTGATACCAAAGTAATCAACTTTTATCAGATGATTGGCGGTACTTTAGGCCTCGGAGCAATTTTGCCCATATATCTACTTGTTTTCCCGGCAGATAGCATAGTACCTGACTGGAAAAACACGGCTTATTTGGGCGTTTTAGCTCTTTTTTGTACAGTTGGATTATATGTGGCTTTTGCAGAGGTTTTGAAGAAAATTTCGGCATTCACTGTGAATTTAACCTTCAATCTTGAACCTGTTTACGCCATCATTATAGCTTTTCTGTTTTTTGGAGAAAGCAAAGAAGTAGGATTGGCATTTTATGTAGGATTGACATTCATTATTGCTTCTGTTATTTTGCAGACAATTATTTCTATTAAGAAAAAAGAATAGGAAATTCAATATATTAATAATAAAATATCCTAAAAAAATATACTTACAGTTATTTTTTTTCACTCAAAACCATATATTTGCTGCCAAACAAAAATAACTGTGAGTAGACCTATTATATTTGGTGAGATTGAAGGTATTGAAGAGGGGTTTCATTTTAATAAAAGAAAAGAAATGATGTCAACAAGCTTTCATAGAAATTGGGCGGCAGGAATTGATGGAAATGCCACAGAAGGGACTTCTGCTATCGTTCTGTCAGGAGGATATGAAGATGATTTAGACTTTGGAGAAGAAATCATTTATACAGGCTCAGGTGGTAATGATAGCAATACGGGAAAACAAATAACAGATCAAGTTTGGGAAAAAGGAAATGCAGGACTAAGAATAAGTATGAACCAAGGATTACCTGTAAGAGTTATTCGTGGAGCAACTCATAAGTCTGAACGTTCACCTAAAGAAGGATACTTATATGCTGGTTTATATAGTGTTGTTGATGCTTGGGAAGAAACAGGAAAAAGTGGGTTCAAGATTTGCAGATTTCGTCTAGAATATTCTGGTAGTAATGAACTAAAAAAGACTGTTAGACAAGTTGATATAGACTATTCTGAAAGAGCAAAAAAAAGAATAGAAAGCACTATTTTAAGAGTTGTACGAGATTCAAAAGTTGCATGGCAGATAAAAAAATTATACGATTTTAAATGTCAAGTCTGTCAGACTTCAATTCCTACCAAACTAGGCCATTATGCTGAAGGGGCTCATATCAAACCATTAGGTAGGCCCCATGATGGTGATGATAATCCTGATAATCTTATTTGTCTTTGTCCTAATCATCATGTCATGTTTGATAAAGGAGTATTTTCAATTACTGATAATTTACAATTAATTGGCGACTTATCTGGCGACTTGGTAATACATGACAAACATACATTGAACCTTTCAAATCTAGAATATCACCGTCAAACACACGGTTTTGAATAAAAAAGGGCCTCTCAATATACTATTTCTGGGAGGCTCTTTTATTTAATTTTGTATCACTATTTTTCACCAAAACAGTACTATCCATTCATTCCCAAACTGTTATATAATTGAACCTGCCAGATTCCCAATACTTCTTTTAGCATCACAAAGGTAAATGCGGCATTATAGCTGTTTGGAAATATCGTTATTTCGGTATCTATAAAATCTGATGCTTGTGGAACAGGATTCAATCCAAATGTCTGAAACAGAGAAACAGATCTCTTCATATGAAACCCGGAAGTTACCAGATATACACTGGAAGGAGCCATTTGCTTTATTATTTTGCTGGAATATTTTGCATTTTCATAGGTATTCATGCTTTTATCTTCCCTGATAAGATCAGAATCTGATACCCCCATACTTTTAAAATTTTCACTGAATAGCTCAGCTTCACTCTTATGTCCCCTTCCCTTTCCTGAAATCAATATTTTACAGGGCTGATTATTTTTCTTGTATTCATTATACAATTGATAAGCTTTGACGATTCTGGAATAAGACATGGTATGCAGTGTTTCGGTATTGTCAAAATCTATCACACCACCACCCAATACTACAATAACAGCACTCTGAGAAGATGTATCTTTAGTATTAGAAGTATTAACATAACTTTTCTGCAGATATCCGGAGGTTAGTTTGCCTAAGAAACCATTTCCTATAAAGATAATCATTAAAACAGCCAATATCAAGATTCCTGTCCTCAGATTTTTACGCTTATTTTTTCTTTTTAACAGGGCTATACTTACTACCGCAAGAAATACTAGGAAATAAGGCTCTGTAAACAGCTGAAAAATACGAAATAAAAGGTCTAGCAAAAATTTCATTTTTTGATATTATTGATTAGTGTTTAAATAAAATATTTTTCAAAGATAGGCTAATTTACCCATTGCATAAGTTTCAATGTGTTTTAATAACCTCATAGATATTTCAATTTCCCTTCCTTGTTTAAAAAAAAGAATTCTGTTTTTTACATTAATCTGATGATCATCTGACACTTTTTATTTCTCATTTTCAGCATTCTACTATTTTATTTTTTATTTAATAATTTTACAAGATTAGAATATTGAGTACAATGGATTATCAAACCTTCCAGCCACAGCCGGATCTGGCTTCTATCATAAAATGCTACTGGACTCTGGACAGCCCCAGAGAAGCCGTTCCGCAGGTACAAACCATTGTTCCGGATGGCTGCATGGAAATGATCATTCATTATGGTGATCTTTATCATCAATATATTGACGGGAAACCAGTTCTACAGCCTAGAAGCTGTGTTTTTGGACAGTTGACCGAACCCTTGAAAATAGAGCCCACAGGTATTACCGGTATTTTCTCTGTTCGCTTTCATCATGATGGGTTCATTCCATTTGCTACAATTCCTATTAAAGAAATGGATGATCAGGCTATTCCGTTGGAAAAACTCTTCGGAATACAGGGCGTTGAATTAGAAGAAAATGTATTAAAAGCTTCAACAGTACAGGAAAAAATAAGCATTGTAGAAACGTTTCTCCTGGACAGACTTAATACAGAAACCATTGATAGAATTGTACAATCTACCGTGGATTTTCTTTTGAATGTCGACGGTAGAATATCAGTCAATGAACTTTCAAAACAGACCAATATCAACAGAAGACAACTGGAACGTAAGTTTTCTTCAGCCATTGGATTGAGTCCGAAACAGCTCTCAAAAACCATCCGGCTTCAAACGACAATCAAACATCTTCTCAATAAAGAATATGCCAGTCTTACAGCGCTCGCCTACGAATCCGAATATTACGATCAGGCTCATTTCATCAAAGATTTTAAGGAGTTTACAGGATTTACCCCCAAAGAATTTTACGGAGATACGCTGCAAATGTCTCTTCTATTCTACAGAAAAGATTCCTGATGTCGCATTTTTACAATTTTAAGACCGTTCTTATTTTCAATTTTGCTGAAATAAAATCATCTGACAATGAAAACAAAATTAATCCTTGCAATGATCGGTCTATCCATTGCAGCCAGCTGGACACAACAACAAAGTGAAATTAAAAAAATTGAATGGCTTCTCGGAACCTGGGAAACAAAAACCTCCAAAGGAAGCCTCTACGAAACCTGGACCCGAAAAAGTGATACCGAACTCCAGGCAAAAAGCTATTATCTGAAACAAAAAGACACCATCCTTTTTGAATCTGTCCGCTTGGTAGAAAAAGATAAAAAACTGCACTATATGGTATCTGTAAAAGGTCAGCATAATGAACAGCCTGTTGATTTTGTATCAACTTCTACGTCCATGCCCCATGCACTTATATTTGAGAATAAAGAGAATGACTTTCCCCAAATAATTACTTACAAAAAGATCCGCAAAGATTCTTTATTTGCTGAAATCTCAGGAATGATGAACGGAAAAATGGCCAGACAGGCATTCCCTATGAAGAAGATACAGTAAATGCTGTCTTTTTATCGTGCTTACCATAACCAGAGCTTTGTATTTTTACAAAGCCCTACAATGTATTGACAACAACAGACCATGAAAAATTAGTAGAATAATTTCGACTCATTTATCTTTTTGTTTATACAAAATTATTTATACATTTGCACTCATCAAACAACACACTTTTTGGTGTGTTAATAGAAAAGCAATACCTACCCGTGAAAAAGCAAAAAAGGATCGCCGTTTTTATAACCGTACTCCACATATTTTTGGACAGACATTTTTGTAAACAAAAAAACAAAAACTCCGCCTTAAATATAAAGAAACGACTGTAACCTTAAACAGGTAAATACAGATTTTGTATCATAAAAATCAAAGACTATAGTCATGTGCGATGTCAGGCTGATATCGCACATGACTATAGTCCAAAAAAAAATGCACATCCCAAAATCTGTGAGAGATCATTCTCCGTTTTATCAGGCAAACTCATATGCTCATCTTTATCTTACTGAAAAAAGAAATCTATTTTTGAAAATGTACGTTTAAATAAAAAATACGATTTATTGTTGATTAATTACTGTATATATTATTAAAAGATTATAAACAAATTTGATTTCAAAATTAATATTGTCTCAATGCAATGTGGTTTTAAAAAAAATACATTTGTCTTGTAACTTTAACACAATCAATGATATGTCAACAGTTCTCAAAACATTTGTAGCTTATCTTAAAAGACCTGCTCTTTATCCCGAACTGGGCAGAAAAATTATTAAAAATACAATCAACAGAAGAAGCCCGTTCAAAGGAAAAGCAAAAACAAATTCCTGGGCTGCTTCCATAGCGGTATCCCAAAAAGAGGCCGTTTCCAGGCTTTTCTCTATGGATACTGATCATTTCAGAGAGATATATGCTGATACGCTGAAAGAAGCAAACTTAAAAGAAAAAGAATGCCCTATCAAAATGGGCGGGCCTGGTGCCCTGGAGCTTATTTATTATGCGTGTGAATTTACCAAAGCACAAAACGTTCTTGAAACAGGAGTGGCTTATGGATGGTCTTCTTTAGCCATACTGCTTTCAATAAAAAAAAGAAATGGCACGCTATATAGCTCAGATATGCCTTATCTTGCTCAGGATGGTGATCGCTATGTAGGCTATATTGTTCCTGAAAACCTCAAAAAGTTTTGGAAGTTATTTCGTTTTGCAGATAGAGAATCTTTGCCTAAAATCTTTAAAAAAGTATCTTTTTTTGATGTTTTCCACTACGATTCTGATAAAAGTTACTACGGAAGAATGTGGGCTTATCATCAAATTTATAAAAGATTGAAACCCGGTGCCGTATTTATCAGTGATGATATTGGCGACAATTCTGCATATCAGGATTTTTGTCATAAAAAAAAGATTAAAACTTCTGTTGTACAATACTGTGGAAAATACATCGGAGTTTTTATAAAACAATAAAGAAAAACGATCCACATCGTTTCATCAGGCAAGTTTACTTACAACTCTTAGCTCCCTAAAATATAAAACCCTTCCTCTAAAACTTTGCGTTTAAAAATTCTAATAAAATATCTGAACCATTAAGAAGGATTAAGCAGTTAAGAATATTAAGGAAATAGAAAAAAATCCCGGATCATTAATCCAGGATTTTTTTATTATTCTATTTGGAAATTGAAGCCTAAATTCATTTATTATTCTAGTTTCCTTTAATTTTTACACCAAGGCCAAACTTAGGATTAGTCATTTCTTTACCATTCTTATCATGATATACCATAGGATAAGTTTCAAATACAGCTTTTTCTTTTGGAATGATAACATAATACTTTCCTTTTCCATAAGAGTTAAGTAAGTTAAGAAAATAGTAAGCCTTTACTGATTGAGCCGCATCATAAGTTTCTCTGTCTACAGTGGCCTTTTGAAGCATAGAATAAACAACTTTTTTATTCTTTACAAATAAAAACATTGAGGTATTATCAGACTCCCAGGTAAAATCATCACCTATAGGTAATTTCATTCCTAACTCTTTTTCCGCTTCCTCATTCAAAGAAATTGGCATCATAATAAGTAAAGAATCCCAATCAAAACAATGAGTATCTTCCTTTAAGTTAATCACTTCTCCAATTTTATTTTCAGCATTTACTTTTGGAGACAGTTTTTCTCTAAGTTTTATCAGACATTCCTGATTATCTTGTCCCTTACAGGAAAATAAAAAGAATAGTAATACAAAAAATATGGATTTGGTACTGACGTTATTTCTCATTATTGATTAGGTTGAGTTTGAATTTGTCCGCTATTGACTGCTGCGAAAAAATCATAAAGAAACTTATCTATGTTATTATCCGGGTTACCATTCTGTGAATACCAATTAAACCCCCATTGATTATTGTGCAAATCCATAGCATTTGAACCATCGGAAGCCGGATTTGCCGTTTCATGCAATGTATGAAAATCTTTGGCTTTATTCAATCCTAGATCGGCAGCGTCTAAAGCAGACCATAGAGAATGTCTTAAAGCATCACCAAGACCATTATGGAACCCTGGTTGAGTATTTGCATAAAGATTGGCTTTTTTTACATTATCCCTCATTTTATCTCTTTCAGCTGCAGATGTATTTAATAATAACCATGCTAATTCTCTTGCTGAAGGAACTTCAAGTATTCCGTCCGCTGTTCCAGCTGTCGGAGTTGTTCCACCAGTTCCTCCGCCTCCGCCAGAGCCTCCAGAAGAACCATTTCCACCTCCACTATTATTGCATTGCCCATACATTTCGCATTGTCCCGGGCCTATTATACCCATATCATCTGAAGGGTTTGAAGGACCTGTAATTACAACTTCCTCAATATCTGTAACTCCTTGACCTCTAGAAAACATGTTCCTATTAGAATGATTAAATGCTCTCTCAAATGCCGAAAATATATCATTATATTCGGGGATAGTATTTTTTAGCTTATATAATCCTAGAATAGTATTTTCTTTATTAATAGAAGAGAAATAAATATCAGAAATTTTTTCATTCTTCATTACCGGAAAGTACATATATAGATTGCCTTCTTTATCTTCAATTATTTGAGAATGTAATAGGAAATTAATGTATGAATTTGAAATTGGTGATTTTATATTAAGTCCTGTGTAGTTTGTCCCATTTTTTAGATCATAAGAATAATAAGCTTGTAAAAAATCTAAAGCATAAGATTTACTTAAAAAAGAACTTTCTTTAGATATTTTGGATTTTTTATAACTTTCTTTATTAAAAAGTCTAAATGTTTTTTCTTGCTTTTTACTTTCTAATGCTGTCTCCTCTTCCCTACAAGAAGAAAGTCCTATTATTAGAAATAGGACGTAAATACACTTTCTCAATTTGTGCTTCACTTTTTAAATATTATAATTAATTTTTCAAATATAAAAAATTATTCTCGATATAGAGAAATTTACCTACCTCCTAATTCAATAATACAGGAGGAAATGCAATTACATTGCTCTTTTTCACTATTTTACATTTGCTAGATATTTATCCCTCAGAATCTACTTCCCTTTCCAGAATAATCTGGTTTCTGCTCACCGTAACCAGTATTTTATCTCCTGCCTGAAAACCACATTGCTCTACCCACTTCCCTGCAATTCTTATTTCCGGGAAGTACACTATTTTGCCATACGCTCTTGAAAACGATTTGAGGGAAACCGTAAGGTTCCGATTGAGCAGTTCATTATATTTGTTCTGGCTCATTCTTCTTTTTCTTTTCATATTTGTTATTTTTAGCAAATCACGAAATAATAAGGGAGCTATCTCAGTTTATGAACAGATATTTTATTCGAAGCAATGGATATTTTAGAATAAAATTTATTGATAAATAGGGCTTTCTTTTTAGAACGTAAAGTTTTATATTTGTTATTATGAGTTACACAGATATGCAAAATAAGAAAATACATCAGGGTAGAAATATAAAGCGTTTCCGCGAAATGCTGGGTATCAAACAGGAAGCATTAGCTTTTGAAATGGGAGATGACTGGAACCAGAAGAAAATCTCCCTTTTAGAGCAAAAAGAAACCGTAGAATCTGATATTCTGGCGCAGGTAGCTCAAATTCTGAAAGTTCCCGCAGAAGCGATTGAAAATTTTGATGAGGAATCAGCAATCAATATTATAGCCAATACTTTCCACGATAGCGCTGTTGCAAATACTTTTACTGACGGTGGACAAGCAAATTTCCATTGTACTTTTAATCCTCTTGATAAAATGGTAGAGCTTTATGAGCGTATGCTGGAGCAGCAGAAGGAGATGATTGAGAAGTTGGAGAGGTTGATTGAGAAAAGATAACAAAAAACTCTTTTACAGAAACTAATAACTATAAATCGTATAATATTAATTGGGAATGGTTTTGACCTTGCTCATGGAATGCCGACAAGCTATGGTAACTTTATAGATGATTATTGGCAAAATGCAATAGAAAAAATCAGAAATAAACCACATTGGGAAGATGGCTTTGAAAATGATGAATTCTATATACAACCACTTCCAGAAATTTGGGAGGGTAACAATGATTATGAAGCTTTACAATATAACTTAAGTAATATTAGCAACAACATCAATTTTAAAAATGATTTTTTTGCTGCTCTTAATAAGCTTGAATACAATGAAAAAAATACTTTTTATTATAATAATTACACTGTCGAAAGTAATAAATGCCCAGACAGTATCTTTGGAATTTATGGCGCAATGTAGAGCTGATCCATCAGTTTGTGTTGAAAATGTTGAATATGTTAAAGATTTTAATAATCTTTTAAACAAATACGTTGGAACATGGAAGGGAACATTTGATGGTAAGAATTATGAATTTAATTTTATTAAAAAAGAAAATGTTGAACGTGGATCTTCAGGTATTAGATGGGATAGATTAATAGGAAGAGTTAAAATTACAGACCAGAATGGGATAGTGGAATACGATAATTTTAATAAACCAGATAGCGAAGCTAATCTAGGTGATAACTTTTATAAAGATTTGACCGTATACCTAACAATATTTTCAGGGGCTAAAGTAGGATGTATTGATTACGGATATCTTAATTTACGGATAAAACCTGAAACACCAAACAATATGACAATTTCTTTTGTACCGGATAATGATATAGTAAAACAGGATTGTACTAATTTTCAAACGACAATACCAACGAGTGTAAAAATTAATTTAACAAAACAATAAATTACCTCGAGGTATTCTCTTCGAATAAATTATAATCCCGGATTTTGAATCCGGGATATTTTTTTACCAATTTTTATTTTTTGGGCTTCAATACTTTTTTTCTCTAATTAGGGGTCAGCTCACGAAAAGTAAAAAAAAACCGGGTTAAGGATAAAATCTATAAGTATTAACCATCTGATAGGTTTTATAAATGAATTGGATTCAGTCACGAAAAATAAACTAATCTTTTTAATATTAAATTCTCACCATATATAGAATTAATTTTATATTTTTGCCCTCGAAAATTTTTAATATGTCATGTTTTGGCGCATTAAAAAAACACATTTATAAAAAATGAAGAAAAATTATTTTACAGCTCTTATAGCTGGAAGCTTTCTCTTCCTTTCTTCTCTCCACTCCTGTATACATGAGTCCCTGGAAACTGAGATCACCAATGTTCAGCAGGATCCGGTATTCTATATCAAAAATGAATACATGAGAGGAAAAGATATGGTTGCTGGAAAGCTTATTGAATGGGAAAAAGTAAGAGAGTACAAACATGAAGGGACCGTTGTTCTTATTACAGTACCGGTCAAAAATGAAGGAAACAGGCTTATTGAAGAGCTTACTTTCAGAATAGATAATGGTAAAGTTTCCGGGCATTTATGGAAATTTGAGTCAAATTCTGATTTTACTCCTTCAGATTACAATCTGACTGCTCATGAAATTATGGGAAAAATGACCGGAAAAGTTTCTTATACATCCCTGGAAGGCTCAATGCGTTATGAAAAGCAGATCGTAAGAGGAGAAATGATAGACGAAGTAGCTAAAAGTGGTTCAGGATCTGCTGATGCTCCAGCATGTAGAGCCTGTCATGACAGGAATGGTGGGCTAATTATTGGGACTCCAGGAAATCCAATTGATACAGGGCCTGTTGTTATTCCTAATCCTGGAGGCAGTGGTCCAACCAATCCATTCCCGCCGGATAACCCAACGATTCCTATTCCGGGGGTAATAATTATTCCTAATAATCCTCCAGGGAATGATCCTTGCAGTAAAATAAAAGGGCAAAAAGGTACAGCTGCTTATAATCAGAATATCAGTGACCTTAAAGGAAAAACGGGAGAGAAAAAAGAAACAGGCTATTCTCAGAAAGCAAATGGAGAATTTACTTATCATAGTAAAGCTTCCACTAACGAAGGCTCGAACTCCCTTTCACTTCCTGATGCTACTGTTTATAAAGACGTTAGTGGTTATATGCATACCCATGTTGATAATACTACCTATTTTGATGATGCTGGAAATGAAATTACTAGAACCGGAATAAAAATGTTTTCTCCTGCCGATGTTGATTATTTTATGGATATGCTTGCTAATGCCCAGGCAGCAGGAAGGCCGTTAAATGATGTTTATGCAGTAATGGTAAGCACTAACTCTATTTATCAGATAAGGTTTACAGGAACAGCAGGTCAAGTTAAAACTTTTACCGATGACCAAATGAAAACTTTTTCAGATCCATATATAAAACAAATGGAAAACTCTAAAAATTTAGCATCAGATTTTTTAAAATTCTTAAAAGATAATATGGGAATTGAGGGTGTAAATTTATACAGAATACAACAGATGGGAAAAACGACTGAAATAAAATTAGGACCTGACGGTAAAACAAAAGAATCAGATTGTCCTTAATAATTAAAATTAAATAATATGAAAAAAATACTTTTTATCATGATAATGGCATATTCAGGAATATTCAATGCACAAATGGTATCCCTCGAATTAATGTCGCAATGCCGTTTTAATCCAACAGTTTGCCCAGAAAACTACAATTATGTAAAAGATGTAAATAATCTGCTTAATAAATATGTAGGAACCTGGAAGGGATCTTTAGAAGGGAAAAATTATGAATTTAATTTTATAAAAAAAGAAAATTTCCAAAGTGAATATACAGATGTTAAATGGGATATGTTGATAGGACGAGTTAAAATAATTGATCAGAATAGTACTGTAGAATTTGATAATTTCAGTAAGTCAGATAATGACGCAAATTGGGGAATTTATTTTCAACCAGATCTTAAAGCATATTTAGTCACCTTTTCAGGTGAAAAATCAGGATGCATAGACTATGGAAATCTATATTTACGAATAAAGCCAGAAACACCTGATCAAATGTCAATTTATTTTTTGCCAGCTATGGATATAGTACAAAAGGATTGCAGCAATTTCCAAACGACCATGCCTACTAAAAAAACAATAAACTTATTAAAACAATAAATTATATTCCCGGATTCAAAATCCGGGATATTTTTTATGTCATTCTTTTTTAAGCTTCAATGTTATTTCTATCTAATTTCTGGAGAATTCTATAAATTGTAGCAGAATGGACTTTAAATGTTTCAGCTACCTGCTTAACAGGACTTCCGCTATTAATAAGGGTTTTAACAGCATCTATCTGTTCCGGACTAAATTTACTGGGTCTTCCAAATTCAACTCCATTTTTCTGTGCAAGCTTTCTGCCTGCTGAAGTTCTTTCAATAATCAGTTCTCTTTCAAACTCTGCTATTCCTGCAAATATGGTCAAAATCATTTTTCCTCCGGGACTGGAGGAATCAGCCCAAGACTCCGATAGGGATTGGAAAGAAGCACCTGCATGATTAATTTTTTCGCAGATATTCAAAAATAAATCGGAAGTATGGGTTAAAAACCTGAAAAAAGATCTCTATCTGGAGGAAGCCATCCATATAGTTGAAGATCTGGAAGTAAGATCGTAAGCCTACTTCTTTATTCAAAATTTAAAATTACAGAGCTCAAAAATGTATTTCCCTACATTTTTGAGCTTTTTTTATTAAAATCAAAAATTTTACATAAAATATTTGCGTAGCTAAATAACTACACATATATTTGTAGTCAAATAACTACACGATGAATTTAAGGAGAGATGTTTTTCAGGCAATTGCAGATCCTACGAGACGATCTATATTGATGTTGGTGGCGGCACAGTCGATGACAGCGGGAGCTATAGCCTCCAACTTTGATACGGCAAGACCTACCGTTTCAAAGCATCTCCAGATCCTCACCGAATGTGAACTGCTGAGATCTGAACAAAATGGCAGAGAAGTTATCTATCACCTCAATCCCAATAAAATGAAAGAAATAGCCGATTTTATAGAGCCATTCCGCAAAATGTGGGACGAAAAGTTCAACAAGCTGGAAAGTGTGATGAAAGCGTATCAGAACTTGAAAAAAGGATAAAAAGAGATAAAAGATGAGAGACGAATAGATAATAGACTTCAAATAGTATCAATTTTCTCTCACTCTCATACTCTCCAACCCTCTCACCCAAGAAACCCTCAAACACCAAAAATCATGGAACTCAAAACAAAAATCCAAGCTGAAGACGGCAAACAGGAAATTTTCATTACCAGAGAATTTGATCTTCCCATAGAACTCCTTTTCAAAGCCTATACAGAAGCTGAACTTTTCGAGCAATGGATGGGAACCAAAGTCACCAAATTCGAAAACAAACAACACGGAAGTTACCGTTTCGAAACCTTAAATCCTCAAGGCGGTGTAGTTTTCAGTGCCAACGGAACCATTCATGATATTGTTCAGAATGAGAAAATCATAAGAACTTTTCAAATGGAAAATACACCTTTTCCGGTTCAGATCGAGTTTTTAGAATTTGAAAAGCTAACAGATACAACGAGTAAAATTACCATTCAAACTGTATATAAATCGGTAGATTTCAGAGACCAACATCTGAAAATGCCTTTTGCAAAGGGTATTAATATGGCACATAATCGTTTACAGGAAATAGTAGGTAGCAGATAGTAGGTTTCAGGTTGTCAATTATAGAGATAATCTCATCCAAAAACACAATACTCTCCCACTCTAATACCCTAATACTCAAGAAACCCTCAAACATAAAACACATGAATCCAAAAGTTAATTTTTTCTTTAATGATGCCAAGCAATGGCAAAAAGAGTTTGAAAAATTAAGAACAATTGCCTTAAGCACTGAGCTTGCAGAAGATTTAAAATGGGGATGTCCCTGCTATACCTATGAAGGGAAAAATATTTTCCTGATCCACGGTTTTAAAGAATATTGTGCAATTCTCTTCTTTAAAGGAGCTTTGATGAAAGATCCTGATCAGATTTTGATTCAGCAATCTGAAAATGTACAGGCTGCAAGACAGGTTCGTTTTACTGATGTAGAGCAAATCAATGATCTGGAGGAAGTTCTTCGCTCTTATATGTTTCAAGCCGTTGAAATTGAAGAATCAGGCGCTAAAGTTGAAATGAAGAAAACAAAAGAATTTGAAATAGCTGAAGAGTTTCAAAGTAAACTGGATCAGAATCCTTCATTAGAAAAAGCTTTCAAAGCTTTAACGCCGGGAAGACAGAGAGCCTACCTACTTCACTTTTCATCTGCCAAGCAGTCTAAAACCCGTGAAGCCCGCATTGAAAAATGCATTCCACAAATAATGGACGGAATAGGATTAAACGACTAACTATAAAAAAAACAGATCATGAACACCCCTCAACAATCACAAAAAAGAACAAAGATTATTTACTGGATATTTACCCTATGGATGGCTCTGGGAATGGTTTCCACCGCCATTGTCCAACTGATGAAAAGTAAAGATGAATTGCTCAATTTTACCAATCTCGGCTATCCTTCTTATCTGATGACCATCATTGGAGTCTGGAAAATCCTGGGCGTTATTGCCATATTGATCCCGAAACGTCTTTTATTAAAAGAATGGGCATATGCCGGCTTTTTCTTCGTCATGTCAGGAGCTGTAATTTCCCATCTGATTGTGAGTGACCCAGCAGGAAGAACTTTTCCCGCAGTATTATTATTTGTGCTGGTTCTTATTTCCTGGTATTTCAGACCTGCAGATAGAAAAATCACTATTATTGATTAATAATTTGAATATTAAAAGTTATTTAAAGGTTTAATAAAATCACAAAACCTTCCGTTTCAATAAAACATTTAAACCCAATAAAATAATTTCAGAATAATTTTAAAGATAAAGAGTCAGAAATTTTATCGAAGATAAAATCCTTGCCCATAAACAAACCCTCATTGGCGAAAATTGCGCCTTTGCCATTTCCAACAACACAATACAACAAACTATAAAACAGAATTTAATATGAAAAAGAAAGCATTAACTCCTGAACAAAGCGAAATTTTTTTAAAAGTACTTAAAACCCGCTTTGAGAAGAATATGAGCCGCCATAAAAACCTCAGCTGGGAAAAGATCCAACCAAAACTGGAAGCAGCACCCGAAAAACTATGGTCGCTGAACGAAATGGAAGAAACGGAAGGCGAACCCGATGTAATACACTACGATAAAAAAACAGACGAATACATCTTCTTCGACTGTTCTCCGGAAAGCCCGAAACGCAGAAGCCTCTGCTATGATCATCAAGCCTGGAATTCCCGAAAAGCCAATAAACCGGAAAGCAACGTCATCGATAAAGCTGCTGAAATGGGTATTGAACTTCTAACCGAAGAGCAATACCGTGACCTTCAGGAATTGGGGAAATTTGATCTTAAAACCTCAAGCTGGGTACAAACACCTAAGCAAATCCGCGAACTGGGAGGTGCTATTTTCTGTGACCGCCGTTACAATACTGTTTTCATGTACCATAATGGAGCAGATTCTTATTATGCGGCGAGAGGGTTTAGAGGAAGTCTAAAGGTGTGAGAATATGAGAGTTCCGGAGGAATAAATAATAGTCTTTTTAAGAACTTAAGTATACTTTATATGCGCAACACTTTAAACTAAAAAAAGCTTAAAGGTTATAAAACTTTTGTGGCCTTTTATGTTTGCCTAATATTATATCAAAAGTCAGAACCTTTTAACCACGGAGTTTCTATGCTCCAGAATATAATATTCACATCCAAATAATGTTCGGCATACTCTACAAATTCTTCTTTGGTAAAAGGTTTCCTGGTTTTTGGATTTTTA
This sequence comes from Chryseobacterium sp. 14P4.3.2, assembly GCF_057799275.1. NCBI lineage: Bacteria > Pseudomonadati > Bacteroidota > Flavobacteriia > Flavobacteriales > Weeksellaceae > Chryseobacterium > Chryseobacterium sp. 14P4.3.2. Next base: position 231,990 of record NZ_JBYOKO010000002.1, read on the forward strand.
TAAGTCAGCGTAGGTTCCTGAACTGCCATCGCCACTAAAGGCAATTTTCCTTTATATTGATTGAAAAATGGATAGGAATTTTTCATTTGGGCATTTTTATTCGGAACAATATCCGGTCCTCCCAATCCTATATTATTTTTTGCAGCAAATTCAAATAACCTCGACATATACTGATGATCATTTTCCCATTCACACGGGAAAAAATTGACATATTGCAAAACGTAAGATTTTTTGAAAGCAGCTCTTGCAAATTTCAGATTATCCAGTTCTGCCTGAAAATACCGGTCACAGCTGAAACCTGTTTTATCTTTTTTCACATCAATATCGATGGCGGTTTCCGGAAGGTTAATTCCCTCTATCTTTCCGTCAAATTTCTTAGCCAGTTCAGCAATCAGTTTCTGATATCTTTTCTGCACTGCAGGATTCCACTGCTGTGTTACCCAGCCGTTTCCGATGGGTTTATTTTCGCCCGGATTATCATATTGAGGAACCAGCCCGCCGGTGTATTCTTTTTCATTTAAAATATAATCGGGAACATATCTGGCTTCCGGTTCAAAAAATCTGTCCTGAAGCTGAATGAAGAGTTTTCTTTCTAATGAAGTTAGATATTTTAAATCGTTTTCAATTCCCGAAAAATCATAAATATCTTTTGAGGTTTCCAACGATCTCCAGTTGTAAACGATCTGTACGCCACCGATATCTTTTCTGGCAATCATTTTTTCAATATTCCGCAGATCACCGGATGATGTATAAATATAATTTTGAGGAGCCTGACCCATTGAAAAATAAAATCCAAAAAATAACAACCCCAGTTTTAACGCCTTGAAAGCTTCTTTCATAATGAATGAATTAATAATAAAGTAATATCAATCATTTTTCGTGCCCAATTCGTTGTACTGCTCTTTTTAAACTTCAGGAAATTACTTTTATTTATCCGGAATATTCTTTAATATATAAATAGTATTGCTAATTTAGCGCTTCAAAATTTGATTTTAAATAACTAAGGATATGAAGAAATTAATTTTACTGGGTGCTATTTCAGTATTGATGATCAATTGCAACAAAAAAACTGAAACTACGGCTCCGAAAATTGAAAAAGACACTATTGCAGTGGCAGAACCTGTGGTAGACACGCTGGGACCCAAATCATATTGTTATATAGGGGCAACAGGAAAAGACAGTGTTTTTGCTTCTATCGATGATAATTTAGGAACTATTATCGGGAAACTAGCTTATAAAAACAGCGAAAAAGACAGCTCTAAAGGTGATGTGACGGGTTTCAAATCCGGAGATACCCTGAAACTGACTTATGAGTTTACCTCTGAAGGCAAGAAGAGCAAAAGAGATATCTACTTCCTTCAACAGAATAATAGTTTAACAGAAGGAATTGGTGACCATAAAGAGGAAGATGGATTGTCTAAATATGCTGACGAGAAAAAAATCAGTTACAAAGACGGACAGAAGATGAATACGGCAGACTGTAAAGTTGTAGCCAAAGCTTTGAAATAATATTCTTCGGATATTAAAGTATAGTATAACAGCTGTTCCTCATAGGGGGAACAGCTGTTATATTTTTATAGTTTATCTTCCTTGTCCCAATATTTCTCTGCTACATTCTTTAGAATCCCAATGTATGCTTTAAGCTGTGAAGTTTGGCTAAATGCGTAAAACTGATCATGTGTGGTATGAAAATTCATATAAAAAAGCCAAAATCCGAAAGTCAGGTAAGGGACCACAGCAAGTTCCTGATCACTGATAAAGCGGTGTTCCCGATAGCCGCCTAAAAAAGTGTGGTAAGCATCCTGTACTTCTTCAGGCGTCATCTTACCCACAAATGCATGTAAGGCCAGATGCTGCCAAAAGGTCATTATATCATTCACCAGCCAGCCATACCCCATAAAATCAAAATCGAAAAGTGTAACTGAATCATTTTCAAAATGAAAATTTTTAGGCAAAAAGTCAAAATGACAATATCCTTTTGAAAATGAAGAAGTATCAATCTGTGAGAATTTATCTTTTAGCTGATCAATCTTCTTCTGCAGCCAAAAATAATCTTCCTGATTTTCCGAAAAAACAAACTCCAGCTTTTTCAATGGTTGAAATAAAGTGGTTTCCAGATCAAAATTCCATCTTGTATTTCCTAATTGGATAGATGATGATACATTATGAAAACGGGCCATTTCATTTCCTAATGCACGAAGCTGTTTTGTATTCAATTGCCCGGATGACTGCCCTGGAGCGTAAGAGAATAATACAGCATGCCTTTCCCCTTCCGGAGCATTGATCTTCAGAATAGTCTGCCCGTAAGCATCAGCAATGGGATAAGATACAGACACCTGTGCTTCTTTCAATGCCAGCAGCAAGCCTACTTCTTCCTCTATCTGTGATAAGCTCCGGTGGGAAGAACGATAAACCCTAAGTATAAAACAGGCTTCTGAACACTCCACACGGTAGGTATCACCTACTCCACGAACTAAAAAATGGCACTGAACATTTTCCAGTCCATACTTTTCCGTAATCAGTGATGATAACGCAGTAGAGCAAAGTGTTGAATAAATCGTCGGGAAAACAGGTTCCATAGAATTTGGATAAAGATGTGGTATATTTAGAATAATTACAATTCTCTTTCAATGACTTCAATAAAACGGGTTACCGCTTCATCGCCCGTACTCCAGGAAGTAATAAGACGAATTGCTGAAAAGTTTTCATCAATCTTTTTCCAGACAAAAAAATCAAAATATTCTGATAAAATTTGGATAAGACCATTGCTTAAAATTGGGAAAATCTGGTTAGTATAAGTATCTGAAAGAAACTTCACACCTTTTCCCTGCATTGCTTTTTTCATTTTCATAGCCTGCTGGTTGGCGTGTTTTGCCAGATCAAAATACAGATCGTCTTTCATCAGCTCAAGGAATTGAATCCCCAGAAGCCTTCCTTTGGCAAGTAAAGCTCCTTTCTGTTTGATATTAAAGGCAAAATATTCCTGAAGAGATGGATTGTTAATCACAATAGCCTCTCCTATTAAAGCTCCGTTTTTAGTACCTCCCAGGTAGAATATATCTGTGAGTTCAGCCACTTTTTCAATAGTAAGATCGCTTGTTTCTGCCGTCAGCCCGTGTCCCAATCTCGCCCCGTCCATAAACAGATACAATTGATGCTGTTTGCAAAAATCAGACAGATCTTCAAGCTCTTCTGCTAGGTAGATGGTACCCAGTTCTGTAGAATTGGAGATATACACCATTTTTGGCATTACCTGATGCGGAACATTGCTATGGCCCTCCAAAACAGGAAGGATATGTTCCGGTCTTAGCTTTCCATCTTCAGTTTCTATACTTAATACCTTATGTCCGGTGGCTTCAATGGCCCCAGTTTCATTATTTAAAATATGCCCTGGTGCTGCAGATATTACACATTGGTAAGGTCTTAAAATTGCAGATATCACAATCAGATTTGCCTGTGTTCCTCCAGATACCAGATAAACTTCAGAATCAGGCTTTTTAATTTTCTCTTTGATCAGTGTTTTTGCCTGCAAAGAATATTTATCCTCTCCATATCCGGCCTGCTGTTCAAAATTAGTCTTTGTAAGTGCTTGTAGAATATTCGGGTGACAGCCCTCTGAATAGTCGTTTTTGAATGAAAATTTCATACTGTAAAATTAAAAAAAGTTAAAATAACAAGAGCAAAATTTCAATTTTATTTTGTTAGATTTGTAGTGAAAATCATCTAACATTTTGAGAACAACCCTAACAGAAGAAAATTACCTGAAAGCTTTGTTTCACTTAGTTGACAATGAAGGAAAGGTTACGATTAACGAACTCAGCAAATTTTTGAATGTAAAAATGCCGAGTGTTAATAATATGATGAAGAAGTTTGCAGACAAAAAGTGGGTCATCTATGAAACCTACAAACCCTTAATCGTTACAGAAAATGGGAGAAGGGAAGCTGCATTGGTAGTCCGTAAACACCGATTAACCGAAATGTTTCTGGTTAAGAAAATGAATTTTGGCTGGGAAAATGTCCATGAAATTGCAGAACAGCTGGAGCATGTACATTCTCAGGTTTTTTTCGACAAAATGGATGAAATTTTGGACTATCCTAAATTTGATCCACACGGCGAACCTATTCCTGATAAAGACGGAAATATTATTTCCCAGGACCTTCAGAAACTGAGCAGCTGTGAACCTGGTGAAGATGTAGTCTTCGCTTCAGTAACTCTTTCTGATGATGCCTTTTTAAATTATCTGAACGATAGAAAGCTTCTCCTTAACACGAAAGTAAAAGTCCTTAAGGTTGAGAGCTTTGATAAATCGATGGCTATAGAAATCGATGGTAAGACAGAAATTTTAAGTAAGAAAGCAACTGAGAAAATATTGGTTAAGAAGTAGTTTTAACCATTACAAATAAACCTCACAGATTCTAAACCTGTGAGGTTTACTATTAAAAAAGATTGTGTCTCTACATGTATAACTGTTAAAAAACGGTTAAACTTCCTTTCCTGAAATACCTGAAAATTTATTTTTAAGTAGGTTTGTAAAATCTTCTGTTTAGAATATTCTTTTTAACCAACACTAGAATTTTAATTACTATCTTAAAAAAATTATGAAAAAAAGCATTCCGTTTTTTATTATTTCGATGCTGCTAAGCCCTTTTGCCAGCGCGCAGGTAAGAGACTTTGTCATTGAACCGCAGATCAAACCCAATTTTTATATTTATAAAACATTTGGTGTTTTCGGAGGCAAAGAATATTCCACCAATGCAGTGTATCTTATTACCAAAAAAGGCGTTGTATTATTTGATGTTCCATGGCAGAAAACACAGTATCAAAGTCTGATGGATACTATTAAAAAACGCCACAATCTACCTGTCATTGCTGTATTTGCTACGCATTCCCATTCTGACAGAGCCGGAGATCTAAGCTTTTATAACAATAAAGGAATTAAAACCTATGCAACGGCAAAGACCAATGAGCTGCTGAAGAAAGAAGGAAAAGCTACTTCTACAGAAATTATAAAAACAGGAAAAACGTACCGTATAGGTGGAGAAGAATTTATTGTTGATTTTCTGGGGGAAGGACACACAGCAGATAATGTAGTGGTATGGTTCCCAAAATATAACATCCTGGATGGCGGATGTCTTGTAAAAAGCAGAACGGCAACAGATCTGGGATATACCGGAGAAGCCAATGTTGCTGCATGGCCACAGACTATGGCAAAACTGAAATCCAAATATTCACAGGCAACCCTTATTATTCCGGGACATGACGAATGGAAAGGAGGCGGCCACGTAGAACATACACAGAAACTTCTGGATAAAAAATAGAGACAAAATTTACATAATAAAAGCCCTGGTATCTAATCTACCAGGGCTTTGTTATTTATTGCGCCAAAAGTTGGGATACTCTTTCTATTTCTTCTAAGGTGTTGAAATAATGAGGAGATAACCGGATGGCATGATCCACATTCTTAAATGTAAAATCAATTAACGCGTTATTTTTATTGCTTACAGTAAAGAATACATTGTTTTCACGCAGTACTTTCTGAATGGTTTCAGTATTGCCATCCTGCTGGCAAAAAGTAATAATACTGCTTAGATTATTCCCTTTGTCCAATACCCTGAAACCCATATTCTGAAGATTTACTCTCAGTTTTCCTGATAACTCCCGGTTATATCTTTCAATATTATTCATTCCCAGAGTGTTGGCGTATTTTAAAGCTTCTTTTAGACCAAGCAGTGAAGCACTGGATCTTTCGAAGTGTTCAAATCTTTTTGCCGTCCTGCTCAGCTGATATTCCTCAAAAGCGGTCCATTTTGCTCCTTCATTATCTAAAAATAAGGGAGCCATTTCAGTATGTAAGACCCTATCCGAAACATATAAAAGACCTGTTCCTCTGGGGCCTCTCATAAATTTCCGCCCTGTAGCGGTTAAAAAATCACAGCCAATTTTCTCTATATCCACAACACACTGGCCTACTGACTGGCAGGCATCTACAAGGTAAAGGATATCGTATTGTTTACAAAGCTTTCCTACCCCCTCTACGTTTTGAATGAGCCCGGAATTGGTGGGAATATGAGTGACTGCAACTAATTTAGGCTGATGTTTTTTAATCAGCCTTTCAAAATCTTCCAGATCCAGTTCATGATCCGGGAGATTAGCCACTCTCACGATATCAATATGGTATCTCTTCTGCAAGGAAATAAAAGCAATCTGATTGGATACATAATCATCATTGGTCGTAATGATACAGTCACCTTTTTTAAAAGAAATACTGGATAAGGCCTTTGCATAGCCATCTGTAGAGCTTGCTACAAAGGCTATATTATCTGGTTGGGTATTAATCAATTTTGCAGCTTCTTTATAAAACTCATTGATTAGGGCAGAATTTCTATTAATTGTTTCATAGCCTCCGAACTGCTGTTCCTCATATAAGTAGTTCACAACAGTATCCACCACAATCATAGACATTAATGATGAACCGGCACTATTTAAAAATATTTTATCTGAACATCCTGGTGTGTCCTTTCTTATTGCATTTAAATCCATTTATTATAAGTCTGTAAAACGTAAATTTACTTTTATTTTTTTCGCTGGTAATAAAAAAATTCCCGAATTTTCATCCGGGAATTATATTAAATAAGTTATTTTAATCTAAAACACTCCAACCTCTTTTTGGGTTTGTGTTGGTAGAAACTTCCTGCTCATTAACAATGATATTCTCTTTTCTCTGACCAATATAATCAAGCTCGCTCAGCTTAGAAAAAATAGTTTCCAAACTTCTCAGCATCTGTTGAGTATAAAGCAAAGGCTCACCACAATTATGATGATCATAATTGGTTTCTGCTACAATAGAAAGCTGGTTCAGTAACGTATGAGGAGCAATCTCACTCCACTCTAAACTGTAGTTCAGCATTTCTTCCAGTTCAGCAGGAACAAGAAGCTGCGTTGCGTTATATAGGTGAAGCGCCAGTCTTGCAAAAGATTCAATCAAAAATACAGGAGGCTGCCAAGGGGTAATATTTCTAAACTGAAAATACATATCACCAAAGGTATTCACCATTGTGCTGCACAGAAACTTTACATTTTGTGCCAAGGCAGTATTTTGATTTTTATGAGATGTTTTCTGAATGATTTTAAAAGCGTACTGCTGAAGGTTCCCGATAGACTTTGCAAAGCTGCTGTAATAGTCTACCAAAGCCGGATGACTCTGAACAGATGTACAAGGCGGAATAAAATTGGAATCTACCTGAGCAATATTCCCTTTTAAATCAACTTTTCCTATAATCAGATAATTCCCTCCGGAATAGCTGCTGTTCAGCGAAGTTACGGGAAGTAATTCAATATGGTGGTTTGGCTGTGCGCTTGGATGGCGTGGTGGAATTTCTTCCGGATCAATATCCCCAAAAGGTACTTTGTCAAAAGGATTTACAGAAATCAGGATATAGTATTCTCCGTCTGCCTGCTCTTCATTCATGGATTTTGCCAGCGATTTTACACTGACCCTTCTGTCTGTCAGCTCAATTCGATAACCCGCCATGGTAACAGCGCTGCAACGCTTTATCACCAGCTGCACATCATTGGTGGCCGTGTTGTGAACATCAAAAATAGTACGGTCCGTAAATTCATTGGAGATAGGCAGAAGCCCATAATTATAGTTAGTGATTCCAATGGAATTGGAGTCTCTTATAGTGTCAATTAAGAAGTTATCCTGATCATTAAGGTGTCTCTGGGAAACCTTCATCCCATCTACCCAATTGATTGCAAAATGTTTAATAGGCTGTATCATGTTAAATACTTTTTAAATTTTTGTGGTTATGATTTTCTTGCGACTCCCTCCTCTTCATGCTGAATGACTCTCTTACAGATCACCACTTCATTTTCAGAAATGTTGTTTGTAGTAATATCCTGGTCGAAATCTATATATTTTCTAAAACTAAAAAACGATTTTTTAGTGTAAAATATCCAGTAATACGGCTCATTACTATCGTCTGAAAGATGAATAACAGAACCGGGATTTTTGTGATTGTAATCATCTACTACTCTGTAGAACCAGTCTCCAAAATTAACTCCGGTAGGAAGTGTTTTTGCTTTAATTCTGAATCGGTTGGTATCTTCTAATTTTTTGCTCAACTCTACATTCAAAACCATTAATCTGTCAAAATCTGCTCCCTCAAAATCAGGAAGTTTCTGATCAGGAGAATATCTCCAGGTTTTATAGATATCAAAAGGAATACTGATAAACTGGATATAACAGTAATAAAATACCATTGGAACCACAAAAATCAGCATACTTGTTGCAGCCATTACCGCATATCCTGTTCCTCTGCTCATCCAGTTAAAGATCAGGGTAAAAAGAAATCCGCCCAGAGCAATACATGTAAGTGACAATATAGATTCAAACAGAATACTCATGGCCAGAGATTCAATATGTTTTTTGAAATACCTGTGTAGTAAGTTAACATGAATAATCCCGAAAATAAGGTAGATAACCTGTGCTATAAGATACCAGTACGGATTAAACAGGTTTCCGGCAAATCCAAAAACTCCGGGAATAGCCAGGCATAAACTGCATAGAAGGACGTATACAATAATTACTTTAATTTTTATCGCAGGTTTATTTCTCCTGATTACACCCAGTATAACCATCATAATAATTGCGATTAAAGGCATTAGGATATACCTTAAAAAAATACCTTTTACTGAAGAGATTTCCATTTGTTTCTTTTCGAATTTATACTTTGTTGGTAATTGTAAATATAATAAAATAAATTAGAGGAACGTAGAGTATCCAAGGCGGCTGGCATTTCTTTCATCATCTTCAAGACTGAAAGAATATTCCTCCTTTTCTGTAACAAAATTCTCTTCCACATCCACTGTTACCGGAAGAAAATAGTCGTACAGCGTCTGAAGAACTTTTCTGAACGGACTTCCCGGGATGTATCTTTTCATTTCCTCATAAGGAATGGGGCCTATATTGACTACCCAGTTCCGCTGCCCGTCCATATGCCTGCCACTTGGAATATAAGTGACCCCTAATCGTGAGTTTCCCAACAGCATAGAATCATCATTTTTCTCTATCCCATCAATAATATTGGGCGAAAAACTAACCTCTACCGGTACCTGAAGAAAGGCGGTCATACATCTTTCAAACCATTTTTTATCTCCTCTGATCTGATGAAAAAACGGCAGAATATGCATGAAAATATAGGCATTATGCTTATCCAGCATCTTGATCAGCGGCAAAAGTTCACTTACCGTTTCCAGCAGTGAATCTGTATTGCTTGTAATGTCATATTCCGACTCTTTAAGCAATGCGCTGATCTCCGTAAAAAAGACTTCCAGCTCAAAAGGACGGAAAAACTTCCTTGCATCTTCTTCTACCCTTTTCTGCTTCCGGATTTCCCTTACTACAGTATCCACATTTTTTCTGGAAGCTCCAAGTGAAGGTGGATGAAACAGCCCTTCCGGAAGATAATCATAAATACCCTCCCTGTAAGTTTCCAGCGTAAATACTTCTTCATCAAATCCCAGATAACTGCTTGAAATACTTTTAATATCCTTCAGGTAAGCACGGTCGTTTACTCCGACACGCTCAATGAATATATTGCTTACTGCCCGATGATATTTTAAAAGGTTAACTGCCACTGCTTCAGCCTTATAATCTGTCTGAAGCTTATTGTAATGCATATCTACAATATTATTCTCATACATAGTGTTTCCTGTGATTATGACTTGTAAAGATAATATATCTCGCAAGTTTGAAAAAATATTTCATTAATAATTTATCCTAAAAGTACTAATTTATTAATATTACCCGGAAAAAAATCAATTAAATTCCGTGAAAATACGGTAATGAGCAGGAATGTTCAACGTTCTAAATTGAAATTTTCAAGCTTTTTGAGTCATTATTTTGCATTTACCGTCCTTTACTATATACACTCGTAAAATTCTTCCCAAACCTAGTAACAATTCCCTATCTTATTTAGATTAATTTTTATTAACATCATATTATAGAATAAAATCAAGATAATTAACGCACATTCCGAAAGTGGGACGTATCTTTGCAGACTGAAAATTGTTATTTAAAATGAAAAGTATTTATTCTAAAATTCTGATTTTAGCATTCATTTCCTCTTCGCTTTATTCTTATGCATGGGGACTTACCGGACATAGAGTAATTGCAGATATTGCACAGAACCACCTTTCCGGAAAGGCAAGAAGAGAGATCAAAAAAATAATGGGCAGGGAACGCCTTGCTTATTGGGCTAACTGGCCAGACTTCATTAAATCTGATACTACAGGAGCATGGAAACAGGCTTCATCATGGCACTATGTAAACATTGACCCACAGACTGACTTTAAAGCTTTTGAAGAGAAATTAAAAGCACAGGCAGGACCAAGTCTTTACACACAGGTTAATACCCTATCCAGCCAGATCAAAGACAAAAACACTTCTGAAAAAGACAGAAAAATTGCTTTGATCTTCCTTATTCACATTATGGGAGACCTTGCACAGCCTTTACACGTGGGAAGAGCTGACGATTTGGGAGGAAACAAAATCAATGTAACTTACTTTGGCGAGAAAACCAACTTACACTCAGTTTGGGATGGAAAATTAGTTGATTCTCAAAAATACAGCTATACTGAGTATTCTAAACTTTTAGATATTAAATCTAAAGAAGAGGTAAAGCAAATTCAATCGGGAACAGTAGAAGACTGGTTATACGATTCTCACAAAATCGCAAACAAGATCTATGCACAGACTCCTAACGATTCAAAATTATCTTACGACTACCAATATAAGTTTAATGATACAATGGAAAGACAGCTTCTATACGGAGGTCTGAGACTGGCAAAAGTATTGAATGAACTTTTTTAATTGAAAGTTAAAAGTTATTTCAACATAGAAATTATAAAACGGGACTTCGGTTTCGTTTTTTTTTGCTCAAAATTTTAAAATTACAGAGGGTAAAATTTGTTTAAAATACCAAATGTCCCTATTTTTTGAAATTAATATCTGTTTTAATTTCAAAAAAAAGAATTAACCATAATGTTTTAATTATCAATTAATTGATGTGTATTCGGAAATTATTAATACCCTTTATCTTATATATTTTACAAAAAAGATTGCATAGTGTGTAACCTTTTCACCTCTTCAAACGTATATTATATAGTAACTCTTTTTTGAGGATAAAATAAATGAGACAATTAAAAATCACTAAGCAGGTTACCAACAGGGAAACTGCTTCATTAGACAAGTATTTGCAGGAAATTGGTAAAGTGGAACTGATTACTGCGGACGAAGAAGTAGAATTGGCACAAAGAATACGTGCTGGCGACAGAGCTGCACTGGAGAAATTAATCAAAGCCAACCTTCGTTTCGTAGTTTCTGTATCTAAACAATACCAAAATCAAGGTCTTTCTTTACCCGATTTGATCAATGAAGGTAATTTAGGATTGATGAAAGCGGCAAAAAGGTACGATGAAACTAGAGGTTTCAAATTTATCTCTTATGCAGTATGGTGGATCCGTCAATCAATTTTACAGGCATTGGCTGAGCAGTCAAGAATTGTAAGGCTTCCGTTGAACAAAATTGGTTCCATCAACAAAATCAATAAAGCATACGCTCACCTTGAGCAGGAAAATGAAAGACCACCTTCTCCGGAAGAATTGGCTGAAGTTCTTGACATGAGCGAGGAAGATATTAAAGAATCTATGAAAAACTCCGGTAGACACCTGTCTATGGATGCACCTCTTGTAGAAGGTGAAGATTCTAATCTTTATGATGTATTACGTTCAGGAGAATCTCCAAGTCCAGATAAAGATCTGATGCTTGAATCTCTACAAATTGAGATTGAAAGAGCATTGAATACGCTGACTCCAAGAGAAGCGGATTTGGTAAGATTATACTTCGGACTGAACGGAAAACACCCAATGACTTTAGAGGAAATTGGTGAGACTTTCGATCTAACAAGAGAGAGAGTTCGTCAGATCAAAGAAAAAGCAATTAAGAGACTAAAACACAATACCAGAAGCAAGATCCTGAAATCTTACCTAGGTAAATAATTTTAGCGTAAAAATTTTTATAGGCGGAGTCTGTTTTCAGGCTCCGTTTTTTATAGGTATCAATATTAAAATATTTTTATAATGAAATCATTAATAAAGCCCAAACCGGGTGATCTGTTCTATATTCCCTCAATCAGTCAATCGAATGAAAATGGATTTGTTATTGCCCGTTATATTGAATTTATTAAACCGAATCTGGGCCATCTTATTGAAGTTTTTGATCATTTTTACACCGAACTTCCAAAAAATATTTCTGATGTAGATACAAGTAAGAAACTATTCCAGCCTATATTTTGCAGCATGCGTTTCTCAGGAATTCCAAGATGGAAAATACTCTTTAATCATCCTGAATATGATAAATCAGAATCAGATTATAAGAATATTGCGTTCAAATTTGATGGAAGTATCTGGATTGGTGGTGAAAGCAGAATAACAGAAAATGAGGAATTACAAAATATGGAACCTTCTATTTGCTGGCGTATGGACCATATTATCTTTAGAGTATTATATCATTTAAAAGGATTTCTGTCTTACGATGAAATTATGAATTACGACAAGATACCTACTGAATACAGGGTGGATAATGAAAGTGCTCAGAAAAAAGTTATTGAAATCACAAAAATTATAGATAACAAGTTCAGGAGCTGGGGATAAAGAGTTTAAGAATCTAAATTCTATTTCATAAGTTTTTGTAACAAAACTAAAATTGTATTCAACTAATACCTTATAATAGCTTATTAAAAAAAACAATGACTACTCTACCATCTGAAAATAAAATTACTCGAGACAAAAATATTCTTGTTGTTCTACAGCAGGATAATGATATCAATCCGGAGCTTCAATATTTAATGGATCACTTTTGCGGATCGGTTGTCGATAGACTTTCTGATATAAACACTGATGTAAGCAACAAAAAAATCTATGTTTGCGGAGACCTTAAGAGCCTTGAAGAAAACACTCTGTATTTATCCGTTATAAAAGAACTTTCGGTGAATGATGATAATTATCCTGGAAACTTTTTAAAAACAGTAAGCTTGGGAGAAGTTCCCATTATTATCAGCAATGCCGGAGTTTATTACAGAAAACTGTTTGGTGATGACTACAGTTTCGATACCATTAAATCTCAACACGACTTTCAGGAATTAACAGAGTCTAACAAAGAAGTTAAGGCTTTCAGAAAAGGAATCTACCTGAGTAAAGTTACCAAAGAAATTACCGGGGAAGGAAAAGAAGCTTTTCACTACAACCTTTTACGATGTTCAAGCAATTTAACAGGACCTACCGATAATTTCCGTGAAATTGATACAAATATTATCAACCTTCTGAATGAATGTGTACAGGATACTTTTGAGTACAGCACAGACATGAACCATGCTCTTGTACAGATTTATGAAAATAAAAAAAAAGTAACTGATTCTGATAAGGAAGTAAAAGCCAAAATAAAAGCCCATTCCGACAAAACGAAAGATATGCCTAAAGAAGGGCTTATTGCGTTTTGTACGTTCTATGACCGTTCAAATACAGAACAATTAAAACCTTCAGCTACTGACAGGTTCGACTGGTGTTATAAACAGACAAGTGCTTTAACAAGACTTCATTTCAGGTTGAAAAAAACAGTTGAAGACGATTCATTGGAAAAAGAGTTTACCGTTACCTTATATCCAAATTCTGCGTTTTTTATTCCCCTTTCTACTAATAGGCTGTATACTCATGAAATCAGACCTTCAGTTTTGGGCGTTAATCAAATCCCGATAAGAATGGGATATGTAGTCCGCTGTTCTAATGTGGAAGCGATGCATACCGATAATCAGACTTATATAAAAGAAAATGGCCATTATATTAAGCTTGAAGAGATGACCCCGGAACTTCGTGAAGAGCTAAGAAGTTCTTATTATGAAGAAAACAGCACTGAAAACATGATAGAATATGGCAAAGTTCATTTCAGCATGAACTCAGGAGATTATGAGAAACCTATATTTTAATAGAAAAAATGAATAGAAGCGACTTTCAAAAAATACAGCTTCCTTTAGACCGTAATATGTTTATGGATTTATTCCATTCAGCTGAATTTGAGTTAACAGGAAAAGGAAGACTTGGAAATCATCTGGTAAAAGTGGAAGGTAAAGATATCTCAATTGTAAGAACCACGACCCGATATCATATTCCGGCAGCTGCGTTTTCGGAAATTCATGAGAAACTTATTGAACAGATTAATGCAACTCTTTTATCCGAAAATACAGAAATACCGGTACAGTATTTTGACAATGCGTTAATTGAAGTGTATGATTCTACTTACTCCAAGATGGGTTTTCATTCCGATCAGGCTTTAGATTTAGAAAGTAACTCTTTTATAGGACTTTTCTCATGCTATGAGCAGCCGGACGAACTGGAAGATTTTCAGTTGAGAAAACTTGTCGTGAAAGATAAATTAACAGATGAAGAATTTGAAATTATTTTGCACCATAACTCTGTTATTTTATTTTCTGTGGAAACCAACAGAAAATTTCAGCATAAAATTGTGCTGAATACAGCACCTGATCCAAAAAAGGCGGCCAATGATAATAAATGGCTGGGAATTACGTTCCGAAAGTCGAAAATATCTGTTCAGTTCAATAATGAAAAGCCTCATTTTTCAACTGGGGAAGTATTGACATTAGCGAACAAAGAACAGGAATCAGAGTTTTTTAAACTGAGAGGTCAGGAAAACAGATCATTGGATTTCGTTTATCCCCCTCTGCTGTACACCATTAGTCCGGGAGATATGATCCCTCCTGTTGAGAAGAAAAATATTTAAAACCAAACACTTATGAAATATACTACAAAATGGCTCACTGATAAAGCACGTGTAAAAGAACTGGTAGACTTTTTTATCACCCATAAAACTGATTCCTATATTTCCCATGGCGAAATGATGTCCGGAAGAGCGATAGATTCTCATCACTGGAATCCAGATCTCGAAGTGATATTAACAGAGCAGCTCATTACAGATTTTAATTCTGACGGCAGTTCTAAACTGAATATTTTAATTGCAGAAAATGAGAACGGAGAGATTGTCGGAATGATGGTTTTCAATGTGATCAACAGCCCTTTTAAAAAGTATGCGATTTTAGAAGATATGCTGTTGGACCAGTCGGTACGCGGGCAGTCTCTTGGAAGCAAACTTTTGGAGAAAGCCATTCAGGCGTCTAAAGGCTGGAACATAAGCTTCATTTTACTGGAAAGCGGTGTGAACAATCATGGAGCCCATAATTTTTTCAGTAAATATGGTTTTAAAAAAGTATCAGAGAGCTATATTTTAGCGTTATAAGTTTTATATCAACAAGCATTGAATCAATCTCATGAATACCATTTCAATCATCGGAGCCGGAATTGGCGGACTTACATTAGGGAATGTTCTGAAGCAGCATCAGTATGATTTTACGATCTATGAATCTGCTCCGAAAATAAAACCTGTGGGAGCCGGAATAATGATGGCCGTTAATGCGATGCAGGTTTTTGACCAATTGGGATTGAAAGAAAAAATTGAGAATGCCGGAAATAAAATTCACAGAATTACAATAGCCAATGAAGCTTTAAAACCTATTTCCAAAACAGAGGTACTTGAACTTGAAAACCAGTACAATTCCTGTAATGTAGCCATCCACAGGGCCGATCTTCAGAAGATTCTGGCTGAAAACTTAAATCCTAATTCTATTAAGCTGGATCATTCTTTGGAAAAAATAGAGAAAAAGGAAAATTACGTCTTAGATTTTAAAAACGAAATTCAAATTGAAAGTAAAATAGTTTTTGGAGCGGATGGTATAAAGTCCCCTATCCGAAAGCAGATTTTAAAAACCGGAATTATCCGAAGCTCAGGCCAGAAATGCTGGCGTGGCCTGCTGGATTTTGATCTGCCGGAGAAATACCATCAGGAGGCCTTCGAAATATGGGGAAAAGGAAAACGGTTTGGCTTTGTCAAACTTTCTGACAAAAAAGTATACTGGTATGCATGTATCAATGAGAATAGCTTTGACAGCTCTTTAAAGTTACGGGATATTTATCATGATTTTGATCCTTTAATTTTAAATATTATTGAAGCCACTGTTGAAGAAAATCTGATATGTAATGACATTTCCGACCTCACTCCTATTCCAACATGGTATTCTGAAAACCTGTGCCTGATTGGTGATGCCGCACACGCCACGACTCCGAATATGGGACAGGGAGCCTGCCAGGCGATTGAAGATGCTTATATTATCGGAAGATTGCTGGAGAAAGACAGGGACTTTAATGCTGTTTTTGAAGCGTTTCAAAATGTAAGAAGGAAAAAGGTGGATTATATTGTCAGTACAAGCCGTAGTATTGGGAAATTTTCTCAATGGGAACGGGGAAATACACTGCGTAACTTCCTGATGAGTATGATTCCTGAGAGCATTCATCAAAAGATGGCAAGAAAAATTATAGAACTGGAAATGTAAAGCTTTGAAAAAATCACCATAAAAAAGAATATGTAAAAAAGTATAATCATCTATTCATCACAATCAAATAACAAATACTATGAAAAGAATTTTTTATGTACTGCTCTTATTGATAGGAGTTAATACGGCAAAAGCGCAGGAAGCTCCATTACTGGACAGGGGGTTATTCTTTGGAAACCCTGAAATTTCGGGAGGACAGCTGAGTCCCGATGGTAAATGGATCTCATTTACAAAAGAATACGGGGGAATCATGAACATCTGGGTAAAAAAGATTGATGAACCTTTTGAAAAAGCACGCCCATTAACAGACAGCAAGCGTCCGATTAATGCCTATTTCTGGTCAGAAGACGGAAAATACATCTTGTATGTAAAAGACAATAATGGCGATGAAAATATGAACGTTTTTGCGGTAGATCCTATGGCAAAAGCAACCAACGGAGTTCCCGCATCAAGAAATATAACACCTCTCAAAGAAGTGGCAGTCCAGATCTATCTGATAAGCAGAAAAGATCCTGACCAGCTGATGATAGGGCTCAACAACCGTGATAAAGCATGGCATGACTTATACTCACTGAAGATTTCTACCGGCGAACTGAAAAAAATCTATGAAAATAAAGATCGTATTACAGGGTATGACTTCGACTGGGATGAAAAATTGAGAGTTTTATCCAAAACAGACGATAAAGGAACTACGACCTTCTTTTATAAAGAGGGCGAGAAGCTAAGCCCTATCTATGAGACACTGGTAACTGAAAATGCATACATTACAAGCTGGAATGAAGATAATTCTAAATTCTACCTGGTGACTAATAAAGGAGACCTGGACAAGTCGGCATTATTCCTGATGGACCCAAAAACAAAGGAAATCACAAAAGTAGAAAGCGATCCTAAAGGCAAAGTAGATTTTGGAGGGTTATTTATGGACAGAAATACCAGAAAAATCATTTCCACTTCTTATACCGGAGATAAAACCGAATATTACTGGAAAGACAAAGCGTGGGAAGCCAACTATAAATTCTTACAAAGTAAATTCCCTGGAAGAGAGGTCAGCTTTGCCAGCTCAACGAATGATTATTCTAAATTTCTAGTCTCCGTAGGAGGTGATAAATATGCTTCCGAAGCTCATTTCTTTGATCCTAAAACCCAACAGCTTATTTTCCAGTATACTCCGAGAGCAGAACTGAAAAAAGTAGAAAAGTATCTGGCTCCTATGACTCCTGTCAGCTATAAAAGCAGCGATGGACTTGAAATTCCTGCTTATCTGACTCTACCCGTGGGGTCAACCGGAAAGAATGTTCCTGTAGTTGTTTTAGTTCACGGAGGCCCAAAAGGTCCCAGAGATTATTGGGGATATAACTCAGTAGTACAATTCTTAGCAAACAGAGGATACGCTGTATTACAGCCTAACTTCAGGGCAAGCGGAGGCTATGGTAAAAAGTTCCAGAACGGAGGAGACCTGCAATGGGGGAAACTGATGCAGGATGATATCACGTGGGGAGTAAAATATCTGATTGATCAGGGAATTGCTGATAAAAATAAGGTTGCCATTATGGGAGGAAGCTACGGTGGATACGCTACACTGGCAGGTCTTGCATTCACGCCCGATGTGTATGCTGCCGGAGTAGATATTGTAGGACCAAGCAACCTGTTTACCCTACTGGATTCAGTACCTGCGTATTGGGAATCCGGACGTGCTTTCCTATACGGAATGGTAGGTGACCCCAGAACTGAGGAGGGTAAGAAACTAATGCATGATGCAAGTCCCCTATTTAGTGTAGATAAAATCAATAAGCCATTGCTGATTGTTCAGGGTGCTAATGACCCCAGGGTAAAGCAGGCAGAAGCCGATCAGATTGTCATTGCACTTCGTGATAAAGGTAAAAAGGTTGACTATATTCTTGCTGATGATGAGGGCCACGGATTCCGCAAACCGGTTAACAGCATGGCTATGAATGCCGCAGCAGAAAAATTCCTTTCAGAAGTCATTGGAGGAAGGTATCAGAAAGAAATGCCTGAAAATGTGGCAAAACGTCTGAAAGAAATGACTGTTGATATAAAAAAGGTGACCTACACCCCAACAGAAAAGAAAAAAACTGCAGAAGCTTCTAAATAAGACATCTGATTTAAATAGAATAAAGCCATCTCAATATTGAGGTGGCTTTTGTTTTGATCCTCTTTATGTTTTGTAATTTTTTTAGACCACAGATTTTCACAGAATAACAAAGATGATTATAATTATTTACAGTTCTTTACAAATCATTGGGTTAAGAAAAAAGACTGCCTCAATGAGACAGTCTTTTTATATATAATGGATTTTAATTAATAGGTAAAAGTAAGGCCAGCACCCCATCCCATTTCGTTATCATAATTTCCTGAAAGAGATAACCATTTCTGAACGATATATCTCACTCCCGTAGAAAATTCACCATCTGAATTGACACTGAAGTTTCCTCTCAGCCTTCTGGAAAGCGGAATATCTTCTCTGCTCAACTCTAAAAGAACTTTCCCGTTTTGATCTACACTTGCGTCAGCAGTAATCAGCATAGGTAATACATACTGCATCCCGACAATGAATGCAAACTTGTTTTTTGAAGCTTTCTGCTGTCCAAACCAGGTCTTCTTACCATGAAAATCCATTCCCATATCTTCGGCCATCTTTCTTTCCATAATCTCATGATTTTTTTGAACTCTGACTCCTGCATAAGGCAGTGCCCATTGGAATTTCCCTAGGAATCTTCCCACTTTAGCGCTTCCTTCAAAATGATCAAAATTCCAGTTAGAATGAAACTCATTAAGATTCGCCCATCTTGGTCCGAACATCGTCATTGTTTCAGCATGTATCTTATTGCTTGCTACATCCAGCATCGCCATAGAACTGGTCATTTTATTATCCTGAATAAAGTTTTTCCATGCCAGTTTTCTGTTCGGAAGCTGTGGATTCGGTTTAGAATTTTCATAACTGAAAATTCTTCCCATTCCTGCCATCATATGATATAAGATATGACAGTGGAAAAACCAGTCACCATCCTGATTAGCCGCAAACTCTATCGTTACCGTTTCCATGGGCATAATATCTACCACATTTTTCAATGGCGAATATTCCCCTTTTGAATTAATCAGTCTGAAATCATGACCATGAAGGTGCATCGGGTGCCGCATCATAGAGTTATTATACATTTTAATTCTAAGGATCTCCCCTTTTTTGATCATGATCTTGTCCGTTTCTGTAACCGTTTTATTATCTAATGTCCACAGATAGTGGTTCATATTTCCTTCTAAAGTAAACTTTATCTCACGGATACTGTCTGTTGGAAGAATTGTTTTTTCCGGAGATTTTAAAATATTGTAAGACAGTCTTTTAATGGTTTTCTCCTCTTTCATATCCATCCCTGAATGCTGAGAGTGGTCCTCTTTTTTCTCTTCTTTACTCTTCACTCCCATCATCTCATTGATGTGCTTTGCAGTAGTTTTTCTTTGGTTTTCAGATAATTCCGGGTACATTACTTCGTTCATATCCATCATCTGATTACCCATTGTCATGTTCATCGGCTTCATATTCCCGCTCATTTCCATCATCCCGTTCATCATTTTCATTCCTTCAAAAAGCATCAGTCTTGGAAGATTGGGAGCTTCAACCTTTTCACCTGCTCCAAGCCAAAGTGAAGCATGCCCTATCCTGTCTTCTGAAGTCGCCCGGAACTCAAAGCTTTTATTCTCAGGTATAGTCACTTCAATATCATAGGTTTCTGAAACCCCTACTATCAAACGGTCAACTTCTATCGGAACTACATCATTACCATCATTTCCTACCACTTTTATTTTTCCGCCGCCGTAATTCAGCCAGAAATAAGTAGACGATCCGCCATTTGCCACTCTTAATCTCACTTTATCGCCCGCTTTTAAATTGGAATAGTCTGAGCTGGGAGTCCCGTTAATCAGGAATTTATCGTAATATACATCACTTACATCCATTGCTTCCATCCTTTTCCATTCATTTAAGGCTTTCGTTCCGAAATTTCCGGACTTGATAGCTTCCCAATAACTCTGTACAGCATTTTTTTTCACTGCATACCAGTCTGTATTGGCCATGTGAAGTCTTCGGGCGATCTGCATGGGATCATCATCACTCCAGTCTCCTAACAGTACAGGAATTTCAGCGTTATACTCGGTTTTTGGCTCTCCTTCTCTTTTTTTGAAAACCAGAATACCGTTCATTCCTATCTGCTCCTGCAGAGCTTCGTGAGAATGATACCAGTACGTTCCATTTTGAGATACTCTGAATTTATAAAGATGAGTTTCGCCCGGCTTTACAGGTTTAGTAGTAAGATACGGAACGCCATCCTGTTCATTTGGAAGAATGACGCCATGCCAGTGGAGTCCTGTGTTTTCCTTAAGCATATTGTGCAGGTAAATTTCAGCAGTATCTCCTTCCGTAAAATATAAAGTAGGAGCCTGAAGCTTTCCATTAATAGCGAGCGCTCTTCTGTTTTTTCCTGTAAAATTAACAATGGTATCTTTTACATACAGATCATAGCGAACTGTCTTTCCTCCAAAAGTAACTTTCCCGTTTTCAGAATTTCTTTTCAAAACAGACTTTTCTTCTTTCTGAGCTTCAGCTTTAGGCTGATAATTTTCTTTTTCAATAAGATCCATCCCGCATTTCGGGCAGTTTCCCGGTTGAGAGGAAATAACTTCCGGATGCATCGGGCAGGTATAAGAAGCTTTAGCCTGGGATTGAGGATTAGATGGGAATAAAATCTGTGATTTTTGAAGTATTGAAGGCTTTGTAATCTTAGCTTTACTAGGCTCCTGAGTCTTCTTTACTTTTTTTAAATCACTCTTTTTTTCAACTTTGGTTTTATTGATTTTTGTCTCTGCCGGTTTTATTTTGGGCTCTGTTTTGGGTACAGCTTTCACCTGTGGCTGAGCGGCTGCTTTAGGCTTTATAACCACCGTTTTCTTTACCAGAGTCATTTTACACTTCGGGCAGTCTCCTGGTTTTGGAGAGACTACTTCAGGGTGCATAGGACAGGTATAATACGTTTTTGCAGTTTGTGCGAAAGTAAAAACAGAGAATAAAAGAAGCAGAAACATTATTAGTTTTTTCATAATATTTCGAACTTTTTAGAAGCTGTATACCTTAAAGCTAATGATAACTCGAGGTATACAACTCATTATTTTAAAGAATAATACAATAATTATTTAATTTCTGACTTTACACTTCCGCAAGAAAGCATAGATTTCCCGTAGTAAGGGTTGACGATCTGCTTTTCGTCACTTAGCCAGTTGCCGTCTGCCATAGGGCAATACTGTACATAGACTGTTTTCTCAGAAACCTTGAACTCTTTGGTCAGCGCAATCATATTGTCTGAAAGATTTAAAAAAGTTTCTCTTTGCGCAGTTACATTTCTTGCGTCAGAAATTACAGAGGCATCTTTTCTAAGAACATTAAGATTTCCCTCAGAGACTAATTTATAATCAATGGTTGAAGCTGTTTTTATAAATTCGTTTGCTGCTTTTGAAGTTTTTTCAGCATCATCAGAAGCCAACGCTGATTTGATTGCGATGTAATTCTGATACAGTTTAGAAACCTGCGCATCCTTTTTAGACTGTGCTGAAAGTGAAATAATTGAGAATAGAGATAAGGCTGCTGTAATGATATACTTTTTCATTGTTTTAAATTTTAGAATTAATTTTTTATAAAGAATAATAAATAGGCAACGCATAGGTAAATGCGTCAGTGCATATCGTCTGCAGCAGTATTTTTACACTACCGGAAACGACTGACAGATTCTAAATTCTAAAATTACAATGATTGATGTAGATCGGTACCGGGCGGTATTCGGGCGGTGCATTGATCTGGATCTGAGTAAATTTCGTAGCCGAAAAAGATTTGTCAATATCCGTAAACTGATGTTTCACCGGAATTTCTGAGATTGCACTTAAAAAATCGATTTTAAGAAAATCAGACTTTTGGGAATCATCTACTTTTACTATTTTTATTTCTGTTTTGCAGCATCCTTTTTTATCTTTAACGCCGCATTTTCCGCAGATGTCATCTACTTTCTTACTCACAGAAACAAATTCTTTCATACAATAATGAACGCTGAAAGCTGCTCCGGAAGAAAACCCGAAGTAGAAAATAGAGAACAATATGGCAAGAATCTTTTTCATTGACAGGACAAAGTTAGAAATATCTATGAAACCGTTGTTATAAAATTTAGTATTGTTGTTATAAAATTCCGGAAAACAAAAAAGCTCTCGAATATTTTTCGGAAGCTTTTTCTATATTTTTATTTCTCACAGACTTAGGAGGCTGGGCAGATTTTATTCAATAGTATTGAAAAATCAAAGGCAGTTCTACAGTCTGAATTCCAGTTTTACATTAAAGAAACGTCCTGTAAGACGTACCGGAACCGGATACATATTAGTGGATGTAGAATTATAATCTGTGATCCACTGGTTGGCAACCGTATTGTTGATATTAAATGCGTTGAATACCTGAACGCCTAATGTCAGTTCCTCGAAGTTACCCCAGAAGCCGGATCTCTTGCTCTTCTCTTTCGGATCAATAAATACTTTTGTTAAACCGATATCCACTCTTTTATAAGACGGAAGTGTTTTCTGGTAATTGTATGCTGAAGTAAAATCAGGCTGTCCGTTACTGTTAAACATAACAGGCGCTCCCGTTGGAAGTCCCATTGCATATACCAGTGTAAGATTCACCCTCATAGAAGGGAATTGCGGCATATAATCCTGATAAAACATTGCAAATCTTAATCTCTGATCGGTAGGTCTCGGAATATCTCCTCTCCCATCAATGTTTTCATAAACTCTCGCATAACTTGCAGATAACCAAGAATCTACTCCGGGAACAAATTCACCGAACAATCTGGTATCAATACCGTATGCATATCCTTTAGAATTATTCTGTCCGGCATAACGAATCCTTACATTATCCATATAATATGGAATCAGGTTATCCATTTTCTTGTAATAAAGTTCCGTTGTCAGTTTAAACGGTCTGTCATACATCTGGAACTCGTAATCGTTGGCTAGAATTACCTGGATAGAGCGTTGTGATTTTATATTCGGGTTGAAATTACCATCAAGATCTTTGATTTCTTTGTAGAAAGGAGCCTGATAGTAGATACCTCCTGAAATTTTGAACAACATATCACTGTCCCAGTCCGGTTTTATGGCAAACTGAGCTCTTGGTGAGAATATGGTTTCTTTATTAAAACTCCAGTTGGCAACACGCACTCCGGCATTTACAAATACTTTACTGGCTCCCCAGTAAAATTTCTGTGAATACTGCGCATAAGCCGAAAGCCTCGTAGGTTCTATATTATTTTGTCCTGCAATATAATAAGCCAGCTTAAGGTCTCCTGTAGCTCCGGTTCTCGGATCAATGATTTCCGGTCTTGGAAGACTGTATCCTGCAGAGTCTACAAGTTTCCATTCGTTGGTAAGGTCTTTAAGGTTTTCTTTCTCGTATTTAAAGCCGACTTCGATATCGGTATTTATATTAGGAGAAAATTTAGCCCTGAACTGTGTTCCGTAAGTTCTTACAAATAAATCGTTTCTGGCATGCTCTATCTGCCCGCCAACGTCATAAGAAGCTACAGGCTCCTGAGTCTTAGGATCAAATGTCTGCAATTCATAGGCTGACTGTATGGTGTAATATTCTTTTTCTCTGTTCTGATAGGCAAAAGCATCCAACGTAAGCTTCCATTTGTCTGCAGGCTTATAGTTCATAGAAACTGTACCCATCATGTTCTTATACTGGTCATTCTCCTTACCTCCATATCCGATGTTAACGGTAATAGGCTGCTGAAGACTCCCGAAAGTAACACTCTTCTGCTTAGGAATCATTTCGTAATCATTCTTAGAATAATATCCTATGAATGATACAGAGAATTTGTCATTGACATGATAGTTAAGATAAGATTGGAAATCCCAATAGGTAGGGTTAAAATCCGTGTCTTCCTTTAAGGTATTAAGAACAAGATTAGTGTTTCTGTATCTTCCGGAAAATAAAGCGGTAAACTTTTTATTTTTAGAAGCCAGACCGGTTGTCAGTCTGCCCCCAATTAAGCTTGCTTCTCCCGAAACTTCAAATTTCTCGGGCTCACGGTAATAGATATTTAAAGCAGAAGACATTTTATCACCATACTTGGCTTCAAATCCTCCGGCAGAAAAATTCACACTGGAAACCATATCGGGATTAATGATACTCATCCCCTCCTGTTGAGAATTTCTGATCAGGAAAGGTCTGTAGATCTCAATATCATTAATGTAGATAAGGTTTTCATCATAGTTTCCACCACGAACCATGTATTGGGAAGACAGCTCAGTATTGGAGTTTACGGAAGGTAATGTTTTTAGCAACCCTTCAATTCCCCCATTAATAGAAGCTACTGCTTTAGCTTCTTTTGCTGAAATTCTTACATTGGTAAGGTCGTTGGTTCTTCCGGTTGTTTTTTTCTGGAAGACAACTTCCTCTATATCGGTCACTTTAGTGGTCACTGTATCCTTTTTCCTATGTTGGGAGAAAAGCAGTACAGGAACCATAAGGCTTAGCGGTAAAACTAGTTTTTTCAAAAGAAATATTTTAGAATTTCTAAAATTAATGTTTTTTTAACAATTACAAAATGGATTCTCTAATTCTTGTTAATTTTTGTAACAAATCTTCTAATAAATCAAGTCTTAACATATTAGCGCCATCAGATAATGCCGTTTCCGGTGTAGGATGTGTCTCAATAAAAATTCCGTCTGCTCCCACAGCAATTCCTGCTTTGGCAACAGTTTCTATAAGATCCGGTCTTCCTCCTGTAACTCCTGAGCTCTGGTTAGGCTGCTGTAATGAATGGGTAACATCCAAAATAACGGGAGCATATTCTCTCATCGTAGGAATTCCTCTGTAATCTACAATCAGGTCTGTATATCCGAAAGAATTTCCTCTTTCAATGATCGCTACCTTCTGATTATCAGAATCTGTCACTTTCTGAACGGCAAACTTCATGGATTCCGGAGAAAGAAACTGTCCTTTTTTCAGGGTAACACATTTACCTGTTTTTGCAGCTGCTACCAATAAATCGGTCTGACGTACAAGGAAAGCAGGAATTTGTAAAACATCCACATATTGTGCGGCCAGTGCGGCGTGTTCATTTTCATGAATATCCGTTGTGGTAGGAATATTGAACGTCTCTCCTACTTTTTTAAGGATCTCAAGAGATTTTTCTTCACCAATTGAGGTAAAAGAATCCACACGGCTTCTGTTGGCTTTCTTGAAGCTTCCTTTGAAAATATAAGGAATATTATACTTGTCTGTAATGTTTATAACTTTTTCAGCTATTCTAAGCGCCATATCTTCACCTTCAATAATACAAGGTCCTGCGATAAGGAAAAAGTTCTTTGAATCTTTGTGCTGAATATTATCTAAATACTGAATCATACTGTTGTCATTAAAAAGTTCAGTAAAAATACTGAGAAAGTTTCACAAATGGAAATTATTTGACGGGAATAGATGTAAGATTCGGGAACCGGAAGTCATAAAAGAGAAAGACAGAACGGAGATCTTATATTTCAAACTCTGGACAACAGCGACTTGGCATTGGGGAAGGATTTTTATCCTTTGTTTGGGGCTAGACTGTTTACTATAAATCCAAAATTATCTTTTCCGGATGTGATTACAGCAACAGATTATTGCTTTAGGGAGTTCTGAAGTGTCTCCAGGTACTTGGATAACGGTCTCCAGCCAGTTGCTCAACGGTATCGAGCCCCTTCTTAAGAGCCTCGAGGCACTTACCTAAGTACCTTTAGCCACTTACCTAAGGGGGCAGAGGGACTTCCGAAGACCCTCGGGACGGTTATATAACCAGGTCGAGGTACTTCCGAAAGGGGGTAAGTGAGTTTTGGAAGAATATTGCAGTCATGTCCGCAGTTTGAAAAGAGACTTTTTCTGCTATTCACAACCATAGATCGTCAGGCATTCATTTTCTTTAAAACCCTTTCAAATGTATTGATATTCCGGCTGGTGAACTGGTCTTTCAGGCTTTTCTTTCCTAAAACTTTTCCAAACACGGAATCTAATGTATTCCCTTTTGGAACCTTCCAGTAAAAAATATCGTTAACGATTTCAGCCCTTTCATTCTCAGCCTGAGCCGCTTTCTGAAACTCTTCCAGCAAAACTTTTTCTACCCCGGGAATTCCTACGAAAGCGTAAATATGAAATCCTTCATTGGTTTCAAAAGGAATACTGTTCCAGAAAACCTCTGTTTCTTCCTGAGATTTTATAAACAGAAAGGCTTCATAGGAAAAACGCTCTGACATTGCTTTTTCTAACAGTAACTTTAAATCTCCGGCATTTTTATCTGAAGAAAAAACAATATTTCCGGAGGCCAGAATAGACGTTACCCCGTCCATTCCGGCTTCTTTAAAAACCTGGCAGACATCAGCCATTTTCATGTTGGTTCCTTTTACGTTAACGCCGCGGAGAAAAGCACAGTATTTCATTTTTTCAGGGATTAGGTGTCATTAGAGGGTGTCAGAGAGGTATAACTATTGAAGATTAATCATAATTTTACCTCTCTGATTTTTTAATTTTTATTTTTAATCTACTCTTATGTATAAATTATAATCTGTTCCGGAAGGTTTCAGATGGTAGATTTTCTCTAAAATTTTGTTATCACTGTTCAGGTGGTCTTTCACTCTGAACTCTTTTAACAGTTTATAATGCGTCTGATAGTATTCAGAATCTGCATCATTTCCTTCGTAAAGATTTTTATAAGAAAGTAGGTATTTTGGTTTTCTGGCTTTTACGGTATTGATCCAGTAATTAACTTTATCTTTTTTGATCTCTTCCTGAATCTGCTTGTCTACCAGACCTACTTCATCAATTGTTTTTAATCCGGAAAAATAAGGTACATAGCCAGCAGGTTCCAGCAAAATCCACTGGTTTTTATCTTTTTCGTATTTATTTAAAAATAATCCGATTGTTCTTCTGTAGTTCCACTCACCATTTCCGGTAGCAATGCAGTGAATAGTCTGGAATGCCAGCATCGGAAGGATATAAAACAGAGTAAGCATAGACAGCCATAGGTTTCTCTTCTCTTTCTGCTCCAGTACAAAGATAAGAACCGGAACGAAAAGCAGAAGCTGCGGCACCCAGTAATACCAGTCGAACAGGCTTTTCTGAGAGATAAAAAGAATTTGTTTTGTCCATCCGAAAATAAAGATGATCCATAAAAAATAGTTTCTCTTCTGTCTCTGTCTGATTAGGTAAATGAAACAAAGAAGTTCAAAAATAAGGACAATGACGGTCACAGGATTGAAATCTCCCGGAAGCTTCAGCATTCCCCAGAAGTTCCCAAAACTTTTGAAAAAATAACCGATATGCTGTTGGAAAGTAAAGCTCTCTTCATACAGAAGCTTCTTTGCAGTGATGGTATTGTTCACCACTTCTCCGAAATAAAACCAGTTAAAAGCGACTGTAAGTACCCCTCCCAGAATACCTCCGAAAATATAATTCCATCTGATTTTTCTGTTCCAGAATATATCGACAAGAAATACAATTCCTAAGAATATAACTGTATCAATTCTTGTAAACATAATCAGAACCGGAAGAAGAGTCAGCACCCATTTCTTACCTTTATTGAACCCGTAATACAGCAATGCCATTTCGAGAAAAAACAGAATTCCGTATTCCATTCCAAGGATTGAAATCTTAATTGCCGGCGGCAGAATACCGACTAAAAATATGAAAGCAGCCTTATGCCAGGGGTTTCTAAGAACCAGATGAGACAGAAATAATGTCCCTATTGTAAACAGTATTGAATTGAAGATCAAAAGAGGTTCTATAAAATATTCTTTTCCAAAAACCAGATTAAAAATGTAGGACACAAAAACGTACAGATGTGTAGTGGACGCAGAAATTTTGGTATCTCCATTGAAACCTATTACTCCATAATCCAAAAGATTTTGTGCTACTCTCCAGGTGATAAATGCATCTTCCTGAATGTAGTGCGTCAGTAAAAAAAGAAGTTTAAAAAGAACCGTAACAATGACGGCATAGATTGGGAACCTGCTATTTTGTGTTTCGGGCATTCTGTATTTTTAATTCCACAAATATAATCTTAAAATTCAGGATTCCCAATAATAAAAAAACGGAACCGAAGTTCCGTTTTTAAAAGTATTTTATTTTGTTGCTTTGATAATCGCAGTGGTAATCTGATTTTCTTTTTCTTTCGAATAAGTAGAATCAAAAGGTTCCATTACATCAAATAGATACTGATAGAATGGCGTGATCTTTTGAACTTCTTCAGATTCTTTCATCGCTTTTTCTTTGCCCATCTGCTCAAGATCTTTTACAAAATCATTGAACTTCTTATCAATTGGCTCTATAGATTTTACCAGATAAGCATATGCTTTTTCTTTCTGTCCAATTTTAGTATAAGCATCTGTAACTGCTGAAACTACAAGAGAATATTCCATTGGTTTTGTTCTCATCTGTCTTCTCAGATAGCTTTGGTCAGCTTTAGAAAGGCTTTGGTAATAATCGTATTCTTCAAAGATTCCTTTTTTAAGCACTTCTGCAAGCTGAAGACCTTTCTGCTCCTGTCCTGCAATAATATATCCTGATACCATAGAGCTTAGTGAACGGGGATCATTGTATTTTTCAGCAGGAATTTCTTTTGCTGCAAGATCCAGAATTTCTATTGCTTTTGCTTTCTGTCCGCTTAATGCAAGTGCTGAAGCAGCTCTGCTTGCTGACATTCTGTAGCTGATAATATTAGAAGTAGCTGTTTCGTCAAAATGAGCATTCAGATCTTTAAAGTTCCCCCATCTGAAATTTTTCACCACATTATAAAGAGAATTGGCATCTACTCTTCCCATATCACCATCAGGTGTAGGCAGTGTCTGAATTGGAACTAATCTGTAACTGAAACCGTCAAACTGAAGATAATCGTTAAGATAGAAAATATTTTCACTGTCATAGATTCCTCCTGATGAAAAGTTGATTGGACGTTTCCAGTCGAAGTTCGCCAATAGGTCCATCAGGATCAGGTTATTTTTATAAAGAGTATTTCCTTTGTAAGTAATCATAATCTGATTGGCTACATTAGGAAGGTCTGCCTGATTAATGATCCCTGCTTTTAATGCATTTTCCTTATTTACAGGAAGGATGAATTTGTTTACAGGAAGGATGTTATATTTCTCATATTTCTCTTCTCCGAAGTACATTTTCAGTAGCTGATCTTTTTCAGGGGATTTGAACTTAATGAAGTTGATTGCTTCTTTCAATGTTAAAGAATCCTGTGTAAGATATTTTCTGAAATCCTTGAACTCCGTATCCGGAACTCCCTGTTCTTTCAACATAGAGAATACTCCTTCCCAGTCATCTTTCTTCATCATATAGATCTGGTCGTTTACACCATCTCTGTAATCTTCGTGTGTAAGCTGGCTAGGAATTCCCTTTGCATTGTAAGTTCTTCTTTTCACCTGATCAAGGTTCCAGGGTGTAGACGCAAGAGTAAAGTTTACTACCTTAACGTCATCTCTGAATCTTTCCGTTTCCTGGATTGCCCAAACCGGATAAGTATCGTTGTCACCGTAAACGAACAATATGCCATCTTTCGGTAATGATTTTAAAACTGAATAAGCATAATCATAGGCTGTATAACGGTTACTTCTGTCATGAACATTATAGTTCTGGAAGCCCATCATAAAAGGAACTCCTAATAATACAACTCCCAAAGCGATGTTAGCTCCGTTAGATTTTATTTTAGACTGTAAGAACCATAAAATAGCTCCCGCTCCCAGTCCGATCCAGATCGCAAAAGCGTAGAATGAACCTACCATTGCATAATCTCTTTCTCTAGGTTCGAAAGGTTTTACTCCTGTGTAAAAAACAATTCCCACACTGGTTATAATAAATAAGGACAGTAATGCATAGAATCTTCCAAAATCCCTGTTCAGCTGGAAAAAGAATCCGATCAATCCTAAAATCAATGGAAGGAAGAAGAAGGTTACTGTACTTTCATTTTTAAATTTAGCAGGCATTTTATCCTGATTTCCTACAATAGCATTATCAATGAAAGGGATACCGGAAATCCAGTTTCCTTTCGTACTTTCCATGTTTCCTTCAAGGTCGTTCTGTCTTCCTACAAAGTTCCACATCAGATATCTTACAAAATAATATCCGTTCTGGAAAGAAATGAAATAATCCATATTC
The DNA here is from genome assembly GCF_057799275.1 of Chryseobacterium sp. 14P4.3.2. Classification (NCBI taxonomy): domain Bacteria; kingdom Pseudomonadati; phylum Bacteroidota; class Flavobacteriia; order Flavobacteriales; family Weeksellaceae; genus Chryseobacterium; species Chryseobacterium sp. 14P4.3.2. The sequence goes on from NZ_JBYOKO010000002.1 coordinate 262,744, forward strand.
TGAAGTAAAGAAGGCTTCTGTACGTTGATAAGATTGTAAGGTTTTACTTTCAGATAATCAGAAGCAGTAATCGACTTATCTTCATACTTCGCTCTCAGTTCATCAAAAATCTGCTTAGCCTGGGGATTGTCTGCCACATCTTCATTCGCATAATTGAATGTAAAATCAGGCGCTCCATACATTGAAATGTAGTTGGCCATTACATCTTTATCCTCGTTGAACATTCTTGGCATTAAGCTTACCTGAGACTTGTTGAATACATAATTGAATCGGTCTCCAGTTTTTCTGTACGTTCCGGTTTTTTCATCTTTTTCGTAGATTTCACCGGTCTTCTTTGTCTTAAAGCTTCCGTCTTCATTTTTTTCAATTCCGTTAGCATCAAGGAACGCGGTATAGTTTTGTCCGTAGATTGTAGGCCAGTCACCATACTGCTCTCTGTTGTAATAATCCAGCATACCAATTGCAGTATCCGGATCATTCAGGTTCATTGGCGGGTTAGCATTCGCTCTGATTGGGATTACCATCCAGCAAGAGAAACCAATAATCATATACACTACAGATAAAGCTATAGTCTGATATAGATTTCTTTTTGTTTTTCTGGCATATCTGATAATGAAATAGCTAAGGGCAGCCATCAGAATGAACGCTACAATTGTTCCTGAGTGGAAAGGAAGTCCAAGACCGTTTACAAAGAATATTTCCAGTCTTCCGAACATCGTCATGATCAGAGGGAAAATAATTTTGAAAACAATGATCAGAATCGCCAGCGTAATCAGATTAGCGATGATGAAATTTTTCCATGTAAACTTGTAGTTTCTTGCGTAATATACAAGACATACCATAGGAGTTGCCAGCATACACATCATGTGTACCCCAACAGAAAGTCCTAAAACGAAGAAAATAAGGATAATCCATCTTTCACTGTCTGCTGCCTGATACTCATTTTCCCATTTCGTAATCAACCAGACCAAAAGAGCGATAAACATTGAAGCCATTGAGTAAACTTCACCTTCTACCGCAGAAAACCAGAATGTATCTGAGAATGTAAAGCAAAGTGCTCCAACTGCTCCTGCAAATAAAATGGAGATTTCCTGATGTTTAGTAATTTCTTCAAAATCCTTGTTTAAAAGTCTTCTCACAAAATGAGTGATCGTCCAAAACAAAAATAAAATAGTCAGCGCACTGAACAATGCAGACATCGCGTTGATCACGATGGAGTAATTCTCGCCTTTCCCTAATGCAAAAATGGCTGCCACGGCACCCACTATCTGGAATAAAGCCGCTCCTGGAGCGTGCGTTACTTCAAGCTTTACTGCAGAAGAAATGTACTCTCCACAATCCCAAAAACTGAAATTGGGTTCTATTGTGGACAAGTACGTGAAAAACGCAATGACGAAAATCACCCATCCTGAAACGGTGTTCCATTGCCTAAAAGTCCAATTTTTCATAGTATTAAATCAATTATGCGAAAATAAGGCTTTTATCTTATTTTATGCGGGTTTTAACAAATTTTAAAAATTTTGGCGTGGTATTTGCGACCATAGAGATGTTAAAACTGAAAATACGAAAATTTTTTTTTACCTGAACACGCCCTAGAAATCAAACAAAAGTTTAGTAATTATTTATTTTTTTGTATTTTTGCAGTCAGATTTTTATTGAAAATAACAAATAATGAGTAATGTTTACGATAATATCCTTGGCCTGATAGGAAACACCCCTATGGTGAAGCTAAATACTGTTACAAAAGATATTCCAGCAACCGTTTATGCCAAGTTAGAATCATATAATCCTGGACATTCCACCAAAGACCGAATCGCACTTCATATTATAGAGAACGCAGAGATAAAAGGTTTTTTAAAAGAAGATTCTGTAGTTGTAGAAACTACTTCCGGAAATACAGGGTTTTCTATTGCGATGGTATGTATCATCAAAGGATATAAATGTATTCTTGCAGTAAGTGATAAAACCAAACCTGAGAAAATCGCTTATCTGAAAGCATTGGGAGCTACGGTGTATATCTGTCCTGCCAATGTACCTGCAGATGATCCGAGATCATATTATGAAGTAGCTAAAAGAATTGCCCGGGAAACACCTAATTCCATTTACATCAATCAATACTTTAACGAGCTGAATATTGATGCCCACTATCAGACCACAGGTCCTGAAATCTGGGAACAGACAGAAGGTAAGATCACTCACCTTTTTGCCTGTACCGGAACTGGAGGTACGTTATCCGGTTCAGCAAAGTTTTTGAAAGAAAAAAATCCGGATATTAAAATTATCGGAGTGGATGCGGATGGCTCTATCTTGAAGAGCTTTCATGAAACAGGAGAAATTCACAAGGAAGATGTACATCCATATCAGATTGAAGGAATGGGGAAAAACCTGATCCCTTCTGCCCTTCTTTTCGATAAGGTAGATGAATTTGTAAGGGTAAATGATGAAATGGCAGCTTACAGAACCCGAGAGATTGCTTTGAAGGAAGCTATCATGGGAGGATATACCACCGGAGCGGTTACTCAGGGATTAATGCAGTATGCACAATCTCATGAGCTGACGGCAAACGATATGATTGTCCTGATCTATCCTGATCATGGTTCAAGATACATCACTAAAGTGTACAGCGATAAATGGATGGCAGAACAAGGGTTTGTCAACAATTGTGTTCACAATTATGACGAAGTCTTCAAGACTGAGTTTATCAAATAAGAATATATAAATCACAATATAAATCAAGCCTTTTGCGTGTTCTACAAAAAAGGCTTTTTTACTTAAAATTACGATATAAAATGTTGGATATTTTTGAAAGAATAAAAGAAAATCCAGGACCTCTTGGACAATTTGCAGATTATGGTGAAGGCTATTTTATTTTCCCAAGATTGGAAGGGCCTATCGGTCCAAGGATGCAGTTCCAAGGTAGAGAGGTAATTTTCTGGAGTGCCAATGATTATTTAGGATTATGTAATCATCCTGAAGTAAAGCAGGCAGATGCTGATGCTGCTGCAGAATACGGAATGTTTTATCCGATGGGAGCAAGAGCAATGTCTGGAGAAACGGAGCAGCACCTTCAGTTAGAAAAAGAATTGGCAGACTTTGTACAAAAAGAATCAGCATATTTATTGAATTTCGGTTACCAGGGGATGGTTTCTACCATTGATGCTTTGGTAAGTAGAAATGATGTAATTGTTTATGATATGGATTCTCATGCTTGTATTGTAGATGGAGTAAGACTTCACTCAGGTAAAAGATTTACCTACAAGCACAACGATATGGAAAGTCTTGAGAAAAACCTTCAGAGGGCTACCAAAGTGGCTGAAGAAACAGGAGGAGGAATTCTTGTCATTACCGAAGGGGTTTTCGGAATGAGAGGTCAGCAGGGAAAACTGAAAGAGATCTGCGACCTTAAATCAAAATATAATTTCAGACTTTTGGTAGATGATGCCCATGGATTCGGAACCCTTGGTAAAACAGGAGCCGGAGCTGGTGAAGAGCAGGACTGCCAGGATCAGATAGATGTATATTTCTCAACTTTTGCTAAATCTATGGCAGGTTTCGGAGCGTTCCTTGCAGGTGACAAAGAAATCATCAGATATCTGAAGTTCAACCTTAGATCTCAGATTTTTGCTAAATCTCTTACAATGCCAATGGTAATAGGAGGATTGAAAAGATTGGAGCTGTTGAGAACAAGACCTGAAATCAAAGCTAAACTTTGGGAAAATGTTTATAAGTTACAAAACGGACTAAGAGACAGAGGCTTCAACATTGGAGATACCAATACCTGTGTAACTCCTGTAATGATGCAGGGAACTCCGGTGGAGGCTACTCTGCTGGTAAAAGATCTTAGAGAAAACTACGGTATATTTACTTCCGTAGTCGTCTATCCGGTCATTCCAAAAGGAATGATTCTCTTAAGACTAATTCCTACTGCTTCTCATACAGATTCAGAGATTAATGAAACTCTGGCCGCATTTGAAGCTATTCATGATAAACTAGTAAGTGGTTACTATAAAGAACAGGAACAACTGTTACTACAGGAACAGGGATTAAGTTTTAAACCGATTTAATCTTAAAAATAGAAAAAACCACTGATTGACTCAGTGGTTTTTTTGTTTATAAACACATTAAAATTATAAAAAAACAAGTGAAACTTAGAGGTTACCTGCTTGGGATTCTGTCTGCCGTTTCCTATGGGCTGATTCCAATTTTTATTCTGCCTGTCAAGCAGGCTCATTTTTCTATGGATATAACTCTGTTTTACAGGTTTTTCATTTCTGCCTTAATGGTTGGCGGTTATCTTCTGTATTCCGGAGAAAGTTTTAAGATCAGTAAAAAAGAAGCGTTCATATTAGCTGTTCTTGGAATCTGCTATGCTTTCTCTTCGGAGTTTTTGTTTTTAGGATATGATTTTCTCTCTGCAGGAATTGCTTCTACTGTTTTATTTATTTATCCCGTCATTGTAGCATTGATTATGTTTTTCTTTTTTAAAGAGAAACTTACGAAACTATCCGTTGCTTCTCTTCTTCTTGCTTTTGTGGGAGTTATTATTTTATGTTTAAAAGGCAATGGCTTCGAGATTAATTTTGCAGGATTGGGAATTGTAATGCTCAGTTCGCTTTTTTATGCACTTTATATGGTGATTGTAAGCAAGTCCAATATTAAGGTTTCCGGATTTAAGCTATCTTTTTATTCGATGCTCTTTACCTCTTTATTTTTCATGACAAAAGCCGGAATGACGAGAGAATCTTTTGCTATTCCTTCCCTATCTCTTTTTTTTAGTCTTACAACATTTGCTTTTCTTACAACGGTAATTTCCAGCTTGTGCCTGGTATTTGCTATTAAAAATATCGGCTCTACACCGGTAGCAATTTTAGGAGCTTTAGAACCAGTTGTTGCTGTATTTATCAGTGTACTCATGTTCCATGAAAAGTTTACTTATAATCTTTTGATCGGGATTTCCTTCATTCTTTTGGGAGTAAGTCTTAACGTTATCGGAGACCGGAAAAAAGTAAGCCCTGTCCATTAAAACTGCTATTTGATCGATATGAGTATTGTAAAAGACAGGCTGGTAAATGATCCTGCTATTCTTAACGAATTTTTCTCCCTGTTTATAATCAGGGCAAAAAATTTTTTTCTAAAAAAACTTTAGAATAACTTTGCAAAAAATTTCTGTTGAAAGACCTGCTTCTTATTACTCCGCCTTTTACCCAGCTCAATACTCCTTATCCTGCAACAGCGTATATCAAAGGTTTTTTGAACACCAAAGATATTTCCAGCTATCAGATTGATTTGGGAATAGATGTCATTTTAGAGTTATTTTCAAAAGGAGGATTACAAAAGGTTTTCAATAAAGAAATTGATCTTCAGAATATTTCTGAAAATTCTCAGAGGATTTATGCATTACGAGATGAATATTTAAAAACCATCGATCAGGTAATTCCTTTCTTACAAGGAAAAAGCCCAACATTGGCCCGACAGATCTGCAGTATGAATTTTCTCCCTGAAGCCTCCCGTTTCAATCAATTGGATGATATGGAATTTGCTTTCGGAAATATGGGTTTACAGGATAAAGCAAAACATCTGTCAACCCTTTATTTAGAAGATATCTCAGATTATATTGTTGAAAATATTGATGCTGATTTCGGTTTCAGCAGGTATGCAGAGCGACTGGGGAAAAGTGCAAATTCTTTTGACGAATTGTACTCCAAACTATCTGGTGAGCAAACATTTATAGATGCATTTACATTAAAAATTCTAGGTGAAAAAATAGAATTGGTGCAGCCTAAATTGGTTTGTTTTTCAGTTCCGTTTCCCGGAAATCTGTATTCCAGTTTCAAATGCGCCCAGTTTATAAAAAAGCATTATCCCCACATTAAAATTGCAATGGGAGGAGGCTTTCCCAATACAGAACTAAGAGAGGTTAAAGATAAAAGAGTATTTGAATTTTTCGACTTTATTACCTTAGACGATGGAGAACTTCCGCTTGATCTTCTCTGCCAAAGTTTAGAAATTTCAACAGAAGAAGCTGAATTTAAAAGGACATTCTTAATCGAAAATCAGGAAGTAGTTTATAAAAACAATTCCAAAAAACACGACTATAAACAAGTTGATGTAGGAACTCCGGATTATACAGATCTGAAACTGGATCAGTATATTTCTGTTATTGAAATTGCCAATCCAATGCACAGTTTATGGAGTGACGGAAGGTGGAATAAGCTTACTATGGCTCATGGGTGCTACTGGGGTAAATGTACTTTCTGTGATATTTCTTTAGATTATATTAAAATATATGAGCCTATCTCTGCAAAAATTCTTGTAGACCGAATTGAAGAATTGATCAAAACAACAGGAGAAACCGGATTCCATTTTGTAGATGAAGCAGCACCTCCTGCATTGATGAGAGAAGTTGCACTGGAAATTCTCCGAAGAAATCTGGTTGTTACCTGGTGGACCAATATTCGTTTTGAAAAAAGCTTTACACGAGATCTTTGTTATCTCCTGAAACTTTCCGGATGTGTTGCCGTTTCCGGAGGACTTGAAGTTGCCAGCGACCGATTGTTAAAATTAATAGATAAAGGAGTATCTGTAGAACAGGTTGCCAATGTTACAAGAAATTTTACAGAAGCAGGAATTATGGTTCATGCTTACCTTATGTATGGCTACCCTACCCAAACCGTTCAGGAAACAGTAGACTCTATGGAAATGATTCGCCAGATGTTTGAGATGGGAATTCTTCAAAGTGGATTCTGGCACCAGTTTGCCATGACTGCACATTCCCCGGTTGGTATAAGCCCTGAAGACTTTGGAGTAATTCCCGTGAAACAGGAAATACAGTTTGCGAACAACGACATAGACTTCAAAGATAAAACCGGAATCGATCATAATAAATTCAGCATAGGATTAAAAAAATCTCTTTTCAATTATATGCATGGAGTTAATTTTGAAATGTCTCTTCAGGAATGGTTTGATTTTAAAATTCCAAGAACAACTATTCATCCCGACTATATTCATGATTGTCTATTGGAAGATGCTCAGTTTAATTTCAAAGGAAATTCAAAAGTGATCTTTTTGACCAAAAACGTAATCGCTGAGAATCGCATAAAAAATAAAAAGAAACATTCTGGTACGTACACCGTTCTTACATTCCACTTAAAAACCAATATTGTAAAGGTTGAACTGGAAGAAGACAAAGCAACATGGCTGATGGGCATATTAGATGAAAACTCTATAGAGAATCATAAGAAGCCTACAGTTCAGCAACTTAAGAATAAATTTGAAGAAAATTTTGAAGATTTTGAGCTGTTCTGGTTTTCAAAACCTATGCAGCAATTGAAGGAAAATGGCGTAATTTTGAGTTTGTAAAATTTTTCGTTTTTTTCTCAGGAATTTTTAAAATTTCATGAATTTGGCTGTTTTTTAGAAAAAAAACAGATTTTTGAAAATTACCGAACTTTTATCAATTAAGAAAATTCCCACTTGCCATTTCCGAAAAATATAGAACATAATTTCTATTGTGATCAATTTTGGTTAAACACAATTTTACATAAGCTTCTAAAATAGCAAATAAACATACTCTTTATCATCCCGAAGAAATACAGAAGATTAAGACTTTTGTTTCTTATTGAAGATATTCTATTAATTAGGAGTATCCTTTGAAACAGGTCCTACCGATACTTTTTCCTGAATTTTAATAAAATTAGGATCCATAATAGCCATACGCTCTGCAATAGCTTTATAAGTAGGATATTTTAGAATGGATGCTCTTCCTGACATCTCTCTGTAAAGTGTAAAGCTTTTTCCTCCTGCTGTTTTCAGCTGTTTTGTAGTGGTAATATATCTTCCGATTAATTTACTTTTAGCATCATAAATTTCAATATCTATAAAAGTTTTGTCCATGATTGTATCATCTGAACCAAAACTTACAGGTAAATTGGTAAAGTAACCTACCGGAACACCATTACTCAGAATCTCACCAACCTTATTGACTTCAATATTCATTTTATCAATCTTCTTTCTGATAGCATAAGCTTCTTTGGTCTTGTTGTCAAGTTTCCTTTTTGGAACATTTGAGAAAATTTCATCAAGGTTTTTTACATTGATTCCTTTATTATCAATTATTTTAAGGTCTTTCACGGAAGTAAAAACCGCTGATTTCTCTTCTCCGGAAAATGCAGAAGGTGATGAGTAATCCAGTTCTATAGTCTTGTCTCTATTATAAACTCTATTGATACTAATATAGCTGTCTCTCACTGAATCTACAATACTTCTATCAATGAATTTTATTGTATAGAGCGGGGTTTCCTTTAAATCCATAAACGTATATTCGCTGGATTTATTAGAGAGTTTGGCTACGGGAATTCCGTCTACATTAATAATTCCTCTTCTGGTCTTAATATTCTGGGCATGGAGAAAAACTCCCAGCACTGTAAAGAATATGATTATACTTTTCTTCATAGAATCAGACTTTTACATAAAATAAAAAAGTGTAACACAAAGTTACACTTTCTTGAAAATATATTTAGCTTTTCATTTAATTATTCACAAAGGATAATTCCTTTATTATGATTAAATTCTACAACACCGCTTTTGATAGAGTAAGAAAAAACAGAGTCTTTCCCACCTTCTGCAGTAAAGTTTTTAGCAAAAGCATCATCAATTGAGTTAGCGAAAAGCTTTACTTTACCACCTACTAAAGAAGAAACGATTCCTGCGTGGTTTTTCATGATGTGAAATTCACCATTTTTCCCAGGCAATAATACTGAGTTTACTTCTCCTTCAAAAACTACGTATTCTGGTGTTAAAATTTTTATATTCATTTTAATTTAGATTTGAAGATTTCAGATTTCAGATTTCAGACAACCTTAAAGTCTCATGTCTGGTATCTGCTATCTTTATGTCTAATTTATTAAGCGTTTTCAGCTAACATTTTTTGTCCTGCTTCGATAGCTTCTTCGATAGTTCCTTTCAAGTTGAAAGCAGCTTCTGGTAAGTGATCTAATTCACCATCCATAATCATGTTGAATCCTTTGATTGTATCTTTGATATCAACTAATGATCCTGGAATACCTGTAAACTGTTCTGCTACGTGGAAAGGCTGAGATAAGAATCTCTGAACTTTTCTTGCACGGTAAACAACTGATTTATCTTCTTCAGAAAGTTCTTCCATACCAAGGATTGCGATGATATCCTGAAGCGCTTTATATCTTTGAAGAATTTCTTTTACTCTTTGAGCACAGTTATAATGTTCATGACCAATAACTTCCGGAGAAAGAATTCTTGAAGTAGAAGCCAATGGATCTACCGCTGGGTAAATACCTAATGAAGCAATCTTTCTGTCAAGTACCGTTGTTGCATCCAAGTGAGCAAACGTAGTTGCAGGAGCCGGGTCAGTTAAGTCATCCGCAGGTACGTATACCGCTTGTACTGAAGTAATTGAACCATTTTTAGTTGAAGTAATTCTTTCCTGCATTGCACCCATTTCAGAAGCAAGAGTTGGTTGGTAACCTACCGCTGATGGCATACGACCAAGAAGTGCAGATACCTCAGAACCAGCCTGTGTAAAACGGAAGATGTTGTCTACGAAGAAAAGTACGTCTCTACCTTGTCCGCTTTCTCCACCATCTCTATAGTACTCAGCTAATGTAAGACCAGAAAGTGCTACTCTAGCTCTTGCACCTGGCGGCTCGTTCATCTGTCCGAAAACGAATGCTGCTTTGGATTCTTTCATAGCCTCTAAGTCTACTTTAGAAAGATCCCAACCTCCATTTTCCATAGAATGCATGAAATCATCACCATACTTGATAATACCTGATTCCAACATCTCTCTTAAAAGGTCATTTCCTTCTCTCGTTCTTTCACCTACTCCGGCGAAAACAGAAAGACCTCCGTGTCCTTTTGCAATATTGTTAATCAACTCCTGGATCAATACTGTTTTACCTACACCAGCACCACCGAACAAACCGATCTTACCCCCTTTTGCGTAAGGCTCAACTAAGTCGATTACTTTAATACCTGTAAATAAAACTTCCGCAGAAGTTGAAAGTTGATCAAATTTTGGAGCTGGTCTGTGAATTGGAAGACCACCTTCCTTAGATATATTTTGAAGTCCGTCGATAGCATCACCAACAACGTTGAATAGTCTTCCGTTTACGGCCTCACCGATTGGCATAGTAATAGGATTTCCGTATCCAATTACATCTTGACCTCTCTTAAGACCATCAGTAGCGTCCATTGCGATACATCTTACTGTATCTTCGCCAATATGTTGTTCTACCTCTAAAACTACTTTTTCACCGTTTTCTTTTGTAATTTCTAACGCGTCATAGATTGAAGGAATTGCTTCCACACCTGTGAAGACAACGTCGATTACCGGACCAATAATTTGAGAAATTTTACCTTTAATTTGGTTTGCCATTGCTAAATTTTTTCTTGGTGCAAATATAGTGATTCTTCATAAACCCGCAATTGGTAAAAAAAAGATTTTTATCATGCTTTTTCAGAGAAAGCATATTGTGATAAATAATATGTAAAATTCAATATCTACGGCAATTTTTAAAAACAAATTTTCAAATCACCAGATTCACCTTTATATATTAATATACAATATACCCTTTCGTTTCAAAACATTTCATTTTCAAATTTTAAAATTCCTCCGCTACATTCAAAATAAAGGCTTTATATTTGCAATCAAAATTTTTCCGTTTTGAAAGTTTTCAAGAATTTCACAGATTATTCCTCTCAGAAACCTCTAGCATTGTCTTTAGGGATGTTTGACGGGGTACATCTAGGGCATAAAAGTATTATTGATGAATTGATAAATGTAGGCACAGAGAATAATCTGGAAACTGCAATATTAACTTTTTGGCCCCATCCAAGATTTGTATTTAATCCTAATGAAGATTTAAAGCTTTTAAATACTTTAGAGGAGAAAAAAGAGCTGGTTGAAAAATATGGGATTGATAATCTGTTCCTTAAAGAGTTTGATGAAGAATTCAGGAACTTAACAGGAGAAGAATTTGTTCGTCAGATTTTAGTTGACCAGCTTAATGTAAAATACCTTATTATAGGATATGACCATTCTTTCGGAAAAAATAAAACCGGAAATTTTGAACTGCTTCAAAAATTATCAAAAGAACTTGATTTTGAAGTAGACCAAATGGAAGCGATTAATATTCACGAAAATAATATCAGTTCTACCAAAGTTCGTAATGCCCTTTTGACCGGGAATATTAAAGAAGCCAATGAGATGCTTGGCTACTCCTACTCTGTTTCAGGGACTGTAGTTCACGGAAAGAAAATTGGAAGAACCATTGGATATCCAACGGCTAATATTGAGACCGAATCTATTAAGCTTCTACCAAAAAAGGGAGCCTATATTGTAGAAGTAGTGGTAAAAGGCCAGCAGTATAAAGGAATGCTGAGTATTGGAACCAACCCTACTGTAAATGGAGAAAAACTGACTGTTGAAGTCTATATTCTCGATTTTAATGATGATATTTATGATGAAAAAATTACGGTAACTTTCAGGGATTTTCTTCACGATGAGATAAAATTTGAGGGTCTGGAAAAACTGATTGAAAGACTGGATCTGGATAAGGAAATTACAAAAAACTATGATTTCAAAGTGTGATAATTTTGAGTTCATAAAATTTATCATGAGCTCCTCATGAAAAACGTATATATTTTTGAAATCCGATTATAAAACAAGGGGCTGTACTAGTATGTACAGTCTTTTATTGCATCTAATCCTTTTATTTTGGCTACAGATACTCATAGAATTTTGGGTATTTACAGCTAAAAATAAAGGCTGCCCCCTGATAGGAAGCAGCCTTATATTATTTATTTCAATATTTTTAAATAGACCTGCTGGGTCTCATTATTTACTTTCACATTAGGAAATTTCTTATCGTAATCAATAAATATATCTCCTTTTTCACCAGCTTTTCCATTGCCGTCAGAATCCCAGCTTACTGTCACATAATACTTCACGGGCCCTTTAGGTTTGGGCGTAATCTTACTTTCAGCATCTTTAGGTACTGGCAAGTCTATAACAAATGGTACCGATTTCTGCTCATAATCTTTTTCAGTGATTAATGTAGCCGGTGCATCAGCCAAAGTTTCATCCACTCCATATAAACTTACTTTAAGTTTTGGATTTTTGATGATAAAGTCACCCATCCCTGAAAATTCTATTTTAATATTATCAGTGGGGCTGTTTGAATTGTCAACAGCAACAGGAGTACTTGTTTTAGCCTCCGGTTTATTACAGCTTGATAACATCAGTGTACCTGCAGCCATAAATAATAATAAGTGGTTTCTCATTTGTTCTTTTTTTATTACTATAAAATTTAATATTTCACGACTAATAGATAACAAATTCCGTACCTAATCATGAATGCTTTTATTTTACAAAGACTCGTTTACAGCATTCTGGGCCTTTTTCGTCAATGATTTAAAAACAAGGTCGTATGAATGGTCAATAAGTTTAAAGATTAAATCTCTCTTCAAACCGTCTGTCATCACAGAATTCCAGTGTGTTTTATTCATATGATAGGCTCCTGTGATCTGAGGGTATTGCTCACGGAGTTCGGCACTCCATTCCGGATCTGTTTTTACATTAATGGACAAGGGCTGTTTTTCAAGGCCCATCAGCAGAAACATTTTAGTATCTACTTTCAGAACGAGGGTTTCGTTATCAAAAGGAAAGCTTTCTGTAACTGCTTTTTTGGCAAGACAATAGTCTAAAATTTCGTTGGCATCCATGGGGTTAATTAAAAATTGAGAATTACAAATTAAAAATATAAAACTGATCTTTGAAAAAATCTTTTAATCTTTAGTTCAAATTTAGTAAATTTAAGAAAGAAAACATCATTACATAAAATTACATTCTTATGAAGGCTTTAGTAATCGGTGCCACAGGTGCTACAGGAAAAGATCTGGTTAATCAGTTGCTCAATGATAAAGACTTTGAGGAAGTTCATATTTTTGTAAGAAAACCCGTTAATATTGAACATGAAAGGCTTAAAGTGCATATTGTCAACTTTGAAAAACCTGAGGAATGGAAAGAAAAGGTAAAAGGAGATGTTGCATTTTCATGTCTGGGAACTACTTTAAAGGATGCCGGAAGTAAGGAGGCTCAGAAGAAGGTTGATTTTGATTATCAGTATGAATTTGCCAAAGCTGCTAAGGAAAATGATGTGGAAGATTATATTTTAGTTTCGGCTTATGGAGCGAATCCTGAGTCCAAAATCTTCTATTCTAAAATGAAAGGAGAACTGGAAGAAGCTGTAAAACAGTTGCATTTCAATAAAATAACTATTTTTAACCCGGGAATGCTGGAGCGTAAAAATTCTGAGAGAACAGGTGAAGTGCTTGGCAGCCGGATTATAAAGTTTGCCAATAAGTTGGGCTTACTGGAGAGTCAAAAACCTCTGCCGACGGATGTTCTCGCAAAAGCGATGATCAATTCTTCCAAAATAAAAAGCAATGGTTACTCCAGTATCAAACTTGGAAATATATTCTGTTTTGCAGAAAAAGTAATTGATAGCTAAAGATATAGACTGTTTTGGATCATTCCCTGCCCATTATACATGACTATAAATGCCTCGACTCCGCTTAGCATGACATATCCGATACCGGATATCAAAATCGATGCTGAGCGGAGTCGAAATATGCTAAGCTCGGGGCTTATTCTTATATTTTTACTTCAAATACTTCGTGATGGCATGGTCCGTTGGCTTTGTAGTACTCACAAAAGTATCAATAAGCTTCCCGTTTTCATCCACTAAGAATTTGGTAAAGTTCCAGAGAATGGTTGTATTTTTCACTCCGTTTAGCTCCTGCTCTGTTAAATATTTAAAGATAGGTGCCGTATCATCTCCTTTTACAGAAACTTTTGCTGCCATCGGGAATGTTACTCCATAATTTTTCTGACAGAAGGCTCCGATCTCAGTATTGGTTCCCGGCTCCTGGCCTCCAAAATTATTGGCAGGAAAACCAATGACTACCAATTTATCTTTATACTCTTCATATAGCTTTTCAAGCTCTTCATACTGAGGGGTAAATCCACATTTTGAAGCAGTATTTACAATCAGTATCTTTTTTCCTTTGAAATCTGCGAAATTGATCTCCTTACCGTCAAGACTTTCAACTGTAAAGTCATATATTGTTTTTCCCATAAGTTCGTTGGTTTTAGCTTTAGAAATTTCACTTTTTTGATTGGTGCAGCTTTGCAGAAATGCTATAAAAGAAAGCAGCATTAGAAAAATATTTTTCATTTCTTATCAATTTTTACGCAGTTGGCTGCAGGTGAATTAAAACTTAAAAATATTGGCAGGAAACACTTTGTTGATATCAATTCTGTTTAGTATCATAACATAGTCTCCATCTTTCTTAGAATTTGACGATTCTATTCTGAAAGGCATACTAAAATTTCCTACTTTTTTATAATCAAAATATACGAGTGTTTCATCTTTTTTCACTTCTTTTAAAAGCATATAAGTCTGTGTATCAAAATAGTACATATTCTTATTAACATTCTTGGTAAGTTCTACTTTATGACAGTAGATCTCTCCTACTTTTTCTTTTCCAAGATATTTAGCCTCAAATCCTTTATTTTCCCAATCAATGAAGTCGTTATCAAAACTTTCAGGAATATACTCAGGGTATTCCTGCAGTTTATTGGCTGCATAATTCATCGCATAGCCTTTTGTTCCGTCAAAGCCTTCAATAGCTGTTTCCTTTCCATTGGTTGTAATCAATGTTTTTGTAAGATTAGGACGCTGCTGATATATTTTTATTGGATATTCATCTTTGATTCCCAGTACCACCTTTCCCTGAAGCAGTACCGAGTTTAAAAGTTTCCAATTGGTAAGCCCTCCGGACAATTCAATATTTTTATCTATAATTTCCTTTGCCGTCTGTGCAAATGTTAAATGTGAAAATATCAGTCCAAATACTAAGAGTAACTTCTTCATTAATTTTATTTATAATTCCAAATATAGGAGGATTTGAGCGAAATTGCAAAAAGGTAAGAAATGCTAATGCATTGTAAAGGCAAATTTGCCAATAAATGAATGTACTGTTCTTATTTTTAAATCAGCTTTCTTGCTTTTTCTAAATCTTCGGGGGTATCAATACCTACTCCTATGAAATTGGTTTCTATCATCTTGATTTTCATACCATATTCAAGATAGCGGATACATTCTATTTTTTCGGATATCTCCAGAGGTTTCATTTCCAATTTGGAAAACTGCAGTAATGCTTCTTTTCTGAAAGCGTACACCCCAATATGTTTAAAATAACTTATATCATAAGAAACTTCTCTGTGAAAAGGAATTACAGAACGGCTAAAATATAAGGCAAAGCCATTGTTATCCGTAATGACTTTTACATTATTCGGATTTTCAACTTCTTCTTTTTCAAACAACTGTATTTTTAAGGAAGCCAACGAAATCTCCTGTTTCTCGTCATTTTTAAATACTTCGATCAGTTGTTTTAAAGGCTCCAGTTTGAGAAAAGGTTCATCTCCCTGAACATTGATTACAATGTCACATTCAATGTTCTGAACGGCTTCGGCAATACGGTCGCTTCCTGTTTCATGCTGTCCTGTCATGACAGCTTTTCCTCCGTGTTTTATAATTTCATCTAAAATAATTTCAGAATCTGTAGCCACAAATACTTCATCAAACAGCCCTGTTTCCACTACATTCTGGTAAGTTGTAGTGATAACGGTTTTTTCTCCCAGAATCTGCATCAGTTTCCCCGGAAAGCGGCTTGCTTCATAACGTGCAGGGATAACAGCGATTATTTTCATTAATTCAAATATTAAGATAGGTCTTTTTTGAACACTGCCATCCTTCTTTTCAAAAGATAAGAAGGAATAACCGTGTATATTCTGATCAAAAGTAGTAAAACTATTTCACTTTGTTCCGTAAAAAGTCATATTTAAAAAGAAAGTTTCACCCCTGCCATATTATATTCCCATTGGCGGGATGCTATAAAGTTGAGTTTATATTTTGTAGTTCCTACAGTACCCTCTGAACTGGTATATCTGCTTTTTGATATTGTTTTTCCTATAAAATATCCCATTAATAAAGCTAAAGGATAATCTGAAGCCCAGTGAACTTTACTCTGCATCATCTGAAAGCATAAAGCTCCTGCCAGGGTATATCCTACCGGCTTTATCCATCTTGCATCCGGATAATTATCTGCAATTACAGTAATACCAGCCATAAAGGTGGTTAAATGTCCTGAGGGCATTGCATCATAATTAGAGGTATTCTTGCCAAATGCTGAAAAACTTGGAAACGGATTCCAGGCACCTCCTTTATTGCCATTTTCTTCTGCAATAAACGGGCTTTCTCTTCCGGTAATTCTTTTAAGGGTTTGGGTGAAAACTCCGGAAAGGATTAAACTTTCCATTAATCCACTGGCGGTAGCCTGCGCTCTGTAATCATTTTTGATCAAACCATAAGCTCCGAAACCTATTCCAAGAAAGACAAGCGTAGAGCCGTTTCCTATCAGATACAAGGTAGATCCTATGTCCTTTGGTATTTTAAAGACGCCGCCAAGTTTGGTATAGTTATTATCCTTATCCATACCCCATCTTTCCCCAAGCTCCCTTGAATTGTCAATTAATTTCTGGTCAAAGGGTAAAAGAATCAATGTTGCGGCAACTGCCCCTCCCAGATAATAAGCATGATCCTGTGCTACAAAATCTTTATTGGTATTAATAAAGTTTCTTGGTAGTTTGGTCACAAAATCCAAAAGTTTAGGTTTAGGATAAGTTCTTACGGTACCGTCTTTTAAAGTATAAGTTTGAACCTTTGGTAATTCAGGCTCCATTGGTAATTCTGTTACCTTTAATGTATCCACCTCTTGCGAGCACACCAATATAGATACTGGCAATAGCAGAAATCGTAATTTTTTCATCGTAGTTTTTTTCAACCTTATTTAATTCTTAGCTTTATAAAAGCCCCAAAGGTAATCCCTATCTAAAGTAAGTGCAAAATGTTTGTTTAATTTTTAATGTTTATTTAATTTTTTTATAAAATTGCAAGAAGTCTTCTGCGTCAGCAATATCTTCTTATAGCTATAGAATACCTATAACCTCTCTTGTTCTTTGTTTAATTTATATAGTTGAATATAAATATAATTCCATAGATCCAGGATACATACAGGAGAGAGTAGAAAAAGCCTAATCCAAGACTTTTCAATACATTTCCTTTACACTTTCCAGAGTTTTTAAATACAAGCCGTAACGCACGGAAAAAGATCCAATACAGCATAGCTGCAAGAAATAATACTGCAGACCAAAAGAAAAGCCCAAGAAAAGATAAAAGAAATACAAGCACTACGGAAAATATAATCCATAAAATAATAGAAAGTATCGCAGCTCCTATTCCTTCACCAATATCCGGCGGATCAAATCAAAACCGCCATTTGGAAGGTTTTTATCCGAAAACTTTTTTATTTTTTCTTTGTTTAAAATACTGCCAACGTTATCTTTTAATTTCAAACCATAATATAATCCCAAGGTTATAAACAGGAAAAATACTCCTGCCAAAACAGAGGTAGATAAGACAGAATTCTGAAATAATGAACGATGGGATCCTTTCCCTGCAAGCCAGACACTTAGGATCACAACTGCTATGATGGCTAATGTTGAATAAAACAAATATTTTGTTTCAAGAAAATATTTCCGTGGAATCTTCATAGGTTTTTGTTTTTATATAAAAAGACTTCGACTCCGGTCTGCCTGACACTGCTAATACGATTTTTATGTTTTAACGGTGTCATGCTGAACGAAGTCGAAGCATGATATTTTATTTAAATTTATTTTAAAGCATTTAATGCACTTTCCATTTTTGGAAGCATTACTTTAATCTCATCAGTGGCCAATCCTCCTACAGAAGCACGGAACCACGGCTCAGATTTGTCTTCTCCGAATGCAGAGAAAGGTACCAATGCCACTCCTGCTTCATTGATTAAATAGAAAACAAGATCAGAAGAGTTCTCAATAAGAGTTCCATCCGGTTTTGTTTTTCCGATATATTCTAATTTGATAGTCAGATAAAGCGCTCCCATTGGTTCAATACTGTCTACAGCTAGACCTTTGGCTTTTAAGTCCTGAATACCTCCATGAAGAACTTTTAAACTATTTTCCAGTTTTGCTTTAAAGTCATCCACAAATGTATCTACATTTTCAGGATTTTCATAGAATTTTGCAGTAGCTTCCTGCTCAGGTTTTGGAGCCCATGCTCCTACGTGAGTAAGAAGAGCTTTCATCTTATCAATAATATGAGCCGGCCCGAATCCCCATCCTACACGCACTCCAGTTGCTGCAAGACATTTGGAAATACCATCGATATAAATTGTATATTCCTTCATTTCCGGGAAAAGAGAAACCGGATCTACGTGCTCAGCCCCAAAAGTTAGGTTAGAATAAATCTGGTCATACATTAGATACAACGGCTTTTCATTTTCACCTCTTTTTTTATTCTCAGCAATCACCAGTTCACAGATTTCTGAAAGCTGCTCTCTTGTAAACATCGTTCCTGTAGGGTTCAATGGCGAGCAAAGTGCCAATAGAACGGCTCCATCCAAATGAGGTCTTAAATCATCAGCTGTTGGAAGGAAGTTGGTTTCAGGTTTTGTTTTTACTTCTACAGCATTGGCTGAAGTAAGGTAAGCATAATGGTTGTTATTCCAAGATGGCGTAGGATATATTACTTTGTCTCCTTCATCCACTATAGTTTTGTATACCGCATAAATCAAGGGTCTTGAGCCTGCAGTAATCAAAATATCGTTTGGAGAATAATCCAGGTTCCATCTGTTTTTCAGATCTTTGGAAACTTCTTTTCTTAAAGATAAAAGTCCGTTTGCAGGAGGATAATTTGTCAGGTTATTCTGATAGGCTTTCTGAATTTCTTCCTTCAGCAAGGCTGGAATAGGATAGATATTAGAATTCAGGTCACCAATAGTAAGATTGGCAATTTCTGCTCCTTTTGCTTTTAGATCATTTACTTCGTTACCAATTTTTACAATTTCAGAACCGATCAGGTTCGCTGCTAATTTTGAAACTTTCACTTTTATTCTTATTTAAAATTTACTACTATTATCTTCTTAAATTGAGTTTCTCACCTATCTGATCCTCAGGGGTATGAGCGTCATAGGCGGCTATTAGTTCTTTAGTTTTTTTTGCGGTCCTGGAGTTAGGGTACTTTTTGATGATTCTGTTGTATTCTTCCATTTTGTCATCAAAAATTTTCCTTTCTTCGCTGTCATAAATCAAATTACTATCCATTCCCAGAAGATAATCCGACAAATAGCTATAATAATGATCTGTTATTGATTTGATTAATGGACTTTTAGGATATTTATTCATTATATTTTCCCAAACGATTAACCGGTCTCCCAGTTCTTCCCAGGTGATCATCAGACTTCCGTTTATAGCATAATTTTCTTTGTTATCTTCCGCCATCTGCGAAATATAAGCACCATAATCAGGGGTTACCTTATTTTTAAAAACAGACTCATAATATCCGGGTAATGAATGAATTTCAGTAAGTCCCTCACCCATTTCACGAAATTCCAGGCCTACTTTATTCAGCTCTGCAGCTATTTTTTTCACATTGGCCGGCAGATTATTAGTATCCGGTCCTGTGTGATAATCAATATACTTATCTAATATATCTGTATGCAGATCATTGAGACATTCTGTATATTTCTCTCTTATTGTCAGGTAGTCTTCGTATACTTTGTCGTTCTGTTCCGGGCTGTTTCCTGCAATCTCCTTGTCAATTTTAGTCCGATACCATTGAAGAGCTGTGATGTAATCCTCCGTTTTGTTGGCGGGAGTACAAACGGTATCAATAGGTTTATACTGATCTTTGGTTTCGTTTTTGACAATTGAGTCATTTGCCGGTTTTGTGTCAGAAACTGCAGTCTCTTTTTTACAAGAAACTACAGCGGCCGACAGTAGGCAAATTGCTACCATATTTTTTATCATCTATGTGCTGTTATCAGGAGATTAGTCCAGTTTTAAATCTGTTTTAACGGCTCCTATTTTAGCTTCCAATGATTTTAATTTATCTCTGAAGTCTGCTTCTGAAGAGATAGAGTCTCTTACGGAAACATAAAACTTAATCTTTGGTTCTGTACCTGAAGGCCTTACGCAAACTTTTGTTCCATCTTCTGTATAGTAAATCAGTACATTAGACTGCGGAATATCGTTCATTACTTTTTTCTCGCCCGTAGAAACATTAAAACTGGTTTGTTCCTTAAAGTCGTTGATTTGTAGTACTTCTGAACCTGCCAGTTCTTTTGGAGGATTTTCACGGAAGTTTTTCATCATATTCTGGATTTCTTCTGCTCCTTCTCTTCCTTTTCTCACAATATTGATCAGTCCTTCATAGTACATTCCAAGATCTTTGTAGATCTCGATCATATACTGATACATTGTTCTTCCGTTTGCCTTGCACCAGGCAGCAATTTCGCAAGCCAGGATGATACTTCCACATGAATCTTTATCACGTACAAAGTCTCCTGTCATAAAACCGAAGCTTTCTTCACCACCACAAACGAATTTCTGTGTACCTTCTGCTTCACGGATCATTTTTCCGATCCATTTGAATCCAGTAAGACCTATTTTACATTCAACACCAAATTTATGAGCAATCTCAATGAAGATATCGGAAGTAACGATGGTAGAGCCTATAAATTCTTTTCCGGTAATTCTCCCCTGCTTTCTCCATTCATTAAGGATATAATAAGTAAGGATGGTATTGGTCTGGTTTCCGTTCAATAACTGCATTTCACCATCCAGGTTTCTTACAGCAATTCCCAGTCTGTCACCATCCGGATCTGTTCCGATAACGATATCTGCATTGGTAATTCTTGCCAGATCCATTGCCATTTCCAATGCTGCAGGCTCTTCCGGGTTTGGAGAGTCTACTGTTGGGAAGTTTCCGCTAGGGATCATCTGTTCTTTTACAAGATCTACTTTTTTGAATCCTGCTTTTTCTAAAGCTTTAGGTATCGTAGTGTAAGTTGTTCCGTGGATAGATGTGAAAACAATATTTAGGTTTTCTTTTCCAACATTCTGATAGGTAGAATTTTCAATACAAGCATCAATATAAACATCATCCTGCTCTTCTCCGATCCACTCGATCAGATCATCATTTCCGTTGAATTTGATTTCCTCAAACTTTACAGAATATACCTCGTTGATGATGGCTTCATCATTAGGTGGAACAATCTGAGCCCCGTCGTTCCAGTATACTTTATAACCATTATATTCCGGCGGGTTATGAGAAGCCGTTAATACAATTCCTCCGTTACATTTTTTATCACGAACTGTGAAAGATAATTCAGGAGTTGGTCTGTGATCTTTGAAAAGCAATACCTTAATTCCGTTAGCTGTCAGAACATCTGCAACCAATTTTCCAAATTCTTTTGAATTATGACGCACATCATAGGCAATGGCCACTTTAATTTCTTCTCCCTTGAACTGTTCCAGCATATAGTTTGCCAGTCCCTGGGTAGCCTGTCCCAAAGTATATTTATTTAAGCGGTTGGTTCCTACTCCCATTATCCCACGCATTCCTCCGGTTCCGAATTCCAGTTCTCTGTAGAAAGAATCTTCAAGATCAGGGGAATTGCTGTCGATCAGTGTCTGTACAGCATCTCTAGTTTCTTTATCGAAGGTATCACTTAACCAAAGCTTCGCTTTTTCTAATGTATTCATATTTGTATGTTGTTCTTTTTATAGTTTATAAAGTTCCATTTTAAAATCAGACCGTTTTTGTATCAAATAAGCTAAAAAAGCTGTCTAAATTTATATTTTTCTTCCGATTACTCCAGTTTTTTATTCTCAACCTTCGTCGTCTTATCAATTTTAAAAGCCCTGATAGGGTCGTTATAATAGATAAATTTTGCAGTGTTCTGAATATGTCCTTTTAAAGAATCTTTTACATTAACCTCTGCGTAATTTCCATTCTTAGAATCGATATTCAGGTTTGTGATTTTCCAGTAAGGCGCTATTAAACTTGCTGTATCTGAAATCTTTATAACGGCATCTTTAGATAATCCCAGAAAATTGGCGCGGCTTCTGTTGTGCATTTCCACTTCTGCTCTTCTTGTATTGACTGACCCCATGAAACTTGCATTATTTTTCATATTAAGTCTGAAATTATCAGTTTTGATTTCGCTGGAAATATTTACTTCAACAGAATCAGAAACGGATACTTTTTCAAGGTTATATTTTGAATAGATGGTTACATTATAAAAATCCACTCCTTTTGTTCCTCTTTTTTCTTTGATAACAAGCGTTTTGTCTTTTACATCTACATCAAGGTTACCTGCCACATTCGGGTACGTTTCTATCTCCACAAAATTTTTCGGACCTCTGGCGTAAAATACTCGGAACTTCCCTTCCAGATCCAGATTAACAAATTCCGGAACATCCACATCTTTCTTTTCAATATTTCCTTTTGGAGAAACTTTTCCACAGGAAACTACTGCAACCAGCATCAATGTGTACACTACTTTTTTCATATTCAATTTTAAATATCTATTTATAATCGCAATGATCTGCTCTGCTGAAAATTTCTGGATTGATTTTTCTGTATCTATCACAGGACTTTCAACAATATTTTTAACAAAAATAAGATTTAAATTTCTAAAAAACTTTGTCTTTTGACAATAAAATACGTGATAGTTTTCAATTTTCTGCTTTTCAAATGAAAGTGATGGCCATTCCGAAAACAGAAGTATTAAAGCTAAGAAAAGTAATCCTTAAATAGGAATAAAATCTATATTTCAGATCGTTTTTCTTAAAAATCCCCTATTTTCTGTCTGATTTTACTTTTCTATAAACCCAGGTTTTAGGAGCCTTAAGTACTGAAAATAGGAATAAATAATCTTGGCTGATATAGGAAATTTTCATTTTGGTGGTATCCGCGCCGTCTGTGTATTTCATGTTCAGCAGCTTTTTTTCTTTTTTATAATTCCCTGAATTTCCCATAGAATCAAAGGAACCGTCCTTAGGAAAGGTCAAAATTCCTGTTCCCTATCTGGAACTGTTATTTTTAGACTTCAAACTATCTGCATAACGAATTTCACCATCATAAATATCAACAAATTCCCAGGGACCCAATAGTTTGCTTGAGGAACATGATGTAATAAAAATCAGCAAAAGAGAAATGATAAAAATTCTGAACTGCAACATGAGATCGGGTTAAAAGTTTTTACTAAAAAAAAAGCACCCTATAAATAGAGTGCTTTCCGTCTTATTTTATTTTTAATCTGTAATTACTGATTAGCTATTACCACTTTTTTATTGTCTAGCTATTTTCAACAGAAGTACCATAAATAATTAAGGCTAAAAGAATTGCAACTATAATTACGGCAATAATTAATGGCTTCCATATAGCTTTCTTAGGATACTGTTCTTCATTTGGAAAATATTTAG
This sequence comes from Chryseobacterium sp. 14P4.3.2, assembly GCF_057799275.1. Classification (NCBI taxonomy): domain Bacteria; kingdom Pseudomonadati; phylum Bacteroidota; class Flavobacteriia; order Flavobacteriales; family Weeksellaceae; genus Chryseobacterium; species Chryseobacterium sp. 14P4.3.2. The sequence goes on from NZ_JBYOKO010000002.1 coordinate 286,214, forward strand.
GCATAAAGTAATAAGCAAGGAAAGCTCCCCCACCAAGTCCACATAAATAGGCTAATGAGCTCTGAGGATTTTCCGGGATATTCACAACAATGGCAGTCAATATTGTTATTGCAATAGAAATTCCCAATACAATATAAGCTTCTTTCTTTTTGTTGATCTCAATTAGATTTTGGTATAACAATATTCCTCCAAAAAGAGTTGACATAAAGATAGAAAATCCTAAAACAGCTTTTTTAGAATATATTTTCGGTAACTTCTCCTCCATTATATTACATCATCAATATTGTAATTCTTATGCTCACGATTTGTTCTGATGATCATTTCTCCTAAGAATCCTGCTATAAAAAGTAGTGTTCCCATAATCATCATTGTCAGAGCAATAAAGAACCATGGATTATTGGTAATTAAATGCCCGTAAATCCCTCTGGCTACGTCTATCAGCTTAGAAAGTCCCAGCCAAAGTGCAGAAAGAAAACCAACAATAAACATTATAGTTCCCACAGCTCCGAAGAAATGCATTGGTCTTCCTCCGAAACGGCTTACAAACCAAAGGGTTATTAAATCTAAAAATCCTCTTACAAATCTTTCGGTTCCGAATTTTGAAGTTCCGTAAGGTCTTGCCTGATGCTGTACTTCTTTCTCTGTAATTCTTCTGAAACCTGCATTGGCTGCCAGTACCGGGATGTAACGGTGCATATCTCCGTACACATCTACAGATTTTACAACCTGTTTTTTATAGGCCTTCAAACCACAATTAAAATCATGAAGATAAACTCCCGAAACTTTTCTGGCTGCTGCATTAAACAGTTTTGACGGAATATTTTTCGTCATCACATTATCAAAACGCTTCTTTTTCCAGCCGGACACAATATCATAATTGTCATGCACTACCATATTGTACAGTTCCGGAATTTCTTCAGGAAAATCCTGCAAATCTGCATCCATGGTAATAACCACGTCTCCGTTTGTTCTTTCAAAGGCAGCATGAAGCGCCTGGGATTTCCCATAATTTCGGGAAAATTTAATAGCGTGGATCTGAGGATACTGTACTTTCATATTCTCAATGATACTCCACGACAAATCCGTACTTCCATCGTCTACAAACCAGATCTCATAAGATAAATTACTGGTTGTGCACACCTTATCAATTCTTGAAAAAAGCTCTTCCAGAGAGTCTTCTTCGTTCAGTAACGGAATAACTATAGATAAATTCATTTAATTTTAATAAAAATTATTCTTGATTTGTTTCTTCGGGCTGATGAATCGTTCTTGTTCTGAAAAACGCTCCGAAAAACACTGACAAAACTACGTAAAATATAAGAATTGCTGCAAAATATCCTGAAAAATGACTTGCCGTAAGCATATCTTTTCCTTTAACAGCCTCCGGAGTGAAGCTCTGTAATCTCTCTTTGTACTTCTGGTCCAGCTCATCAATATCCTTCTGATGTTTCAAAATCTTTCTGGCAGACGTGTATTCTGTATCCAATTCTGATTTTTGTCTTTGAACATATTGGTAGTTCAACAGCTTTTTCGCATCAGTATCCGCAAAGTTTAAAAATGCATAAATACTGAATATGGAAAGTATTCCCCCAATAAACATTGGTACAAATGCTCTTTTGAAAGCATCCTTGAATTTTACCACTCTATGGTTATTCCAATATATTTTTACAGACCAAAAAGCAGCTCCTGCGTATAAAAGAGGCAGAACAAAAGCATTGGCTTTCAGAGAGATATCAAAATAGTTAACTCCTGAGAAAAAAGTATATACTACGAAGAAAACGATCATTGTAGCTATAAAAAGTATAATTCCTAGTGTTGATGGACTTTTAGTCATATTTAATTTTTTAGAAAAAAGTTGAAAAATTATTCCCCTAAATGTCAGCTATTTAGCTCTAATACTGCATTTTTTCGACTAATTTTCTTTAATAAAGTTTTGAAGTTTATAAATTATTCCTACCTTTGCAACGGCAAGTCCTAAACAACTAGCTCCTGACAATCCTCCAGGGTGGGAACGCAGCAAAGGTAATCGGTTGTAGCGGTGTGATTTAGGTAGCTTGCCATTTTTTTTTGTTTTAAAGTAAGAAGAGAGGTAATTTGATAATTATCTTTTTTTGTTTTTAATACCTTACGCATCATTTTCATTTTTTCTAATTTTCAGATTACCCCGATCCAGTTATTGATTAAAATTCGAACGTCTCGCCCAGTTTTGGTAAAACAAGTTCTACATTTCTATCTGCAAAATGCTTTAATGCACTTTCATGATTGATTTCAATTGCCGGGAAAGTATCAAAGTGACATCCGATTACTTTCGGTGTTTTTAATAGCTCAGCTGCTGCGAAAGAAGCTTTTCTCGGGCACATTGTGTAATGACTTCCGATCGGAAGAATAGAAAGGTCAAGATTCCCGTATAGTCTTGGGAACAGCTCCATATCAGCCATTACTCCTGTATCTCCTGCTAAATAAATATTTTTACCTTCAGGCAATCTGAAAATATACCCCACAGGAACGCCTCCGTAGCTCCCATCCGGGAACGAACTGGTGTGATGAGCCGGAACCATGGAAATTTTAAGATCGTCGATTTTTGCTGATCCTCCTAAGTTCACATCATCTTTGTTTTTTGCGGATGTAAAGTAAGCGCATACTTCAGGTACTCCAATTACGGTAGCCTCCGGATAATGCTGCAACACTTCTCCTACATCAGCAATATGATCGCCATGTGCATGGGTCAGAAGGATGTAATCAATTTTTTGAGCGGCGATATCAAAACCTGACTCCGCTTTTTTGTAGTTGTAGAATGGGTCACTTAAAATTGTCTTGTCCTTGTAGGTAAACAAGAAGCAATTTTGCCCTAAGAATTGTATTTTCATTTTAAATTTAGTTTTGAATTTATTGAATAAAGATGATTTATTACTTTAAGTGAAATTAAAATATCTTTTTTAATTTAAGAACATCCCATTGGCTGCTTTAAAAAAAACTCATACAGCAGCAGACAGGTTGGTATTATTATTAAAATCTGAAGAACCAGTAAAGGTCTCATTGGCTGTAATTTTCCGATGAACAGATAAAAGCCTAAAACAGCATTGGCCATAATAATCAAAGTAATAAAGGCTGGAATAAAATCAATTTCAAGCACTGACATTCCTCCTATCAACTCTTCAGCCAAATAATAAATAAGTACCAAACCCAGGATAACAGATAAACTGGAAGTTATTTTTACAAAGGTCTTCATATTATCTATTTCTTGGGAAATTTATCCTGAATCAGATTCAGATTAATACCATGCTCCAAATAAGCTTTACAGCCGTCTAAAACTGTTGTAAAGCCTCCTGTGTTGTCATTGATCACTTTTACAAGATCTTCGCCTGTCTGACCGAATCCATAGCTTCTGATCACAACCAGTGTTCCGTTTTCCATTGTCGTGAATTCGTAGTCTACATTTGTTGAAGGCTCACTCCACTCTGTTCTGATAAGCTTACCGGGAATTACCTGATTAACTTTCACCACAGATTTTACACCATACATTTCCCATTCCCAGGTTACCGTCTTACCTTCTTTTAATTTTCCGGTAGATTTTGTAAACCAGAAATTAGTGGTTACTTCAGGATTGATAAACGCTTCAAAAACATCTTCAATCGGCTTTCTGATGAGCATTTGAGCTTCAACGCAGGCAGTAGAATTCACGATATTCTATTTTAGAGTTAGTTAAATAAATTAAGTCCGGCTGCTGTAAGAATTGCCATTATAAATGTCATAATTCCTACCTGCTTTAAATACTGATCCAGTTCTTTTGGTTCTTTTACCGACATTATATTTCTTCTAAGTTTTGAAAGTGGGAACAAAAGGATCATTACGATGAAAACATAATAATTCTGAGCCTGAATGAATCCGTTTACCCCCAGAAACATAAGAATAAGCAATAATGGAAGCTGCAACAGAATCATTTCGTAGATCATTGCATTTTTGAATCCTATTCTCAGCGCAAAACTGTTTTTCCCTGACAGTCTGTCACTTTCGATGTCTCTCATATTGTTCAGATTAAGAACCGCCATACTCATCATACCTACCGCAGTCCCCGGAAGCAGCATATCCCAGCTGAAAGTTTTTGTAAACAGGAAGTAACTTCCACATACAGAAACAAGTCCAAAAAAGATAAATACAAAAATATCTCCCAGTCCCATGTAACCGTAAGGTTTTTTACCTACTGTATATCCTATAGCCGCCAGAATGCATGCCACTCCCAGTCCTATGAAGATGTAAAACTCATTCATATAATTGGGAATGAAGGCCACATACAATAAAGCAATAGTAGCCATGAAAGATAGTGCTGAGAAAAGAATTACTGCATTTTTCATCTGTTTTGCTGTAATCTTCCCTGATGCCACTGCTCTGGCTTCTGCCTCATTGATTCTTTTAGCATCGGTACCTTTTACCCCATCGCCATAATCATTGGCATAGTTTGATAAAATCTGATATAAAAGGGTTACCAGAAGGGCCAGTGCAAAAATTTTCCAGTCCCATGTTCCTCCTTCTCTGTAAAGCCTCCATTTTGCAATGAAAGCTCCCATAATAATCCCGCTTAAAGAAAGCGGTAAAGTCCTTAGCCTTGCGGCTTTTATCCAATCAGTCATAATTTTTATAATGTAAAATGTATGATGCACAATGTAAAATACATTAATAAAGTCATTAATACATTTTACATTGTACTTTTTACAATTTTAAGATATCCATTGATCTTCTCCGAAGTTCGGTTTTCTTTTTTCAAGAAACGCATTTCTTCCTTCCTGAGCTTCTTCCGTCATGTACGCCAAACGGGTTGCTTCTCCCGCAAATACCTGCTGCCCAACCATTCCGTCGTCAGTAAGATTCATTGCAAATTTCAGCATTCTGATAGAAGTTGGAGATTTTGCTAATATTTCCTGAGCCCATTCATAAGCTGTATCTTCTAATTCAGCATGGGGAACTACCTTGTTCACCATTCCCATTTCCAAAGCCTCCTGAGCGGAATAGTTTCTTCCTAGAAAGAATATTTCACGGGCTTTCTTCTGACCTACCATTTTAGCAAGGTAAGCTGATCCGTAACCACCGTCAAAACTTGTAACATCGGCATCTGTCTGCTTGAAAATAGCGTGTTCTTCACTCGCTAAAGTAAGGTCGCAAACAACATGAAGGGAGTGTCCTCCACCAACTGCCCATCCCGGAACCACTGCAATTACTACTTTTGGCATAAAGCGGATCAGACGCTGAACTTCCAGAATATTCAAACGGTGTCTTCCGTCTTCTCCTACATACCCCTGATGTCCTCTAGCCTTCTGGTCTCCTCCACTACAGAAAGCCCAGCCACCGTCTTTAGCGCTTGGCCCTTCTCCTGAAAGCAATACAACCCCTATTGAAGGATCTTCATAGGCGTCATAAAAGGCATCATATAATTCTGAAGTTGTTTTAGGTCTGAAAGCGTTACGTACTTCCGGTCTGTTGAAAGCAATTCTTGCCACTCCGTTAGACTTTTTATAGGTAATATCTTCGTATTCCTTGGCGGTTTTCCACTCGATCATCTTATAAAAATTTTTCTCAAAGATACGGAATTGCAGAGAATTTTTAAGGGTGAAATTTAATGATAAACTCTGCAAAAAGGAGAATTTTTAAAATTTAGTTTTTGAATTAGATACAGGTAATCAGAACTCATTTTATGATCTTTTTTAATAATACCAAATTCTGCATCACTGTTAGGTAAGTACTATTAGCCAATAAATTAACATAAAAAACATCAAATACAAGAGTCGAAAGGAAAAATTGTATAATCAGTGAAGGCTTAGTATTGTTTATTGAAAGAAGTAATTTTTCTGAATGTATGTTATAAGGAGGCGAGGATGAGATCAACTTCATTGGTTCTTTCTAAGCTAATGGATAGATCCTATATTCTATTTTGATTTCAAATAATAACAAAACAAAACCGGGACATTTCTGCCCCGGTTTTTATAGTTGGTTATTAAAACGATTACTTTGCAGCAGCACTTAATTCTGCTTCTTTAGCTTTCATTTCTTTAACTTTATCCATATTTTTAGTTACTACGTAAATTTCTTTTAACGCACTAACTGCATCAATACTCTTTGGATTTGCCTTGTACCATCCTTCAGCATAAGGTAATGCTTTGTTGAATCTTTCTCTTCTCTCATCGATCAATTTGGAAGCTTCATCCGGCTTGTCTTTTCTCAATGCATTGATCTTTGTTACGATTCCTGCATCATCTCCAATGGTAGTGTATACCAGGTTCTGGTAGGCATCAGAGAAATCAGGCTTAAGTTCAATTGCTTTTTTGAATGCTGCTACAGCATCTTCAACAGTAGCTGGAGTTTTAGCCTGCATTACCCCAAGGTTATACCAATTGGTAGCATCGTTCGGGTTTTTTGCTAATTGCTCTTTCAGACCTGAAACAAATTTATCTGTGTTTCCTGACTGAAGGTATGCAGTACTCTGAGCTTCTTTAAGCTTAGCATTATTAGGATATTTAGCTAACCCTTTCTCAATTATCGTAAGAGCTTCATTAGATTTTTTTGCATTAAGAAGTAATGAAGACAGAGTTTCATATAATTCCGGCTCTACACTTTTCGACTGCTCTGTTTTGAAGTCGCTGTAATCGGCATTTTTCTTCATAAGCTCCCAGGTAGCTTTATCTAAGCTCACCACCTGTCCCGTCTTCTTTTCCTTTGCAGTATAAGTAGTTTCTACTCCTGTAAATCCGGAATTGATCAGGTCTGTATATATTTTGATAGATTGGTCACTGTTATTGGCTAACGCATGACTAAGCCCTGCATAATACATATATATTTTATTATCCTGACCGCTAGACTTTAATAGGTCATAAACTTCAACAAACTTAGGTGCTGCCGCTGCGTAATTTTTTGCATTGTAGGCATCCATTGCAGCTTTGTTAGCTTCCTGAAGTTGTGCATTCAAAGCATTGGCATCTTTTTTCTGTCCAAAAGCAAAGGCAGATGCTACGATAGCCATTCCTAAAATCAGTTTCTTCATAATAACTATTTTTATATTTTATTGTACAATTTATTCTTCAGAATCAGAAACCTCATTATCCTCTGCTGGGTTTTCGTTATCAGCCTGAGGTACTGTATTGTTTTCTTGGTTATCAGTTACAGTTTCTCCTTCAACTCCTTCTTCATTCTCTTCAGAATCATCTTCTACATCCTTATCCATTTCTACTTTTGCAATGGCTGCAATTTCGTCATTTTTCTTAAGGTTGATCAGCTTTACTCCCTGTGTATTTCTACCCATCACTCTCATTTCATCCATTCCCATTCTGATGGCAACACCGGACTTATTGATAATCATCAATCCGTCTTCGTCTGTCACATTCTGAATAGCAATCAGATTTCCTGTTTTTTCGGTAATGTTTAGGGTAATAACTCCTTTTCCTCCTCTGTTGGTAATCCTGTAGTCTTCTACTGCAGTTCTCTTCCCGTATCCTTTTTCAGATACTACAAGTACTGTTTCTTTTTCCACATCATTCACAACAATCATACCAATAGCCTCATCATTGTCTTCCATAGCAATACCACGAACCCCGATAGATCCTCTACCTACTTCTCTTACTTTTTCTTCAGGGAAACGGATACATTTACCATTTTTGGTAGCAATCATGATCTGAGAAGTTCCGTTAGTAAGGTAAGCTCCTAATAACTGGTCATTATCTCTGATTTCAATTGCGTTTACACCATTTACTCTTGGTCTTGAATAAGCCTCCAGTGATGTTTTCTTGATCGTACCGTTTTTGGTTACCATCACCACACTCATTTGGTTTACATATTCAGAATCCTTCAGGTTGTTAGTTCTGATATACGCTTTGATCTTATCATCCGGTTCGATGTTGATCAGGTTTTGTACGGCTCTTCCTTTTGATATTTTGGAACCTTCCGGAATTTCAAATACTCTCAGCCAGTAACATCTTCCTTTTTCTGTAAAGAACAGCATATACTGGTGGTTGGTAGCTGAAACAATGTATTCAAGGAAGTCAGCATCTCTGGTTGTCGCCGCTTTATTCCCTACACCTCCTCTACTTTGAATTTTGTATTCTGAAAGGGAAGTTCTCTTAATATATCCTGCATGAGAAATGGTAAGAACTACAGATTCATTAGGAATAATATCTTCAATAGACATTTCTCCTCCTGAATAATCAATTTCAGTTCTTCTTTCGTCTCCGTATTTTTCTTTGATTTCGAGCAATTCTTCTTTAATGATCTGGAATCTTCTTGGCTCGCTGGCTAAGATATCTTCTAAATCAGCAATTTCTTTCATGATGGTATCGTATTCATCTCTGATCTTATCAAGCTCCATCCCTGTAAGACGTGCCAATCTAAGATCAAGAATTGCCTGAGCCTGAATGTCAGAAAGTTCAAATTCCTGAATCAAGCCATCTTTTGCCGCCTGTGGGTTTGCACTGTGACGGATAATTGCAATTGCTTTATCGAGAGAATTCTGAGACCCGATCACTTTCATGAACCCTTCTAAGATATGCGCTCTTTCTCTTGCTTTTTTAAGCTCGAATTTGGTTCTCCTAACGATTACCTCATGTCTGTGCTCTACAAAGTGATGAATAATATCTTTTACATTCAGCTGCTCCGGTCTTCCGTGTACCAATGCAATATTATTTACACTGAAAGAGGTTTGAAGGGCTGTATATTTATAGAGTAAGTTCAGAACAACATTTGGAATCGCGTCATTTTTCAGTTCATATACAACACGAAGTCCTTTTCTGTCTGATTCGTCTCTGATTTCGTGGATGCCAGGGATTTTTTCATCTTTAACAAGTTCTGCTGTTCTGGCAATCATTTCTGCCTTGTTAACCTGATAAGGAACTTCTGTTACAATAATTGCATTTCTGTTTCCAATTTCTTCAAAGTTAACTTTAGCTCTTAAAACCACTCTACCTCTTCCTGTGTGAAATGCATCTCTCACTCCATCATAGCCATAGATAATCCCTCCTGTAGGAAAATCCGGAGCAATAATGTGCTGCATCAGCTCATCAATCGTAATTTCTCTATTATCGATATAAGCACAGATAGCATCCACAGATTCGCGTAAGTTATGCGGTGCCATATTGGTAGCCATCCCTACTGCAATACCTGAAGTACCGTTTACAAGAAGGTTCGGAACCTTGGTAGGCATTACTGTTGGCTCCTGTAAGCTGTCGTCGAAGTTATTCTGAAAATCAACTGTTTCTTTGTCTAAGTCTGAAAGAACCTCATCAGAGATCTTTTTCAATCTTGCCTCGGTGTAACGCATTGCTGCAGGCGGGTCACCATCCATGGAACCAAAGTTCCCCTGTCCGTCTACCTGAGGATAACGTAAGCTCCAGTCCTGAGCCATTCTCACCATCGCGTCATATACAGAGGAGTCTCCGTGCGGGTGATATTTACCCAAAACATCCCCAACAATTCTCGCAGATTTTAAATATTTTCTATTAGAAAAAACCCCTAGTCCATACATACCGTAAAGCACTCTTCTATGAACGGGTTTCAAGCCATCTCTTACATCAGGTAACGCTCTTGAAACGATAACTGACATCGAATAATCGATATAAGATGACTTCATTTCATCAACAATGTTGATAGGAATCAGTCTTTCTCCTTCTTTTTGCATAAACAAATTTTATTATAATGATAGTCAAACCTTTAGCTGAAAGGCTGAAAATTATTTATTTTGATTTTTTATTAATGGGCTAATTTACGAAAAAATTGCCGATTTTTGCGCTAGAATTTATCCACAAAATCTTAAAAATTCTTAAAATATGAGCGTATTAAGTATAACTTTCCACTGCACGAAAAATAATCTGGAAGAATGGGAAAATTATATTGATGAAACACTGGTTTTAATGACCGAAAATCTGATGGATGTCACCAAGTATATGCTTTCTGAAGTTCACAGTGATTATATAGAAGACGGAAAGAATTATAACCTGCTTCTTATCTTTGATAATGATGAGTTGAGAAGTGATTTTATCGAGAGCGAACTGAAAAATATATCTGAACGCATTGAAAGTAAATTCGGACAGGAAGTAATGATCTTCAATACATTTCTGAATCCTAGAAAACAAAGAATGTAAACCGGAATTATCTAAATATAAAATAAACACTGAAATTTTCTCAGTGCTTATTTATTGTACTACATTTTATCTGTGAAATCCGTTATGATGACCTCCACCATGGTGATAATATCCCCCGTGATGTCCACCATAAACATATACTCTCTGTGTATATCTGGGACCATAACCATAGTATCTTGGTCCGTAATATCCATATGCAGGCGTACTTACTCCATAATATCCGTCAGCTGCACAAGATGACAGCATGAATATTAATGTCATGACCATTACAGCCTTAAACAAAGTTTTCATTTTTTTGTCACTTTTAATTCTGTATTAAAGGGATCAATGTTGATGCCAAAGTGCTGTAAAAAAAGGTTTAAATCTTCTATTTTTTTATTGATATCCATTCCTTTTTTTCACTGGCCCGGAGTATCATCTTTTGTCCTTCCTCCTTAGATCTTCTTAGCATTTTTTCTGTCTGATATACGCTGTTATCACAGATAGTATATAACGGGCACAGCAACCGAAGGATTACACTATACTGCTTCTTTTTTCCATCATAACAAGATCTTTCCACTCGCCATTGAGCCTTCCAATTTTCTTACGTACACCCACTATTCTGAAGCCGTTTTTCTGATGGAATTTGATTGAGGTTTCATTTTCGGAAAAAATATTGGTCTGCAATGTCCAGAATCCATGATCTTCACTATCCAAAATCAGCTTTTTAAGCAATACTGAACCTAATCCTTTACCCTGATATTGATTATCAAAATAAATACTCACTTCTGCTACTCCTTTGAACGCTTCTCTTTTGCTTATCGGTTTTAAAGCACACCATCCTACGACATCATTATTTTCGTTTTCCAGCACCCAGCGGCAGTCATGGAAATATTCCATACTCCAGGCTTCGGCAGTTGGAACTTCAATTTCTAAAGTAGCTATACCGCTATCAACTCCCTGCCTGAAAATCTCCAGTACTCTGGGTTCGTCATTGGGAAGCATTTCTCTTAATTCGTAATTCATCGTATTTAATGGTATTTTCTTTTAATTTTTCTTTTAATTCTTGAATAATGGGTCTGTTTACTTTTTTCATCTTCAGAAACCACACTGATATTCCCATCCACTTCCAGAACGGAAAGCTTTACGTTCTGTATCTTTTCAATGCCGTGTTCTCTTATTGCTTCTTCCAGTTCACTCTGGGTAATTTTCACTCTGTTTAAGGCAGCCTGATCTGCTACCCCATCTCTGATAAGGATTACGGGATCATCTTCCATGAATGTCTCAAAGGAACGGTTGGAAAACATAATTCTTTTTAAAATAAAATTAGCAACAAAGAGAACCAGTGCGGCAACAATTCCGCCCTGCAATGAGGTGTCCGGGCCTACCATTGCATTCTGAACCGCATTGGAAATTAACAGCAACAAAACAACATCTCCCGCATTAAGCTGGGAAAGCTGGTTTTTGCCAAATAAACGGATCGCGATCACCATGAAAAGGTAAACACAGAGGGAACGAACAGCTACGTTAAAAATGGAATCCACAATTTTTTTTATCTACTCAAATGTATTAATTTTTTACTATTTTATTGATGTATCAAAGGAAAATGTATTTACAGGCATTGATTGGTCGCTGGCTGCTATTTAATTATTAAAAATGTATGGCATCCAGAGGTAAAATAAATTGTATTTCTATTGGTATGAGATTTGACCATCTTCATAAAATCATAATTTAACAATGAAAAAACAATTATTTTTCTATCTGGGTATTCTTTTATTTTTTGTGGCTTGTGAAAAGAAAAAGTCTGCAGCAGATATTTCTTCTGATAATGCTGTGCGTATGAAAGTCAATGAACTTTATTCAAAATATGGCAATTCTAATGAAGTCATTTACAATCAAACTATTCCGGCTACTTTGTTTTCAAAGGATTTAAAGGAAACATTAGAAAATGCAATACGTGCATCAAAAGCAGATATTGAAAAGGTGAAAAATAGTGATCATTCTGATGAGAAGCCATTAATTTTTGAAGGGGCTATGTTCTCCAGCTTGTATGAAGGATTTACAGCCTATACAATTAAATCCGTCAAAATACAAGATAAAATTGCTGATGCCCAGGTAGAATTTGAGTATAATATGTCGTCACCAAAAGTAACATGGATAGATACGGTACATCTGATCAATACAGAGAAAGGCTGGAAAATAGATAATATCACTTTTGACAAGAAGATGGCTAATTCAGGCGATCTTAAAGCAAGAATGATTGATTTTGTGAAAGGAACACTGTGAAATTTTGCAGCATTTCATAAATGAAACCATCATCATTATAAAAGAGGCTATCTCACTTTTGAGACAGCCTCCTGTTTTTTATGGACACTGAACGATTGGAACTTCGCTGCAAAATACTTTATTTGCCCACTCACAATATGTGCAATATTGTTTTGGCTGTCCACCGTACACTGATTTTAAATCTGACTTAGCCAGTTTCTTTAAATTTTTCATATAGTTTTAATTTTATGGTTGAGTAAAATTAAAACCAATCTGGTTTATTTTTATTACAATTTAATAGTATATTTTTCCATTATTCACACTTTAATGATAAAAAAAATACATTATAAGTACTATCTGTTATTGATCTCTACTGTTACGGGCATTACGTAAGTGTATGCAACCATATTTTCACTCAGACTTTTGCGGTCTACTTTGTAATCAAGTTCGCTTAAAACGGTTTCAATTTCTTTGTTGACGCTTTTGCAGTCTCCTTTAGAATGTACATTGACAATTTTCCCGTTTTTTGCAATATCAAACTTCACTACAGAGTTGACAGTTCCCTGCTGGTATTCCGGATTGGTAAGATCGAAATTAGCCATCAGTTTTCCTCTGATATCATTAAAAGTTTCGTTCTTATTCAATTGAATTTCCTCAATGGTATTATGATCCGAAGTCTGTGCTTTGGTTGTGTTCATTACAACAGCAAATCCACAAACAAACAATGAAGCAATCAATAGCTGTATTTTATTTCTCATAACAATCTGGTTTTTAATATTATACTAATCCTATTTTGGATCTCTTAACCAAAGTTATTAAAAATAATTCATATTAAATTCACTTTCAGTTAATATTGAGTTAACATTAGCCCATAATCAACTGATTATAAATAAGATAAAATATTAAAATAATTGAAAAATTAATATTGGCAATCCAATAATAATACAAATTGTAGGGAATTAACTATTTTTACCGGCTTCAATTAACACTTAAGAAATGATCTGGACAAAAAAAGAATCTGCTTTCGCAAATTCTTTTATGTGACTTGTTATATATTCAGGCGGATTATTGTCCTTTGATTATTCTTCTTGTTTCAAGTTCATCAATGATAAACTGCGCATCACTTTCTGTAATATATTTACTTTCATAAAGCCAGTGAATCCTTGCGATCTGTGTGTGGACAGGAATCAGATTGTCTACTCTGTAATATTCTTTCAAATAATAGTCTTTTCTATTCTTTCTGATTTCGACAATAAAGGCATCAACTTCTTCCATTTCTTTTTTTGAATATGAGAAATTAATTGGTTTTGCTGCTGCGAGACTTTTGGAACTTACCGTCTTGAATTCATTATTACACAATGCGGTTACAATAAATGCAGGCAAGAGAGCAATAATGAAAACTACCATTCCTGCTGACATGGAAAGATGATAGCTCATATTAATCACAATAGTGAGCAATATTGAATTCATCGCGACAGATAAGGTGATTAATAAAAGTACCCAATCTTTTGATTTTCTAAATACTGTTTCATCATCATAGATCTCTGAAAAATGGACTTTATATTCATGCAGCTCTTTTATAAAACTGTTCTTTACAAAGACTCCATCTTCCTTAATTTCGAAATAACACGCATTTCTTCCATTCTTTTGCAACAGCGTTTTCATATAAAATCTTTATTCCAGTTCCCTCTTCAAAAACTTTCCGGTTAAACTTTTCTTAGACTTTACAATTTCTTCGGGAGTTCCCTGTGCTACGATCTGCCCTCCATACTTTCCTCCTTCCGGTCCAACGTCAATAATATGGTCTGCAAGCTTAATGACATCCATATTGTGTTCAATGATAATGAATGAGTTTCCTAGTTCCACCAATTTATTAATGGCTTCCATCAGGATTTTCACATCTTCGAAATGAAGTCCAGTAGTTGGCTCATCAAGAATATAAAGGGTATTTCCGGTTTGTCTTTTTGCCAGTTCAGTTGCTAACTTGATACGCTGCGCTTCACCTCCCGAAAGGGTTGTGGACTGCTGTCCTAAGGTAATATATCCTAATCCTACATCCTGTAATGTTTTTACTTTTGCAAAAATCTTAGGGATGGGCTGGAAGAAATCAACGGCTTCATCAATCGTCATATCCAGAACATCAGAGATTGATTTTCCTTTATAACGAACCTCAAGGGTTTCTCTGTTGAAACGTTTCCCGTTGCAGGTCTCACAGTGAACATATACATCCGGAAGGAAGTTCATTTCAATCACTTTCAATCCTCCACCCTGACAGGTTTCACATCTTCCTCCTTTTACATTGAAAGAGAATCTTCCCGGCTTGTAACCACGGATTTTACTTTCCGGCAGTTCTGCAAAAAGGTTTCTGATGTCTGTAAACATCCCGGTGTATGTTGCCGGGTTGGAACGTGGCGTTCTACCGATCGGTGTCTGGTCAACATCTACAATTTTATCAATATTATCCAGACCTTCAATTTTTTTATAAGGTAAAGGTTCCTGAACTGCTCTATAGAAGTGTTTATTAAGGATCGGATATAAAGTTCCGTTGATCAGAGAAGATTTTCCACTTCCTGAAATTCCGGTTACCACCACCAGTTTTCCCAGCGGAACATCCAGCGTTACATTTTTAAGGTTATTTCCTGTAGCTCCTTTTAGTACTATATTTTTACCGCTTCCTACTCTTCTTTCTGCAGGAATTTCAATTTTTCTTTTCCCATTGATATACTGAGCAGTAATAGTATCTGCATTCAATAAATCTTTTGGTTTTCCCTGCCACAATATCTCTCCGCCAAATTTTCCGGCTCTCGGACCAATATCAAGCACCTCATCGGCTTCCAGAATCATGTCTTTATCATGTTCTACTACCAATACAGAGTTTCCGATGTCTCTAAGGTTTTTCAAAGAATGAATAAGCCTTTCGTTATCTCTCTGGTGAAGTCCGATACTCGGTTCATCAAGGATATACAATACATTGACCAGCTGAGATCCAATCTGAGTTGCCAGACGGATTCTTTGTGACTCTCCTCCTGAAAGGGTCTTGGAGCTTCTGCTCAAACTAAGATAATCTAAACCAACATCCAGCAGGAACTGAAGTCTGGTCTCTATTTCTTTCAAAATCTCGTGGGCAATGATTTTGTTTTTCTCAGAGAATTTATCTTTAACGTCAGCCAGCCAGTCTTTTAAATCTGCTAAGCTTAATCCATTTACCTCAGCAATATTCTTTCCGTCTATTTTAAAACTTAAGCTTGAAGGCTGAAGGCGGGTTCCTCCACATTCCGGGCAGGTTTCTTCTGTTGTAAAGTGTCTTTCCAGTAAAATTGCTTCATAAGATTCTCTTTCATCGATCATTTCTTCCATGAAAGCAATCAGACCATCAAAACTGATCTTTATTTTCTTAGTGATCCCTGCGTATTTCAGGTCTTTATTAAATTCTTTGTGACATCCGTTATAGATATAGTCCAGTGCTTCTTCCGGAATATCCTTCAATGGAGTTGTTAATCCCAGCCCGAAGATCTCCAGAATATTTTTTATCTGTGACAGAATCCATTTATTGGATTTAATATCTTCTAATGGTAGTAAACCACCCTGGTTAATTGATAGTTTTGGATTATCAACGAAATAGTCGGTATTGATTTTTTTGATCGTTCCCAGTCCTTTACAGTTCGGGCAGCTTCCTTTAGGTGAATTGAACGAGAATGTATTGGGTTCAGGTAACGCCAAAGAGTGTCCTGTTTCTGCATCCATCAGGTTTTTGGAGAAGTATTCAATAGCAGTGCTTCCCAGTTTCTGAATTCCAATAATCCCTTCACCCATTTCCATTGCTGTACGCAATGATTTTTCCATTCTGCTCTCAGACGCATTTTCCCCGATAATCCAACGATCGATTACAATATCAATATCGTGGGTTTTATAACGGTCAAGTTTCAGGTCATATTCAATATCCTGTAATTCGCCATCAATTCTTGCCTGTCCATAGCCTTTTTTAGCCATCTGTACAAAAAGTTCATGGTAATGTCCCTTTCTAGATCGTACTACAGGTGCCATCAGCATGATTTTTTCTCCTTTGTAGTTTTCTTTGATCGTCTCCAGAATCTGATCTTCAGTATAGCTTACCAGCTTCTGTCCTGTAGTTAAGGAGTAAGCATCAGAAACTCTAGCATATAACAGACGCAGATAATCATACAATTCTGTAACGGTACCTACAGTGGAACGGGGATTTTTATTGGTTGTTTTCTGCTCAATGGCAATAACGGGAGAAAGTCCCTCAATTTTATCTACATCAGGACGCTCCAAACCACCTAAAAACTGACGTGCATAAGCAGAGAAGGTTTCTATATACCGACGCTGGCCTTCTGCAAAAATAGTATCAAAAGCCAGTGAAGATTTTCCACTTCCTGAAAGACCGGTGATAACAACCAATTCATTGCGTGGAATTTTAACATTAATATTTTTCAGATTGTGTTCACGTGCTCCGTAAACTTCTATATATTCAGTTGATTTGCTCATAATTTGGAGGGATTTTGCCTGAAAATCACAACGTGCAAAATTACGGAATTTTATGGAATTTTTTTTATTATAAGGGATAGAAAATTATTATAATCAGACTTTCCTTTTACCAGATACTAATAAGAACGTCTTGATATTCATTTCTATTGAATTTCTTTTTTGTATGAAGAATTAATGACCTACAAATTATTAAGTTTAGTCTTCAGCCTACTCCTAATAAATCTCTTTTAAAAATTGATTACAAAAAATGCCGTATTTCTACGGCATCCTTATCTTATAAACCAATTCTTGGTTTTCTTTAAAAATAAAAGTTATTTTACAAAAGTGTTGTATGCACTAAGCACTGATTCATATGAAGAATCAATCTGCTGGAGATCAATATCCGGGATTTTACCTGCTTCTTTTGAATCTCTTATTAATTTTCTGTATTTATCTAAAAAGCCTGAAGCTGTTTTATTAAAAGTTTCAAACTGAGACTTTTTATAAGAATACTGCTGATCTTTAACATTAAAATTCATTTTTGAATTGGCTTCGACCAGTTTTGCAAATTCATCATATTTTTTCTGGGCCTCTGCTTCATTAAACTTTCCTGTATATTGTTTGCCTAAAAGATCAACTACAGAATCCAGTGAATTCATTACATTTTTGGAAGACATAATATATTCTTTCATCGGATGATCCTTTAAAATAACCTCTTCAGCCACATCAGTAGCAGGCTTGATCCTGGCCATTACATTTTCACCTGAAGTATACAAAGCGTCAGCATCGGCTTCAATTTCTTTTTTGATTGCTTCTGCCTTAGCTCCTTTATCATCTTTATAATCTTCAGAATTCATATATGACTTAAGCTCTTCTATTTTTTTCTCTATATTTTCTTTTTTAGCCTTATAGATATTAAAATCAGCTTCAATGGCAGCCTTATCTTTCCCAAAACCTGACGGAACTTCTTTAATTCTGGAGAGAGTATAATCCATTGTTGTGGTCATTAGAGGTAATACCATAAACTTCGCGTCTTTGGATTTGGCTACTACATCATCCGCATATTTTAAGAATCTTTCCAAGCTTTTAGTTGTGTTTTTATAAGAATCCACAAAGTTATTATTAAAGTCAATAATTGCATTGGCATCTGATTCTCCTCCTAGATTTAAAATGGTATTACCCATTTTATCAGCTCCTTTTTTGCAACTTACAACACTAGTTGTCAAAGATATAGCCATAGCCAATATCATAATCTTTTTCATATTTTATTCATTTAAGTTTTGGTGTTCAATTATGCATCCTGAAATTCAATATCTTCATTGCTTATTCTTACAATATACTCAATCCCATCTATCGCTTTGGCAATAATCTGGTTTCTGAGGATATTGGACATATTTTCCCAGTATGCTCTTCCATAGAAAGAATAATTCTGTGGGACGATCTCCACCTCAACGGTTCTTACAAAACCTTCTTTGGGTCTGTTACTGATCATAGTTCCTCTTCTTACTCTTACTTCTCTCAGCTCGTCTTTCAGAATCATCCGACAGTAATTTTTGACATCTTCAAGGGAAATGATCTTATCTCTTGTTGTCAAAGCATATTTATAGGCCTGTATACTGTCTGTACCTTTTTGTTCTTCGGCTCCTCCTAATGTTTCTGTAAGCAGTATAACGGTCTGTGATTTCAACTGATTGGAGAGTTCTGTTCCGGGGCGCATATGATTGGCCAGGGTACAATGGGTTACCCAAAAAGCAGCATAGGTGTGATCTGTTTTTTCTACAGGTTCCATGATCACATAGTTCAGTTCCTGTCTGATATTTCTTTTTGCATTATTTACTTTTTGCACCATAGATTTCATCTTGTCAGACATTTCGCTAAGAACTCCTTTTACATTATCTCTGTTTAAAAGGGAAAATGCGGCAATCTCATCTCTGGTAAGCTCCAGAACATTAGCAATCATATCTACAGCATTTCTATTGGTGAATCGCTCCATCCCTCCTTTCCTTACTGTATACAATCCTTTTTTAAGATCATCTGCCGGCGTGAATGGAATTTCACTATACTTTCTTCCATCACCGTCCTGAACTTCATCTACGTAAAGAAAATGCTCGCCTTCGTCTGTGACCAAAGGAATATTATTCCCCATAATATCCAGACTGTATTCTGTTTTCTTCCAACCTCTGTTGTAGATTGGGAAAGCATTCAGAACGAAAGAGAAGTTATCCAGTATTTCGGCGGAAAACTGAGGCGGAAACTCAAAAGTAAGCCACAGGTATTGTTTATTTTCTAAATATTTTACAATTTCTTCTTTATCTGTAAGGAAATCCAGGTTCTGCGGCAGTTGTCCGGGCTCAGAAAAAAGACTGTTAGAAATTCCTGTAATCTCAATGAATTTATGGCGATAGATGCTTTTAATATCTTCAATGACCTTATTTCTGATAGACTGTTCTTTAAACATCTGCTCATAGCCGTCTGCAGGGCTTTCTGTAAGGTAGCTAAGCCCTTCTCTTACAAATAAAGGGTTTCCGTTGCTGGAAACATTAATATAAGGCAGCAGCTTATATACAAAATCAAGATGCTCAAAAGCAGGATTGGAACAAAATATACTCAAATATTTAGGAAATTTTTCGCTTACATATTTGCTCACATCTACTCCAATTGTAATTTTTCTGTAATCTTCAGGTCTTCCCTGAAATCTTGCAATAGGAATTTTGTTGAATCTGTCATCAATGCTATAGCACGTATTTCCTACAAACATGATAGAAGTGTGCACTTTGTTAATTCTTACATTCCCTACCGGAGTAAAAGGAATATTAAGTTGTTTATCCGATTCTGATTTTACAGTAGAAGTCATCTGCTTACGAAAGAAAAATTCCGTATGCTCCAATAAAATTTCGGAAGACTCATAAGGCTGCGTAAAAGCAACAGAATGGGCTGGTATAGGATGGGTATATATAGACGGAGTAAGGAGTTTTGCCAGTTTCTCCAGAATCCTGGCATTCACCGTTTGTATTTCGTTATTCGCTTTAAAAACTTCCGTGCTGAATGCGTCTATCAATAATTTTACAAAAGGGTCTAAAGACTGCGGGCTTTTCAGTCCCCATACTTTAGTTGCATTCTGAAGCATTCTGGCTTTTACAGATTCTTTGGAATAAATATTCTGATCTAAATTCATATTTTTTCTGTGTGTTAAAAATATTAATCAATAGACATAGGACTCAGGAACAATTCTGTTGAAAAGCTGAAGCGTTCTCCTGTTTCCTCCATCTTTGCATTGATGGCAATTCTTACTTTCTTTTTGATTTCGGTGTGTTCTTTGGTATCGTAGCTGTGTTCTACAAATTGGATGTGAGCATCTATGTGCGGACTGACGATTCGGGGCTCATATTCCTGAATCTGTCTTTTAAGGCTTTTTACAAAAACATTTTCCCAGATAGCACTTGTCACTCCATTATCGAATTCCAGGTTCCAAACATCGTTTCCATAGTTTTCATCATACCTGTTCTCTCCCTTTTTGGTGGTGATCAGCAGCATAATATTGTGAGCAATACTCTCTCCCATATCGCAGGTATCGATACTTCCGCCCTCGGTCATTAAAGTAGACGGCACGAAAGGCATTCTGTAATTTGGTGTATCCATAATGTATTAATTTTTCTTCATGGTCCCGTTTACTTAAAAACGAGATACCAAAATACACATTTTCACTAAATAATTATCAAAATACATTGAAATATTATTCAAAACAAAGGCTCTCAAACCAAATTGAAAGCCCTTATGATGAGTATCTATTCTTACATAGTTTAGCTGTCTACCTTTTTCCGGTTAATAAAATAGTATACGGGAAGGCCCAGTAAAACTAATACAAACCCCGGCCATGTATATTGCTGCTTATAAATTAAAAGTAAGATACAGAAACACGTTCCGATGACTAGATAAATGATAGGTGTCATTGGGTAAAGCCATGTTTTATAAGGTCTCTCCAGGTTAGGTTGTTTCATTCTTAAATACATAACGCCAAAAACTGTAATCATATAAAAAAGGACGATAACAAAGGATATCATATCCAGCAGGTTTCCGTATTGTCCACTCAGGCATAAGATAGAAGCCCAGACCCCCTGCATCCATAAAGCATTTTGCGGCACTTCATTTTTGTTATTTTTTACTGCTGACTGAAAAAACATTCCATCTCTGGCCATGGTCTGAAAAACTCTAGCTCCTGCTAAAATCAGTCCGTTATTACATCCAAATGTAGACACCATAACCAATAATGCTATGATAATTGTCCCTGCACTTCCGAAAATGTTCTGTGATGCGGCAACGGCAACCCTGTCATTGATGGCAAAAGCAATTCCGTTTCTATCCAGTGCGTTAAGGTATACAAAATTCACTGCTATGTAAAGAGTCATTACGGCAGAAGTACCGTATATCATTGATTTCACTACATTTCTCTTTGGGTTGTCAATTTCCCCTGAAACAAAAGTTACACTTTCCCAGGCTACGGAACTGAAAACAGAACCTACCATAGCTGCTGCAATGCCTCCCAACAAGGTCATTCCGCTGATAGGCTGCCATCCTTCTTTAAGAAAGTTACCACTCACATCTTTTTTAAGGTTACTAAAGGAATCCGTTCCCAGACTAAAATTTTCAGACATATGTGAAAAATCAACCATTATAAAGCCCAGTGCTATAAGACCTAATAATGCTATGATTTTAGAGGCTGTAAATATATTCTGAAGGATTTTTCCACTCTGTACTCCTCTCGTATTAATATAGGTAAGGAGAAGAATTACAGCAATAGCCAGAATCTGGATCCAGGTAATTTTAAATTCACCACTTTGGAATATAGGTGCGGCATCGTTAAGTGATGGAATAATATAGGCGGTAAACTTTCCAAAAGCCATTGCCACTGCGGCAATAGTACCCGTTTGTATTACGGTAAACAGTCCCCAGCCATAAAGGAAACCCATTCTTTTGCCAAAGATCTCTTTCAGGTATGTATATTGGCCGCCGGCTTTCGGAAACAGGGCAGAAAGTTCTCCATAGCTTATGGCTGCGGCTACCGTCATCACCCCTGTAATTACCCATACGGCAATCAGCCAGAATCCGGATCCCAGATTCCTCATCATGTCAGCACTTACAATAAAGATCCCACTTCCGATCATAGACCCCATTACAAGCATAATGGCATCCCATAGTTTCAGTTTTTTTTGCATAGTCAAGTATAGGGCTCAAATATAAACAAATCTGCTTTTCATTTTGAATTTTATTGAAATTTCCTTAAAACACCTGTTTTTTATCATTTATTATTCGGTTATGATTCGATTTTAATTAGTATTTTTGACAAAATATTAAAAATGAAATTTAAGACTATATTATTTGTCGCTGCTGTAAGTGTTTCTTCTTTAGCATTTGCACAGGAAAGCGGACCACCTGCAGGAAAAGCTTTGGTAGGTGATACCTATGGGGGTGAGGTAGCTTCCTCTATTGAAGCTAAAGCTGTGACCGTAGATAAACTGAACAAACAGCTTAAAAAAGATAACAAAAAGGTTGAAAATATAGCCGTTAAAGGAAAAGTAACTGATGTCTGCGATAAAAAAGGCTGCTGGCTTACTATTCAGACGGAAGACAATTCAAAGTTCTTCGTAAAGATGAAAGATTACGCTTTCTTTGTACCTACAGCCTTAAAAGGGAAAAATGTGGTGCTGGAAGGAAATGCCGAAAGAAAAGTAATATCTGTTAATGAGCAGAAGCACTACGCTGAAGATGCAAAAAAGCCTCAGTCTGAAATTGACGCGATTACACAGCCAAAAGAGGAAATCAGGTTTGTAGCTAACGGAATTAAGGTTATCAACTAATCTATTTCAAACAATAAAAAAAGCGTTCTCAGATATATTTTGAGAACGCTTTTTTATATAGATGATTATTATCCTATTTACTTTGTTTCTTTTCTTTCTCCAGCATAACCGGATAGACAGGCAGAAAATCATATGAAGGATAAAATTCTGTTTTGAATCCACCCCACGCTCCACTTTCAAATACCTGATTAACTTCTCTCGTATACTCAGGTTTGAATCGTAAAGTAATAATCTGGCCTATCCCCATTACTACGTTCCACGATACAATTCGGGTGTGGCTTTTATCCAGTTTCTGATAAAACTTTTGTTTCATTACCCTTGCCTGAATAGAATCTACAGGGTTTTCCTGTATATGGCGCATTATTACAGTTACCATTACGCTGTCATTCGCCTTATAGGGTATTGATGATTGGTTTTGTGCCTTTAAAGACAGTCCCGTGATCGTCAAGATTAACAATGTCAGTAAATTTTGCATAGTATATTTAACCTTTTGATTCAATGTCTAAAAATGTATTGGGTACTTTGAATTTTTTAATCTTCTATTTTAAATTCCGCGACTGCATCCAGTTTAGGATATTTAGTAGCAGATATAAATTTCTTCCCGGTACATTCTATTTCCAGCCATCCTTTTTTTCCCTTCACATCTCCCACTTCCATAACAAAAGGAATAAAGGAAATTTCATCTTTACCTGCTTCTTTCATCTCTCTGTACTGAACCGCAATGTCTAAGATACATTCATGTTCCGTATTCAGTTTTACATTTCTGTAAACGATATCATAATGGGTATCCTTATTTTCAGGGATATCAAGATAAGTCTCCCATCCTGTAATATCCGAGTTGAATTCACTGATTGCTTTCAGCGCATAATAAAGAGCTATAGTATAATATTTTCTGGTCCCTTTTCTTGTATAATCGTTAACGAAGTGTCCGCCTTCAAATAATATAGTAGGCATTCCTGCCCTGATAAAGTTATCACCTGTAGACGTAGGATAAAATTCATCAGAATATCTCCCGACCTGATTGGGGATCATTTCTTTTAAATGATTATAAACACTTCCGATTACTGCCATACACTTTTTCCTGTTTTCAGTAACTGTACGTTCTACATTTTCTGAGGGAGCCAAAAAAGAAAGTGTAGCAGGGTGGATACCATCTGTTGTAAAAATGGTTCTCTGCTCATGGAGATTTAATGCGTAGTCATACTTCTTTGAAGCGGCAGCATTTTTCAGGAATTTAATCTCTTTACTGGCCTCGTTATGAAAATCTCTGTTCAGATCAATATCGGCAGCATTCAGTCTGGTCCATCTTTCAGATCCATCAGGATTCAGCATGAAAATAAAGTCTAACTGTATTCTAGAGAAGAGCTCTTCTTTAATCTCCGGAGCTTTATCCAAAGTTTTTAATAGATCGAGCATAGCATGGGTTGCGTTCGATTCATTTCCATGCATCTGCGACCAGGCTAACACCTTAATGTTTCCGGTTCCTATACTTAACTGATAGATGGGCTTCTCTAAATAAGATGTTCCTATTTGCTGAATATAATCGCTGAGATTGTTCTGTAGGTAAGAAAATAATTTTTCAGGAGAAATATAACGATTTGAGAAATCGGGGTTTTGAGAATAGATCTGTTCAAAATTCATTGTTGGAATAATTTACAAGAATCAAATTTAGCCATTTTTGGGCAAAAAAGTAAATTAACATCTGTAAATAACAGCAAAATTCAAGAATTTACAAATCCAAACCGTTTTAAAAATATTTTACAAGAGTTAAATTTACCCGTTTGAAAATTTCAAAACAGGATTAACATATGTAACTACACTAAACATCCTCATCCGTCAATTTGTCTGTTGGTAAAATTGTGGATTGCGAATAATTTAATTACATATATTTAAATATCACTATTTCAGTAAGTTATATCATTTATATAAATAGTATTTATAACTATACTTGAAGTGTAAAAAAGCAGGTTTTAAGCACTTTATGAGTTATTTATTTAAACATTTAAAATGTGGAAAACCTAGATGTTTACTTGTTTATACAAATGTAAACCATAGAAAATGTTCAAAATTTCACTTTTAATTCTTTAATCTATCCTTTTTCCGGGACATTTTACATCCTCATAAAATTGGTGTTTAAGAAAGATCATAATGAACCTAAAACAACCCCTTAATTGAGGTTTAAAAGGGCATTTACATCAGTAATTTACCTTTGTAATACTTTAAAAACGGTATTTAATAGACAATAAAGGCTTATTAAATCGATTTTTTAACCTGATACCAGGTTTCTGTTAATTAATAATGTAAACAAACATAAAGAGGTTGTTTTATACACTTAATATGCTCTTAAAGAGGTATAGTTTACATTTTTAAACAGTATTGTAAGCAAAAAAAGACCCGAACTTAAAGAAATATAATTGAATAAATAAGGTCTGTAGCTGATTAAGGTATTGAAAAGATACAAATGTAACTGAATGGTAATTTATTGGTTTAAAATACTTTACTTTTAGTTTACATTTGTACATCAATAAGTATTTAAATTATTTACATTTGTATTTTGCATTTGTAAATTTTATTATTTACATTTGTAATATAATTAATGACTTATTTTTATGAGTTTAAACGATAGGATTTCAAAAGTTATAGAGTATTCCAATCTTACTCCTTCAGAATTTGCAGATGAAATTGATGTGCAGCGTTCATCTATTTCGCATATTACTTCGGGGAGAAATAAACCTTCTCTGGAATTTATCATAAAAATAAAATCCCGTTTTCCTGAACTTCTATGGGATTGGCTAGTTACCGGAGAAGGGGAAATGCTGAAATCTGAACTTCCCAACACAGAAATCAGAGTTGAACATGCAGAAGAGGAAATCGTAAAAACGACTCCTCTCCCCGACTTGTTTACGATGATGAATGATGATGACGAATTCGGAAGCGAAACTGAAATTGAAGCTCCAAAATCAAGCCCCGGAGAATCGTTTTTACCGCCCCAGGATAAAGCTCCGGAAAAAATATCCAATTCTCAGCGATTAGAAAATTCAAGCGATCAGATATTGGGGCAAATACTTGGAAATCAAACTGATAAAATAAAACGTATCGTTCTGTTCTATGAAAACGGAAAATTCGAAAGTTTTGAGCCATAAAAAACCTGACCAGAGAAAATTGGTCAGGTAAAAAAATATTTGAAGAAGAAAACTAAAGTTATTGCTTGATAAGTTTTGTAATTTTCGCAGGTCCGCTCTCATTCTTTATTTTAAGAATATAATTACCTTTTGGCAGATCCGAGACGTTATAGCTTTCAGCAGCATTTAATGTTTTTATAAGTCTGCCGGAAAGATCCATAATCTCTACAGTAGTTATTTTCATTTTTTCCGGATTGTTAATCCTGAAATGATCAGTTACCGGATTAGGATATACCTGTACTCTATTATCATACTGAATAATCTCTTTGGTTCCCAGTGTAGGAGATGTAAAAGTAACCACAAAAGGCATATCTAAAGGGAAATCCGGAGCAGTTGTAGGATTTCCGTCATCTATAATAGAAACCCATGTTCCCGCAATCGCATTAAACTGCTTAGCATTAAAACCCGGAAGCCCTCGTGAATCTACAACCGTAACCGGTGGTAAAAAGCCTCCCGTAGCCGTCACAACATTCTGCAGTTGATATTTTACCCAATATATTCCTGCAGTTAAGGTAACCGGTGTATTGGCTGTCACTTTCCATATTTTTCTGTTAGTGGCTGGTGTTGTAGCAAGGGGTACAGTCGTATTTCCAATCCTGTAGATGTTGGCATCAGTTCCTGCACTGAATCTATTGGTTGTATCATCACCAAACACACTTACCGCCC
This sequence comes from Chryseobacterium sp. 14P4.3.2, assembly GCF_057799275.1. Lineage (NCBI taxonomy): Bacteria > Pseudomonadati > Bacteroidota > Flavobacteriia > Flavobacteriales > Weeksellaceae > Chryseobacterium > Chryseobacterium sp. 14P4.3.2. Next base: position 312,761 of record NZ_JBYOKO010000002.1, read on the forward strand.
CCGCAACAGAGGGGTCGGAGCTGTATATATTAACTCTTACTGTATTAAACGGAGAAGTAGTCCCTGTATAGCTTGTCTGATAGCCAAAGAAATCAATCGTACTGATCTGCCATGAACTACCCACGGGAATCGTAAAGTCATCAGCAAGGAAAAGACTTGAAGCGGCAGAGATAAAAGTCCCGCCTAACCCAAGACTGGTATTAGATTCTGTAGTATTTCCTGCATTATTCTGTAATTCAGACCAAGTATATCCTGCTGGTGCAGTAACATTGCTTTTCGTGTTTACTCCAGTGCTTAAACCTCCATTACTATAAGTTTGAGAGAAGTAAAAGTTAGCTGCCAGTAAAGCAGCAACAAGTAGATTTTTTTTCATTGTTTTAGTTTTTATGATTTAATCAAATGTAAAAAATAAAAATGAAATCTACAAAGAAATCTTAATTATATTATACAATATTTTAAAATAAATAAAATTCATTAACAATCATAAATTGATTATTAAGTTAAATATCTTCTATATTGGTCATCAGCAGTATGTTTTATTCAATTAATTCTAATAAAAAAAGCCCGCAAAATTTGCGGGCTTTTGATCTATTTTTATCCTATTATTTTTTTCTTCTTTGAAGCTCTTTACTGATAAGGCCAAGTTCTCTTCCGGTTTGTCCTGCAACAGAAGTATTTTCCCTTGCTCTTCTTGTAAGATAAGGAACAACATCTTTCACTGGTCCATATGGAAGGTATTTCGCAGCGTTATATCCTTTATCGGACAGGTAGAATGTAATATTATCACTCATTCCGTAAAGCTGTCCAAAATAAACGTGTGGATTATCATTTTCCAGAGATTTGGCCTTCATTTTATCCATAATCAATTCTGAAGAAATTTCATTATGAGTCCCGAAGAATGCTGATACTTTGTCCAGATGATTCATCACAAAATCGATTCCGGAGTTATAGTTCTTATCTGAAGCTTCTTTATTTGGCTGTATCGGATCCTCGTACCCTTTCTCTGCTGCTCTGGCCCTCTCTTTCTCCATATAGGCACCACGAACGATCTTATACCCAATGAAGTAGTTCTTTTCTCTTGCTCTCTGAAGATTTGCTTCCATATATTCAAGTCTTTTGGTTCTATACATCTGGATGGTATTCCAAACGATAGGCTTCTCCTGATTATATTTTTCCATCATCTCTTCGCAAAGATGGTCTGCTGCATCCTGCATCCAGGTTTCTTCAGCATCTACCATTACTTTTTTATCATTCTCGTGGCAAAGTCTGCATACCTCATCAAATCTTCTTACCACTCTTTCCCATTCTTCTTTCTGGCTTGTAGTAAGCTCTGCCCCTTTTCCAACGGCTTCATAAAGATCAATCCTTCCGAAAGCGGTAGGTTTAAAAACGATAAAAGGAATCGCCGGATTTCCTACAGAAAATCTTACAATATCTTTAATCTCTCTGCATACTGCATCAAAGGTTTCTTCATCTTCCTTTCCTTCAATAGAGTAATCAAAAATACTTCCAACTCCCCTTTTAAAAAGCTGTTTTACCACTTTCATGCTTTCTTCACGGGTTTCACCTCCGCAAAACTGCTCAAATAAAGTGTTTTTTACAATTCCTGTAACGAAAGGAAAATTATTGTGTACCGTGAAATTAAGAACAGATGTTCCAAGGCTTGTAAGAGCGGGTTGTTCAATCATTTTAAACATCCAGTAAGCCTTTCTCAATTGTGCATCAGACTTGTCTGCAAATGCGACTTTAGTATCATTAAAAATGGGCATTCCTATTTATTAAATTTAATTATGCAAATGTAATAATAACCTCAGTTTATTTAAAGATTTTTTTTACAATTTATGCTCTATTCCGTTTAAAAGCATGGCAATAATTCCTACAAAAACCCAGAACCGTAATACATTCAGAATAAGAAAGTTACTCCTTCTGGTTGAATTTAAAAAAAGATAGATACAGAAAATCATGACTAGCAGCCCTCCGGAAAAGTAATATGCCATAAATCCGGAAATTCCGGTTTTGGTAATAATTTTCATAGAAACGGCCATCATAATAAGCAATAGGGAGATCAAAATAATTTTTGTATTTCTGCCTTTAAAATAATTGGGAATGGTAATATATCCAAATGTTTTATCAACGGTTTTTGTAAGGGTATCTTTTACAATATCAATACATAAAAGGATCAGAAACAGGAAGACCGCCATCAAAAATACCTTCTTTGAAAAAGTTTCATAATAGACCATCATTCCAAAAAATGGATATAACGTAAGGCTTACAAAGGTAAAGTTGTTTAAGATCAGTATCCGGCTCAGTTTGTGGCTGTACAACCACATAAAAAACTGATAGACTACAAAAAAAATAAAAACGTTGTGGGAGATCATCCATGCTACACCTAAAGAAATAGCACTCAATCCCAAATAGGCATATAAGAAATATTTTTGTTTGATGAAACTCTGGATTCGGGTTCGGAAAGGTTTTACGATGTGGTCTTTTTCCAAATCATAAAACTGATTGATAATGCCTCCTGCCAGAATGGTAAGAACGGTACAGAAAATAATACCGTGTACTTTAAAATCAAATACAAAATTACCGAAAGATTCATCCTGATTAAACAGGAAAAAAGTAGAAACATACAGGGCAAATGTCAACAAGGCTGCTACAAAAAAGCGTGCTCCGAGCAGAAAGCCCACGAATTGTGAAAATCTGTAAAATAGAGATTTTGAGATGAAATTTTTAGATTGGAAAGGTTCTTTTTCAGAATTCATTCCAATCTTTTTAAAATCTGTAAATCACTTCTTTTTGGAAGCCGTCAAGCATTTTTTCAGCTTTTTCGTAGTCTTTGGTAAATCCTAAAATATAACCACCACCTCCGCTTCCGCAAAGTTTCAGATAATAGGCATTGGAATCCAGCCCTTTTTTCCAGATATTAAAGATACTTTCAGGAATCATTGGACGGAAATGCTCATACGCCCAGTGAGAAAGTTTTTTTAAGTTTCTGAAGAATGGATTCATATCTTTTTTAAGAAAAGACTCTATACAGGCATTGTTGTACCGGATAAACTCTTCTTTCAGCGTCTTACGGAATCCTTCTGTTTTCATTTTTTCAAAGAAAATCTGAATCATAGGTCCGGTTTCTCCAGTCATTCCAGAGTCTATCAGGAAAATAGCTCCTTTCCCTTCTTCTCCATCCGGAATATCTACCCTGTCCAGGTTTTCTTTATTTTCAATAAGAATCGGAAGGTTCATATAGCAGATCAAAGGATCCATTCCTGAACTTTTGCCATGGAAATAGCTTTCCATTTCACCGAAAACAGCTTTTAACTTTTTAAGATTGTCTTTTGAAATGTTATCAGGATTTAGCTTACTTATTGAATATTTTTCAAAGATAGCAGCTACTAAAGCTCCTGAACTTCCCACTCCATATCCTTGCGGGATATTGGAATCAAAGAAAAGTCCGTTTGAAATATCATTTTTCAGGCACTCAATATCCAACTTAAAATCGTCAGATAGATCAAGCGTTGTAAGAAAGTCTGAGTATTTCTGCAGATGTCTGTTGGAATTAAGCTCAAATTCAGAATTTAAATCTGAAAATTTCAAAGTCCCTTTATAGAAGCTGTAAGGTACTACAAGCCCCTGGGAATCTTCAATCATTCCATATTCTCCAAACAGAATTATTTTTGCATAAAATAATGGGTTGGTCATTTTGACAATAAATCTTTTTGCAAAGTTAAAATTATTCCCCTGAATATAAGCAAAACTTAGGCCGAAATATCGGTTATTTATACTTTATATGCTTTATTTATACTTTAAAAATAATAAAAAAGCCTGAGAATCTCAGGCTTTTTATCAATTTATTTTAGAAATTATTGCTTTATCAGCTTCTTGCTGATTGTCTGCTTTTCAGTTTCAATGCTTATTACATAATTTCCTGTCTGCACAGAGGAAAGGTTAACTTCATACTGAGTTCCTTTTAATGAAGAATCTGAAAGGATCAATCTTCCGGCTTCATCATATATTTTATACCCTTTTAATCTTTCTTGGGAAGAAATTGTAATCTTATTTTTAGCAGGATTAGGATAGATATTTATTGAACTGTTTTTTATACTGCTCTCTTCCACTGCCAGAACACTGCATAAGAAATTCACATTCCAGCCATTTCCGGTAACGCCTCCATCTGAAACAAATCGTACCGTTATCGCTCCTGAAGGATCTGTAGATGTAAACGGACCCGGAACCGTAGTCCCTGTCAGGTTATTTCCATTCGCAAATAATGGTGAAGCGGTAGAAGGACCATTATATATGTACATGAAATCATAACCCTGTTCAAGATCGAATGCTGTAAAATTCATTGTCATCGCAGAACCTGACGCAGGATAAAATGTTTTTATAATTTCTTCATTATCCCCATACTGACCTGCAGCACCTCCTGTATCTGTAAACTGAACGCCATCACACCATGCTGCATCTGTTAAAAAGAGCTTTGATACAAGGAATGCATTAGGCCCGCTGCAATCAGTACCTACATTAAGTTTGTAGTAAGTAGCCGGCTGAAGATTAGTAAAATTAAAAGAAGGTGTACCTGCACTTCCTGTAGATACTGTTGTTCCGTTAGTGGTAGTGAGTTTGTACTTCCATGATGCTGAAGTGGCATCGGTGAAAGTTGCATTTGCGGAGGTCTGTGTGATGTTTGCAATATTAAAATTCGTAATCGAGGAAGAGCATGAGGTTGTGCAATTGGTACCAAGACACCCTTTTGAATCGATGGTATTTCTGATCAGTGTTCCTGGCTGCACACCAAATCCATTGGCAAAATTAATACCTACACTGCTTACCAGGTGGCAATAGCTCATAATAGTACCTCCGCCTACAGCAGGAAGAGCAGCTGTACATCCTTCATTGTTTCCTGACGCAGGCCCGCATCCATCAATAGCGGTATTATTTCCATTCCAGAAACAAGCATGGGTATGAGGTGAACCTAGATTATGTCCTAGTTCATGGGTCATTGCTTCTATATTCCATGAGTAAGTGGGTACATTCTGATAGGTGAAGTTGACCCCGCAATAAGAATATCTGAAATTAGTACATAAAGAATTAACAAAAGCAATGCTTGTGGTAGCAGGATTTCTTAACAATTGGGCAAGATCTCCATTAAATATTGTTCTGGTATTTTTAAATTGGTTAAGAATTGCACTTGGCGATCCTGTATAAGGATCAGTAGTTGTCCAAACATAAACTCCGCTTAAAGCTACATTAACATTCTCGTTTGCGTACAATGTTGAAATATTATTATGCATAGCAGTAACCCAGTCAGTAGTAGTGGTCGTATTGCTTCCATTTTGGGTATAAGGTCCAAAACCTGCTTCGTAATAAATCCTTACACAATTATCCGTTTTTTTATTACCTGCATTTTTAGGATTAAAGGGTGCTCTTTGAACCTGATTTTCTTTCAATCCGTCAACATTACATACAAATGGGTTGGCACCTGTTAGTTTAGAATCTGAATAGCTTACAAAATCTTGCGAATTTTTAGCTTTTCCTACCACAACATTTCCCAGTTCCGGTGTGGAAGCCACTCCCATTATATCATTATTGAAAAAGCTGAAAGCAACAATAGAAGCATTATCCCCTTTTACAATTCCCTGATAATAGACACCTGGTGTATATTCTACTATTTTACCCTGATCTGTAACTACTTTGAAATCGTTGGTTAAGATCTGATGTTTATACATTTCAACAGTGATCTTCTTTCCGCCTTCAAAGGGAAAAGTGATTTCAAGAAAGTCAGGTTTTTCTTTGATTAATCTTTTCAGTTCAGCAGATTTCAGAGACAACACTGTGATATCAGTTGCAGCACGTCTGTATTCCGCTAATTTATCAGCATCTGTATTTACCTCAAATAAATCATAGCTTTTAAACTCTGCTTTTTCATTATGATATTCTGATACTTTTTGGGCAACTGGTTTTAAATTTTGAGAAAAACCAAAAGCAAAACATTGCAAGAAGCAAATTAATAGGAATTTTTTCATTATTTTGATAATTTTATCGCTTTGACAAATTAATAAAAAAAATCAAAATATAGTGAAAAATAAATGCTATTTCCTATTATTTAGTTTATGCTCATTAGTATATTAAATAAAATCAACAATTAGATGTTTTTTATTCATACAAAAATAAAAAAGACGTTAAAAATAACGTCTTTCAATTTTTATAAAGTTTCTCTTTCTTTTCTCATCTTGACTTTCAGGAATCTGATAAGGATCAGCCCTGCCCCAAAAAATAGGGTCATTGACAATGCTGCAATACGCATATTATTAAAGTGCTCAATTAATGTAGCAAAAATAAATGTTCCTATGATTATCGCAATCTTCTCCAATACATCATAAAAGCTAAAGTAAGTTGTATTTTCCATTGAATCTTCAGGAAGAAGTTTTGAATAAGTAGATCTGGACATTGCCTGAAGACCACCCATTACGAGCCCCACAACTGCGGCTACTCCATAAAACTGATATTCTACATTAGGATTTTCTTTGTTCAGGAAATAAGCCCATAAACATGCTACAATCCATAGTATAATTGCAATAGATATTACGTTTTTGTTTCCGATTCTTTTTGATAATCTGGAGAATATCACAGCTCCAATAATCGCCTCAATCTGAATAACCAGTAATGTTCCTATCAGTTTATCTTGCGCAAGATTAATTTCACTTTTACCAAATAAGGTTGCCATCAGAAAAATCGTCTGCATCCCGACACTGTAGAAGAAGAAACTCGATAGAAAGAACTTCAGGTTTCTGTCTTTAAAAAGAACTCCTCCTACTTTGAACAGTTCGTGAAAACTTTCTTTAGCTATATCTACATAGAAGCTCATATTATCTTTCAGCACTTCGAAAAAGCCTCCCTGTTCTTCATGTTTTTTAAAGATATTTTTATAATTCAGCAATACAAGATCTTTTGGAAGCTTCTCTTTTACATTTCCAAATTGTGGAAGATGTTTAAATGTATATTGAGAGAATCCAAACCACCATGCTCCTGTTAGTAAGAAACTGATTCTGGTAAATAACAATTGCTGAGCGGCTCCTTTCGCAAAGACCTGAATCATAATTAAACAGATTACGACCAAGACAACAGAGCCGATATACCCGTATACATATCCTTTTGCAGAGAGCGCATCCTGCCTGTCCTGTGTAGCGATATCCGGCAGGAATGAGTTGTAGAATACCAAACTTCCCCAAAAGCCGACACTGGCCGTAATACTGAAGAGAAGCCCCAGAAATACATTATGCATTCCCGTAAACATTGCCAGTCCCATACATGAAGTAGCTCCCAGATAACAGAAGAACTGCAGAAATGATTTTTTGTTTCCAATAGTATCTGCCAAAGAAGATAAAAATGGAGAAAGCAATACCACAATAAAGAATGATATTGTCAGCGAATACCCATAGACCGCATCGGGCTGATATTCGTTTCCAAAAATTTTGATCATATGCCTTACCGGAACATCAATCCATGTTTTTGTTTCCGCTATATATTCTTTCTTCTCATAAGCAGTAGTAAGAATGGAATAATAAATTGGGAAAATAGTAGAGGTAATAACCAGGGAATAAACGGAGTTTGCCCAGTCATATACAGCCCAGGCTTTCATAATCTTCGGATTATTCTTTATGTTTTTAGGCTGTCGATTCTCAGTTTCAGACATTTCAAATAAATATTAGTAGCACAAAAATAGAAAAACCATTAAGAAATGGATAAGATTTTAAAAAAATTATCAATCCCTTAATGGTAATTCATTATGAAACAAGACGTTATATATTCTCAATAACAATTGCAGAAGCTCCACCACCACCGTTACAGATCGCAGCAGCGCCATATTTTGCATTGTTTTGTTTCAATACATTGATCAATGTAACGATGATTCTTGAACCTGAACTTCCCAGCGGATGTCCTAATGCCACAGCACCACCGTTTACGTTTACTTTTGCAGCATCCAATCCTAAGATTTGATTATTTGCCAATCCTACTACAGAGAAAGCTTCATTAAACTCAAAGAAATCGATATCTGAAACTTCCAGACCTGCTTTTTTAAGAGCAATAGGTAATGCTTTAGCCGGAGCTGTAGTAAAGTTTTCAGGCTCCTGAGCAGCATCAGCATAAGAAACGATCTTAGCCAGAGGCTTAAGGCCCAATTCTTCCATTTTTTCTTTAGAAACAAGGATCAATGCAGATGCACCGTCATTTAAAGTAGATGCATTAGCTGCAGTTACTGTTCCTTCTTCTTTTTTGAACACTGTAGGAAGCGTTCTGATTCTGTCAAAATTAACCGCTTTGTACTCTTCATCTTCAGCGAAAACCACTGGCTCTCCTTTTCTCTGAGGAATAGAAACCGGTACAACTTCTTCTTTGAATTTTCCTTCGCCCCAAGCGTTTGCTGATCTTGTGTAAGATTCTATTGCAAAGTTATCCTGATCTTCTCTCGTAATGTTATAATCAACTGCACATTTCTCTGCACATACGCCCATATGCACTTTATTGTATACGTCAGTAAGGCCATCTAGCACCATACCGTCCTGCATTTTGATATCGCCTAATTTTGTAGCAACTCTTGCATTATAATAATGAGGAACTAAAGACATATTTTCCATACCTCCTGCAACAATTACTTCAGCATCACCTGCTTTAATAGCCTGTGCAGCCATTGTTACAGCCTTCATTCCTGAAGCACATACTTTATTGACTGTAGTAGAAGGTGTATTGATTGAAAGACCTGCTCCTAAAGCTACCTGGCGAGCCGGTGCCTGACCTTCTCCTGCCTGTAGAACATTTCCCATATAAATCTCCTGAACAGCAGCAGGATCAAGACCAATTTTATCTAATGCTCCTTTTACTGCTGCAGCTCCCAATTTTGTAGCCGGAACCGTTGATAAGCTTCCCATAAAACTTCCTATAGGCGTTCTTACTGCGGAAACGATGAATACTTCTTTCATGTATATAATTTTTATTTTTAGATAAAATGAAACTATTGCTTCATTTTTATAATTAAATTTATTTTGTTTTTATGTAAACGACATCAAATTGATTTTCTTCAATTTTAATATTCACTTTCAAAAGATTATCCTGAGTCGCTACTATTTTATTATTGAAAACAGCTCCTATCTGTGTGGGGTCATTTTTGTCAGACTTCTCCAAAACAATTGCTTTATAGTTGCAGTCATCTACAAAAACTAATGTTGACTTTATAAAATCCTTTCCATTGTTATAATATTCAGTCTGAACATTATCTTTGATGGTCATATACCATATCTCTTCCGGATAATTGGCACGTAGAAATTTACCTTCTTTTATATTTGAACATTTAGCAGGATTATCCGGCTTTTTTGTTTCTATGGTCTGAGCCTTAGTCTTAGCGGCTGTCATCAGTACGGTTCCAGCTAAAAGTATCTTTAATAATTTCATGTTCATATCTGTGTCCTTTTATTTACTTTTTTGTTACCTCCGGCAAAAACCATTAAAAAGGCTCCTAAAAATTCTACGATCCAGCCCCATTTTAGTTTAACTACTCCGGCGAATGCTTCTCTCCATGATTTGAAAGGTAAAAAGCTGAAGTATTGTAAAGACTGCATTTTCACAGCTACTAAAGTGAATGCAAATAAGAGAATAAGCAAAACACCAAAAAACCTTACCAATTTTGGGTTGTTATTTACAATTCCAAAAACAGCACATGCTGCAAAAAGCCAGCATGCAATGGCCAGATAATAGTCAAGTTTCCAATAGTTCCAATTTCCTATAATAGGAACATGTACTAATGGTAAAAAACTGCCGACAATCACTAACAGTAATCCTAATAACTGTATATTTTTCATATTTACTAAAGTGCCAAAATACAAAAAAAAACACACTTTTAAAGACTGTGTTTTAAAAATAGGTTTTCCATTCACAAACGTTCGTTAGTCATAAAAAAAAGCAAATAATTTTAGCTATTAAGTAAAGAAATGATTTTTTTTTTACCGAATTAAAAATAAACATTTGTGATTCCTATGCTTATCTGAAGTCCATATTTTTCTTTAGCAAAGCATTAACATTGAAAACCGGGGTAATTATTTTAAATAAACAAGGTTAAAACCATAATAACTGACTTCACATTCTCTTATATTATCTTGCGCAAAAGTTAGCTTAAAACAAAAAAATTGCATTTTTTTTCAAAAATGCAATTTAATATTTTAAATAATCGTTCATTAAAATTAATGTTTCACTGATGAAACGTCTTCCGGATTATGTTTGTGCTTGAATAATATTGCAAAGAATATCGCAAGTACTAAAGCGTATATTGCAAAAGAAAGCCATATCTGCTGCCAGTCTTTTACCATAACAACAGAAGAAAGAGTTCCGTCTGAATTGATCGCTGCGTTGAAACTATTTTTTAGAATTTCAAGGAAAGTAGGATTATCAGGTGTTGTTTCCAGATAAGCAGATAAATCTGAAGCTGTTGTAAACTTATGCGTGAAAAACTTATCAATAGCCCATCCTGCAATAGAACTTCCAAAAAGAGCCCCAAATCCATTCGTCATCATCATAAACAGCCCCTGTGCTGAAGAACGCATCTTCTTATCTGTAGTGGTTTCTACGAAAAGAGAACCTGAAATATTGAAGAAATCAAATGCCATTCCGTATACGATACAGGAAAGAATAATCAGTGAAAGCCCGAACCCATCCGGCACACCATAAGCAAAGAATCCAAATCTTAAAACCCACGCCAGCATAGACATCAGCATTACTTTTTTGATTCCGAATTTCTTCAGGAAGAAAGGAATTGCCAAAATAAATAATGTTTCTGAAACCTGAGAAATTGACATAATGATAGTAGACCTCTGGACTACAAATGAGTCCGCATATTTTGGAAAATGAGCAAACTCACTTAAAAAAACATCTCCATATGCATTCGTCAGCTGAAGTGCAGCTCCCAAAAGCATAGAAAACATAAAGAACAATGCCGTTTTATAGTTTCCAAAAAGCTTAAGTGCATCTAAGCCCAGCTGCTCGGATAACGGAGCTTCTTTATTGATCAGTTTTTGTGGCGGACATTTTGGTAATGTAAGAGCGTATATTCCTAGAAATATAGCGACTACTCCACCAATATAAAACTGTCCTTCCGTGGCTTTATTTCCAGTAAGGTTGGTGATCCACATGGCAACAATAAAACCAATGGTTCCCCATACACGAATGGGTGGAAAATCCTTCACTACATCCATATTATTATTTTTAAGGATAGTGTAGGAAATTGAATTGGCCAGTGCAATAGTTGGCATATAAAAGCACATCGCAACAAGCATTACCGAAAAGAATGAATTCGGATCTGTAGAGTGCGGCAATATGAAAAGCATAGCCCCATAAAGGATGTGTAATACTGAGAACATACGCTCCGCGTTTATCCAACGGTCTGCAATAATTCCAGTAATGGTAGGCATAAAAATGGAAGCAATTCCCATTGTTCCGAAAACAGCTCCAAACTGAGTTCCATCCCAATGTTTTGTGCCAAACCAGAAGTTAGCCATCGTAATCAGCCATGCTCCCCAAACAAAAAACTGGAGAAAACTGAGGATGGTCAGTCGTAATTTTAAATTCATAGTTTATATAAAAAGTATCTCTTTAATCAATGTTCTTTTTCCTCCTCTTGATTTCTTCCTGAATTTCAAGGGCGGTATCATAATCTTCTTCTTTAACGGCGTCATCCAGCAACTTCTGAAGTTCTTCCATAGAAAGAGATTTTAAGTTATCTTCTGCCTGTACGGTTTCCGAGAAAGGCTGATCTTCTTTTGAAACATCTTCCAGTTCCAACAGGATACCGGCTTCGTTCAGAACCTGCTGTGTAGTAAAGATAGGTGCATCAAATCTTACAGCCATCGCAACGGCATCTGAAGTTCTTGCATCAAGGATTAATTCTTCTTCTGTCACCTTATTTTTAAAGTTGATATTTGAAAAGAATACTCCGTCTACAATCTGATAAATAATGACAGATACCAATTCGTAATTGGCAGAAACTATAAATTTTGTGAATAAGTCATGGGTAAGAGGACGCGGTGGATGAATATCTTTCTCCAGTCCAAGAGAAATAGACTGAGCTTCGAAATTTCCTATAACAACAGGTAATTTTATGTGTGTTTCTTCATGCTCCAATAATAGTGCGTACGCCCCTGATTGAGTCTGGCTGTACGATATTCCGCGAATAATTAGCTGCTTATAATCCATAGCTACAAATATAGATTAATTTTTTATTGTGATTTTACTTTTTTACACAAAAATAAAAGCCCGGAAAGCCGAGCTTTTAGTACATTATGTATGATTATCAATCGTCAATAGTTAATTTTGTGATACAGGTGAATTCTTTTATTATTTATTAAAGAATCGATGAGTAAAACATATTGACTATTGCCAATTCTTTTTTTATCCTTTTATTGCTTTGATTTTCTCTGTAAGTGCAGGAATAATCTGGAAAGCGTCTCCTACTACTCCATAATCAGCAGACTTGAAGAACGGTGCTTCAGGGTCGCTATTGATTACTACGATAGTTTTTGAAGAGTTTACTCCGGCAAGGTGCTGAATGGCTCCTGAAATCCCTACAGCGATGTAAAGATTGGGTGCAATAGCTTTCCCTGTTTGTCCTACGTGCTCTGTGTGAGGTCTCCATCCGATATCAGAAACAGGCTTAGAGCAAGCTGTAGCCGCTCCTAACACGTTGGCAAGGTCTTCGATCATTCCCCAGTTTTCAGGACCTTTCATCCCTCTACCTGCAGAAACAACGATTTCAGCTTCTTTAAGATCCAATTTACCTGAACTTTGCTCATGAGAAATCACTTTAGTATCTTCATTCGCTACTGAAAGGTTTTTCACTTCTTCTGAACCTGATACTGCGTTTTCTTTTACTCCGAAAGCATTTTGAGAAACAGTAACGATCACACCGTTTCCTTCAGCTTTTGCATGCATGAAACCTTTTCCTGAGAATGCTCTTCTCTTCAACTGGAACGGAGAAAGGCTTTCAGGAGCTTCCAATGCATTGGTCAGTAAAGAATAGTTCTTCATGATTGCAAGCATTGGAGCAATTGAAGAAGCATCTGTAGTGTGAGGGAAAACGATAATGCTTCCGTCTGCTACTTCACTTACAGCCTGTGCGAATGCTTTTGCTGAAAAGCTCTTAAGACCTTCGTCTTTGATATTGATAACGTTTGATGCTCCATATTTGTATAATAAATCTGAAGAATCTGTTGGGTTTACAGAGATCGCTGTAACGGTATCTCCCGCTTTATCTGCAATAGCTTTAGCGTAAGAAACTGCTTCAAAAGCTGCTTTCTTGTAAACTCCGTTTATATTTTCTGCGTATACGAATACTGCCATTTTCTTAAATTTAAAGATTAAAAATTAAAGGATTAAGATTAGATTACCTTAGCTTCTTCGTGAAGTAATCTTACCAATTCGTCCAGATTGTCAGGAGAAACCATTTTCACAGCAGCTCTCGCCGGAACGCTGTCATAAGATACTCCCTGAACTTTTACTTCTAAAGAAGTTGGCTCTACCACTTGCAATGGCTTTGTTCTTGCAGACATAATCCCTCTCATATTCGGTATGATAAGGTCTTTTTCGTCTACTAATCCTTTCTGACCTGCAATAATTGCCGGTAATTTTACAGAAATAGTTTCTTTTCCCCCTTCAATTTCTCTTACTGCAGTTGCTTCGCTTCCGCTTACGTCTAATCCTACTGATGCGTTTACGAAAGGCAGATTCAATAACTGAGCTACCATTCCGGGAACAGATCCTCCGTTATAATCAATTGATTCTTTACCGCAAAGGATAAGGTCATATCCTCCGTTTTGAGCCACTGCAGCAATTTCTTTTGCTGTAGAATAGCTATCCTGCGGATCCAGGTTTACTCTTACGGCATCATTGGCACCGATTGCTAAAGCTTTTCTGATTACAGGTTCTGTAGCAGCATCTCCTACGTTGATTACTGTTACGGCCGCTCCCTGAGATTCCTGAAGTTTAATCGCTTTTGTCAGCGCAAATTCGTCTAGAGGGTTGATTACCCACTGAATTCCGTTTTTGTCGAAAGCAGATTTGTCTGCTGTAAAGTTAATTTTGGAAGTAGTATCCGGAACACTACTAATACAAACTAATATTTTCATGTGTACTATTTTATTTTTTCTCTTTTATGCATAAAATCATGACAGTTTATGCAGAGATTTTGTTTGAATTAATTTTTGCTAATATAGATAAAAAATATATTATGCATGCATAATACTTATTAAATTATTATTCAATACATTAGATGTACTTACTTGCCTGGCCTTGTTGCCCTAAACTCTATTTTACTTGGCAAAACCCTTGCATTCATCTTCAGAACATCCAATATAAGATTCCCCATATCTTCCGGCTGAATCTTCCAATTATCTTTTTCTGAAGGAATATTTCCGTTAAAATGAGTGGCTACTGATCCCGGCATAATAACCGTAGATTTGATATTATATTTTCTCAGATCAATCATGGCAGCCTGAGTAAAACCTACTACACCAAATTTTGAAGCGTTGTAGCCGGTTCCGTTTTCAAAGAAATTGGCTCCTGCCAGACTGGAAATGGTAATATAGTACCCTTCTGTCTTTTTCAGCGCTTCTACGGATGCTTTTAAGGTATAAAAAACGCCTGTAAGATTTGTTTCTATCATATCATTCCATTCTTCGGCCGTCAGCTCATCTACAGGTTTAAAAATCCCCAATCCAGCATTGGCTATTACATAATCCAGCCTTCCGAACTTTTCCAGAATGTATTTCACGGCCTCCTGCTCGCTTTCAAGACTTCTTACATCCGAAACAATTCCCAGTACATTTTCTGAATATTGCTTAAGCTCTTCTTCAGCCTGCATGACATCTTCTCTCTTTCTTCCTGAAAATGCAACCGAGATTCCATTTTCAAGTAAAATTTTAGCAATCCCGAAACCAATACCTTTGGTTCCTCCTGTTATATACGCTGTTTTATTCTCTGACATAGAATCCAAAATTTTAATTCTCTAAAATAACAAAAACGCTCCAATTGAAGCGTTTTATATATCCTAAGATTTATCAGGTATTATTTTTTTATGAATTTTTCGGTACTGCTTCTTCCATCAGTTTCTATAGTAAGTAAATATTCTCCAGCAGACAAATTTCTTACATCTATTTCATCTCCATATCGTTTAACATCAATTCTTCTTCCATTAAGATCATAAACCATTACATTCTTGATTTTATTCTGAGAATTAATTTTTATAAAGTCGGATGCCGGATTCGGATATAATGATACCAGTTTAGTATTGGTTTTAAGGTCATTGACCCCCAGTACGACTCCGTTGGTGATCACAATATTATCAATATAAGCACTCCCCAATGCATTATTATGCACAAAACGAAGCTGACTGATATCTACTGCAGCAGCGGAACCTGTGTAAATCAAAGTGTTATTAAGATAATATTTAATATCTGTGGCAGTTCCCACTATCCTGCATTTATACCAGATGTTCTGTGTCCAGATTTCGGAAAGAGAAATAAGAGTTTGTGTTCCTGAGATCATATCCAGAATTTTCACCACACCCGTCTTATCAAAATCCACTCTTACTGCAAACTGTTCTTCTGTACTGTCTACTGCCTGAAATCCAAAAACGGAACCGTTACGCTGTGACATATTAATTTCAAAAGAAATAGAAAAATCAGCAAAGGAAATAGGGGTCTGTAAATTATAAAAACCTCCTATTATGGGATCAGTCTGCGTTCCATAGGTAGATTCTTTGACGATCTTCAGGGAACGAATTCCATCACTGGCATTATCTGTACTGATCACCTGATTGGTGACATTGGCAGGTATTCCACCTGTAGGAGTGCTTATCCAATTCACCTGTCCGTTTACGTCTATTGGTGAAAAGCCTTCAGCATCTTCAAAAGAAATGATCTGCTGTGCAAAAGAAAGTATTGAAAATAAGATCAATACAAATGAGTAGTGTTTTTTCATGGTAAATTAAGTTTTACAATAAAAATAATAAAAAATTCCATCAAAAGTGAGATATAATATTAAATAAACAACAATAAACGTTTTATTTTTAATTAACTCAACTTAAAACTCACTATAATTAATATCTATACAATCTGAAATACAGCATATAAGGACACTTTTCCTCAAGATAATTTGTTAAAATCAGACACTTATAAAAAAGTAAAGGCGCCTCCTGATAGAAGCGCCTTACTAATTTTATAAGTTTAATTCTTATTTTGAATAATTTTCAAAAAACAATGGAATACTTTCAATCCCTTTATAGAAATTAAACAATCCATAATGTTCGTTTGGAGAGTGGATCGCGTCGGAATCCAATCCGAAGCCCATCAATACCGATTTAGCTCCTAAAACCTTCTCAAACATCGATGTAATTGGAATACTTCCTCCACTTCTGTATGGTAAAACTTCTTTACCAAATGCGGTTTCCATAGCCTGCTTAGCTGCTAAGAATTCCTTTGTATCACTTTGCAGAACGTAAGGCATTCCTCCATGGTGAGGAGTTACTTTAACTTTTACAGTATCCGGAGCTATTTTTTCGAAATATCTGGTGAATTTTTCTGTAATTTCTTCAGGAGTCTGATAAGGAACCAAACGCATTGAAATTTTTGCAAAAGCTTTTGAAGGGATAACTGTTTTAGCTCCTTCTCCTGTATACCCTCCCCAAATACCATTACAGTCTAAAGTAGGACGAATGGAAGCTCTTTCCAGTGTTGTATATCCTTTTTCACCTTCTACATCGCTTAAGCCTATTGATTTTTTGAATTCTTCAGGGTTATCCTTCAATTTATTCATTTCTGTTCTGTCAGAATCAGATACAATCTCCACATTATCATAGAATCCATCAATAGTGATATGACCATCTTCGTCAATCAGGTTAGCAATCATTCTTGAAAGTACATGAATAGGATTCGGAACGGCACCTCCGTAAAGTCCTGAATGCAAGTCCCTATTTGGTCCTTCCACTTCTACTTCCACATAGCTTAATCCTCTTAACCCTGTAGTAACGGTTGGCTGCTCATTGCTGTAGATATGGGTATCAGAGATCAGAATACAGTCACAAGCCAGTTTTTCTTTGTTTTCATTTACAAAGTCTCCCAGGCTTACTGATCCTACTTCTTCTTCTCCTTCCAGAATAAATTTAACATTACAAGGAAGTGCATTGGTTCTCATCATTGCTTCGAAAGCCTTCAGGTGCATAAAGAACTGTCCTTTATCATCTGCTGACCCTCTTGCAAAAACAGCGCCCTCGGGATGAAGTTCAGTTTTCTCAATATAAGGCTCAAAAGGAGGTTTTCTCCAAAGCTCCAGTGGATCTGCAGGCTGAACGTCATAATGTCCGTATACCAATACCGTTGGCAGGTTTTTATCTATAATTTTTTCTCCGAAAACGATAGGATACCCTTTTGTTGCACATACTTCAACATTATCAGCTCCAGCATTTCTAAGGTATTCTGCACATACGTCTGCACACTTCAATACATCATCTTTATATGCCGGATCTGCAGAAATAGAAGGGATTCTCAATAACTCAAATAATTCATCCACGAAACGCTGTTTGTTTTCGTTGATGTAATTTAATGTCTCTTGCATTGTAAAATTTTATTTTGTTAAAATTAAAAAAAATGCTTCGCTGGACCAAGCAAAAACGCAGGATTTTCCAATAAATTGCTTATTTCCCGGTAATTCAGCCTTCTGTCATTTTTATTAATAAAAAATGCCCTGCATAGAAACAGGGCAATTGTATATTGTATACTTATAATTAGTGTTCAGCTTTTGGAGCTTTTTCTGCTGTTTCAACAGGCTTTGCAGCAACAGCACTGTCTGTTTTAGGAGCCGCAGCTTCAGACTTTACAGCCTCTTCTTTATGATCAGCAGCAGCCTCATGTCCATGAGCTTCTCCTCCCTGAGGATCGTCAGAATATCTTTCTACTCCTTCTTCCAGTTTCAAAGTACCTCTGTTTCCTCCGTTCGGTACCTTTTTACAGCTTACCGCTACCGTTGCAATCGCTAAACATATAACTAATTTTTTCATATGTAAAATTTATTTTTTTTAAGGTTATATGGAACCGCACTATTTTAGCTTATTTTAAGTATCTAAACAGCGAGCGATTTCATGCTTACATTTTTGATTGCCCAAAATTAAGAAAACCTACTTTTTTCGGCAACATTTTTATACTGATTTTAAAATTATTTTTCCTTTTTTAGATTGTGTAAAAATAAGATACTTCTCACCACCATCTTTCAACCCATATTTCTTTTTAATATCTTCGGGTTTTAAGGGGTGATTTTTTGAAATAATATTATACTGTTCTTTCTTTTTAACACCTTTTGAATCAATAGATTCCATTTCTAAAATCCTTCCTGGGAAATTTGTTATTCTTTCTCCGCTGGTATAAATATGGGTATTAGGATGAAGCTTTTTCAATCCGAATTTTGCTGAAATCAAATTAAAGATTCCTGCTTTTAAAATGGAATTATTGGGGATATAAATGAATTTTTCAGGTTCATCATACTCAGATACTGCATTTTCTTCTTCTCCAAAAACAAAAGTAAAGGCAGGTTCCCCACTTTCAAGATTCACACAATTGCAAATAATTTCTTTTTTATTTTCATCGGATAAGAAGATGACAATCTCTTTTACATCATTTTTTAAAGCAACAATATCAATCCTGAAGATTTGAGGCAAAGCAGAAACCAGGTATTTCATATCAATCAATGGAGATAGCTTAATTACGACCTGATTTGAAATTGAAAGTAATTTTTCCCGGATTTCAAGAATATTTGGAGATAAGTCCTCCAAAAGGAAAACTTTGTTTTTATTCTGGTCTCTTCTGGCCGGATCAAGATAAACGACATCAAAATGCTCCTGATTTTCATTTAAAAAGTCTTCCAGCTTTCGGTTGATAAATCGGGCATTCCTGCTCAAAACATTCCAGTTATGCTCTACAATCTTTAAAAGTTCCGCATTCTGCTCTATTAAAGTAATATCCTTAAAATCCTGAGACAGATAATAAGCATCAATACCGAAACCACTTGTAAGATCAATGAATTTTTTACCTTTTAAAATTTCTGATTTATAAAGGGCTGTTTTTTCAGAGGACGACTGCTCGAGGCTAAGCTGTGGAGGGAAAAGAATGCCTTCTTTCAGCAAAAAAGGGAATTTTCTTTCTGCAACCTGCTTTCCTTTGATCTGTTGTACTATTTCCTGCATAGAAACCTCTGGAAATGGGGATTTTTTCAGTAGCAGTGTGTGTAAATCTGCATTCAGATTTGCATTGATGTAATTTTGAACTTCTTTGTTTAATATTTTAACCACAGATGAGATGGATTTTCACAGATGTTTATATTTTATTTTTTTATGTATTACTACGGTGCAACTATACTTTTAATTTCTTCTTATTCTAAAGCTCTTTGTAATAAGATATGTGAATTAGGATATCTATTTTTTAACCGCAGATGACACGGATTTTCACAGATGTTTAGGTTTTATTTGTTTATGTATTACTACAGTGCAATTATACTTTTTGTTTCTTATTATTCTAAAGTTTTGTGTAATTATATATGTGAATTAGGATATCTATTTTTTAACCGCAGATGACACGGATTTTCACAGATGTTTATATTTTATTTGTTTATGTATTAATACGGTGCAACCATACTTTTTGTTTCTTGTTATTCTAAAGTTTTGTGTAATAATATATGCGAATTAGGATATCTATTTTTTAACCGCAGATGACACGGATTTTCACAGATGTTGAGGTTTTATTTTTTTATGTATTACTACGGTGCAACTATACTTTTTGTTTCTTCTTATTCTAAAGCTCTCTGTAATAAGATATGTGAATTAGGATATCTATTTTTTAACCGCAGATGACACGGATTTTCACAGATGTTGAGGTTTTATTTTTTTATGTATTTTAATGCAGGTACGAGACATTGATATCTTTTTCTTCTGATTATTTTAAAAAATATGCGCAATCATCTGTGAAAATCTGCGTAATCTGTGGTTAATAAAAAAAATCAGTCCAAATCTCCTCTTACTTTCCGAAAAATACTTTTACTAATATAATCAGTATTAAAGTTAACCAGAATCCCTAGTTTCAATCCTGTTAACTTTAGATAGGTTAATAATTGCTGGTGATGAACATTTGCTATTTCTGTTACCGCTTTTATTTCTATGATCACTTTATCTTCAACAATTATATCAGCGACAAAGCTAGAGTCAATAATAGTATCTCTAAATGTAATCTTCATTGGCACCTGAGTATTCACTTTTAATCCGTTATTCTTAAGTTCGTAAGCCAAA
Source organism: Chryseobacterium sp. 14P4.3.2 (assembly GCF_057799275.1). NCBI lineage: Bacteria > Pseudomonadati > Bacteroidota > Flavobacteriia > Flavobacteriales > Weeksellaceae > Chryseobacterium > Chryseobacterium sp. 14P4.3.2. The sequence goes on from NZ_JBYOKO010000002.1 coordinate 333,126, forward strand.
ACTTTTTCGTAAACCTTCTCCAAAAGCCCCGGTCCTAGTTCATTATAAACAGAAAAAATAGACTTCCTGATAAAAAAACTTATCTCATTTTCTTTCATAACATTTGTATTTTGTGTTTTTATAAATTTACACAAAATCTTTACAGAAAATGATCACTTATCAAAATTATCTCTGATAAAAAATATAATCAGATGTGCTGATATTATACCATTTTGCCTAAGTAAGATTGATTTGCCCTCTTATCAAGATCTTTCTCAGCTTGCGAAAAACTATAATAGGAGAATTAGAAGACTTTTTCATGATGTAAAGAATGTTTTTATTCAAACATTTCAGCCCAACGAACCGCTTTTATTTCTTTTTCGCTGTATAGGTCTGCTATTGACTTTTTAACCTCCAATTTGGGGTATAAATTAACGCCAATCAGCTTTATTTTCCCCTCTTCGATCCATTGTTGTTCTTCAATAGCGTGATCATAAATTTTCTTCTGAATAACGCCCTGCTTTAAAAGCTCAAGATAGCCTCCTGCTTCTTCCATTTCAACAAATAAAGCCCATGACTTGTCTGCAATCTGACGGGTAATATCTTCAATGTAGTAACTCCCATTAGAAGCATCTTCAAATACATTGATGATACTCTCATAAGCTAAGACAATCTGTTGCTTGAAAGAAATTTCTTTTGAATTATCTGTACTCCTGTCAACAAGGTAGTTATTGGTAAAAACGGCATCTGCTCCACCAATCATTGCGGAAGCAAGCTCTAATGTAGAACGGATCAGGTTGTTTTCACTATCCGAAACGGCTTTATTTCTAAAAGATGTTTCTGCAAAAATGTAGGGAACTTCATCCATACCGTATTCTTTTGAAAGCTGATTGAAAACTATTTTAAAAGCTCTCAACTTTGCCATTTCAAAGAAATAGTTACCTCCAACAGCGATTCTGAAGATCAGTTTATTGATTATTTCTGCACCATATGCCTCTATCAGCTCTTTAGTTTTTGCCAGGGCAATCCCCAGCTGCTGATAAATAGCAGCTCCGGCATTCTGATGTAAGGAAATATCAACACAAATGTTTCTTTTGAATTCTTTTGACAATAATTCTTTTGCCAGCTGGTCATCAATGCTTCCCTCCTTCTCGTTAAAAACATCAATGAGAGAGAAATACTGATCTTCTTCTGTAGGACTGATATGCCCTGCCAGATCTTTATTATTGATAAAAAGAGTTTTCACGGTCAGATTTTCAACATTCTGATCCAAAAGAAATGCAAATACTTCATCTTCCAGACTTTCGTGGTAGCAAGCTACCAAATGGGTACTTTCTTCAATTCTTGGCAGATTTACCAAAGGCTTCTGAACATCTGTGTAAAAAGGCTTTACCTCTATTCCCTCAAGGTTTGCTTTTTCCAGAACGGGATAAATATCCTCTGTTTTAAGCTGCTTTTTTACTAGTTTTTCCCAGTTTGGAAGTATATCTGTATTTGACATTAGTTTTGTTTAATGGAGTGAGTTATCGATGGTCAATTTTACCTGATTAAGTGAATAGTATCTCTGACTATTCACTATTGAGGTTTTTATTGCATTATTTTATTTTTTAGCGACTTTTGTACTGTCTACTACCAGAATAAAGATTTCTTCATTCGGCTTTTTCATAAAATAATTTTCTCTTGCATATTTTTCTTTCTCTGACTTGTTGTTCATCAGTTTTTTATAAAAAGCATCATTTTTTTCGTATTCTTTTTTATAATACTCCAATTGCTCTTCATTCTTATGAATCTCGCCATTCAGTTCGTTAATTACAAGAAATGAGGTTTTGTCGAAGAAAACCATCCATACCAAAAACATGCAGATCGTAATGGTATACTTATTCAAAAAATATCTCTGGATAGTTTTGAATGTTTCAGATTTCGGCTGAATGTCTTTGATAAGTTTGTTTTCTTCCATTTTTTTAATGTTTTCTCAACGAGTTTTTAATAACAGTAGTTAAAAAATCAATCGCTACGGAATTCTGTTTCATATTAGGAATAATAAGATCGGCATCATTTTTAGACGGCTCGATGAATTCCTGGTGCATAGGCTTCAGGGTAGTCTGATAACGGTGCAGTACCTCACTCAGATCTCTTCCTCTTTCCTGAGTATCTCTTCGGATACGCCTGATCAGCCTTTCATCTGAATCAGCATGAACAAAAACCTTAAGATCGAATTCTTTCAGCAATTCTTTGTTGGTAAGGACAAGAATTCCCTCTACTACCAATACATTTTTAGGTTCTACAGTGACATGATCTCCTGTTCGGGAATGTGTTACAAAGCTGTAAATTGGTTGCTCAATGGGCTCATTGTTTTTTAAAGCTTTAACATGTTTTATCAGTAATTCAAAATCGATGGACTTCGGATGGTCATAATTTAAAGCCTCTCTTTCTGTCAGTGTCAGATTCTGATTGTCATGATAATAATTATCCTGAGAAAGGATATTCATTCCTTCAATATCAAGCTGTTGAAGTATTTTATCAACAACTGTAGTTTTGCCAGATCCTGTACCACCGGCAATTCCTATTACAAGCATTCTTTTTTGTTTCTTTATAGTTGGTACAAATATACTATTTTAGATAAAATATGGCAATGTAAGAATATAATTTGAAAAATTAAGAGATTAGGACATTCAGGGATTATTGAGGGAAAAGTTAAATGTTTGAGAAATTTACAGTACAATCACTGCCTATTTGCCTCATTTTTCAATAAAAAATCCGGCAAATTGATTGCCGGATTTTATTTTATATAATTTCGCTTGTTAATTCCCTTGAAATTAATTTTTCATGCATAGGCTTCAATACATCTATTGATCCTGTTTTTACGGTGCATTTGCCTTTATAATGTACGAGCATTGTGCACTGCTCGGCCTGTTCCATTGTATGCTTGCATATTTCGATCAGACAATCAATTACATAATCGAATGTATGAATATCATCATTATGAAGCACCAGTTTATAGACATCATCCGTATCATCCAGTACCATTACTTCTTCTTCATACTGGCGCTTTGGATTTTCGTAATCTCTTATTGTATTATAAAAACTCATTCTGATTGTTTTAAACTTCTCCAATTTTATCTGCTAAGTTGTCAATAGCATTGGGTTCCTGATAGATCAATTCAACAAGCTCTACACTCTTATTATTCATTTTCAGAATTTTGAAATGATAGTTATCAAGGTCAAACTCCTGATTTTCCTCAGGAATTTCTTCTAGCTCATATAGGATGAATCCTGCCAATGAATTGTACTCGCTTTCCTCGGAAAGAGGCAGTTTTTTAGGTAAATGTTCATTGATCTCATCCAGAGGCTGGGTTGCCTGAACCCAATAGGTATTATCTGCAATTTTATCAACGATCTTTTCTTCTTCATCTTCTTCATCCTGAATTTCACCTACCAGTTCCTCCAGAATATCTTCTAATGTAATAATACCTTCAGTTCCTCCAAATTCATCAATTACAATCGCCAAATGCTGCTTTTTCTGCTGGAATGTTTTTAATAAGTCTGAAACTTTTTTACTTTCTACCACAAAAAATGCATCACGCATCAGATCTTTAAGGTCTTCATGATCAAGATCTCCTTTTCTTTTGACAAATTCACGGATGATCTCTTTGGTATAGAAAATCCCGATTACGTTGTCTATTGAGTCCAGATACACCGGAATACGGGAATACCCGCTGTCCATGATCTTGTTGATAATATCATTGATATCCTCTTCAAAGTCGATAGAAGTAATATTCTGTCTTGGAACCATGATCTGCTTGGCAGAGTGATCTGTAAAATCAAATGCATTTTTAATGATCTCATAGTTCTCTTCTTCAATCTCTCCGCTGTCTGCACTCTGCTTTACCAAAAGCTGAAGCTCTTCTGTAGAGTGAATTTCCTGTTCCGAAGCCGGATGGATTTTTATAAGTCTTAAAAAGCCATTGGACATTGAGTTCATCAACCAGATAAACGGTTTGAATATTGTATAGAAAACCCTCAACGGAACTGCAGTAGCCATTGTAGTGGCTTCTGATTTTCTGATCGCAATTGATTTTGGAATAAGTTCACCAAATACAATATGCATAATGGTAATCAATACAAAACTGGTCACCACTGAAACAGTGGTAATTGTGGTTTGTGTTAAATCTATATTTAAAGAGTGGAAGATACTTTCTACCACATGATGCAGGGCGCTCTCTCCTACCCAACCAAGGGCAAGGGATGCCAATGTAATTCCTAATTGTGTAGCAGAAAGATATTCATCAAGATGTTTGATAATGTGTTCTGCCTGTTTAGCCATCGAATCGCCTTCTGCGGCTTTTAGTTGGATTTGTGAGTAACGAACTTTAACAATTGAAAATTCTGCGGCTACGAAAAAGCCATTTAGTAAAACAAGAAATAAGGCCAGCAAAAGCCTGACTATGTCCGAGTCCATTTAGAAGTTGTATAATTTTATTAGGTACAAAGATATGCAAAATATAAATAACCTGAATCCGGGATAAGGTATTTCGGTACGGGAATTTTTGTAAGATAAAAATGAAGCGCCCACATATGGCTATTTTGAAATAAAAAAAATCATTGGACCCGTACTTCAATTTCGCTGTAAAAAGGGAGTTTTTGATCACCAAATGGCCGTTTTTAACTTCTTATACAACAAAAAAAGCATCGATAGTATCGATGCTTGTAATAGTATGTTAAAATAATTCTTTAAGAATTTTTCAAAGCTTCTGCTCCTGAAACGATCTCTAAGATTTCGTTTGTAATTGCAGCCTGTCTTGCTTTGTTGTAGAAAATCTTCAGATCATTTCTCATAGCCTCTGCATTGTCTGTAGCTTTGTGCATAGCAGTCATTCTCGCTCCGTGTTCAGATGCTACTGAGTCTAAGATTGATTTGAAAACCTGAGTTTTAATAGACTTAGGAATCAAGTTATCCAAGATCTCTGCTCTGTTCGGTTCGAAGATATAATCTGTTTCAACCTGTGGCTCAGTAGTTTCAGGCATTGAGATAGGAAGAAGCTGCTCTGTAGTTACTACCTGACTCGCAGCGTTAACGAATTTGTTATAAATAACATATACTTCGTCAAACTTACCTTCTCTGAAACTTGTCATCACCCCTTCAGCAATATTAGCTACTGCATCAAAGTTCAGATTATCATAAACGAAACTTCCATTAGTATATACTGTATGACTTCTTCTTACAGCATCATATACTTTTTTACCTACAGGAAGAACTTCAACCTCGTACTGAGATTTGTTCTGAAACTGAAGGTTAAGCTCTTTTACGATAGAAGAGTTAAAAGCACCCGCAAGACCCCTGTTTGAAGTAACAGCGATGAAAAGTACTCTTTTAACCTCTCTTTTCTGAGCATATACAGAAATCTGATCAGGATCTGAGCTAGAATTTACATTCTGGATTAGCTCCTGTAATTTTTCAGAATAAGGTCTTAGCATTACGATTGCGTCTTGTGCTTTCTTCAGTTTCGCAGCGGAAACCATTTTCATAGCACGAGTAATCTGCATCGTAGATGAAATTGACGTAATTCTGCCTCGTATTTCTTTTAAGTTTGCCATATTGGGTTAGTTGTTGGTTGTCGGCTGTTGGTTGCTAGTTTTAGAAAATTCTGTCAACTATCAACCAACAACCATCAACTAATTTTAGTTGTATTTAGAAGCTAAATCGTTAGCTGCCTGCTTAAGAACACCTGTAATATCGTTATCGATTTTTCCAGATTTAATTGCAGCCATTGTATCAGGGTGCTTAGATCTTAGGAACTCGATATATTCGTGTTGGAATTCTTTAATTTTGTTCAATGGAACGTTTCTCAATAGGTTCTCAGTACCAGCATAGATCATAGCAACCTGGCTATCTACCGGAAGTGGAGAGTTAACTGGCTGCTTAAGAAGCTCCACGTTTCTTTCTCCTTTAGAGATTACTGCTAAAGTAGAAGCATCCAGATCTGAACCGAACTTAGCAAACGCTTCTAATTCTTTATATTGAGCCTGGTCTAACTTAAGTGTACCAGATACTTTTTTCATTGACTTGATCTGAGCATTCCCTCCTACTCTTGATACAGAGATACCTACGTTAATCGCAGGACGAACCCCTGAGTTGAATAGATCAGACTCCAAGAAGATCTGTCCGTCTGTAATAGAGATTACGTTTGTAGGGATATATGCAGAGACGTCACCTGCCTGAGTTTCGATAATCGGAAGGGCAGTTAATGAACCACCACCTTTAACGATTGGCTTAAGAGATTCTGGTAAGTCATTCATCTGACGAGCAATATTATCATCAGCAATCACTTTTGCAGCTCTTTCCAATAGTCTTGAGTGAAGGTAGAAAACGTCTCCAGGGTAAGCTTCACGGCCCGGTGGTCTTCTTAATAGTAGGGAAAGCTCACGGTAAGCAACAGCTTGTTTAGATAAATCATCATAAACGATCAATGCTGGTCTACCTGTGTCTCTGAAGAACTCTCCAATAGCAGCTCCTGCCATTGCAGAATATACCTGCATAGGAACTGGGTCTGATGCGTTAGCCGCAACGATTACAGTATATGCTAAAGCTCCTTTATCAGAAAGAGTTTTAACGATTTGTGCTACAGTAGACGCTTTCTGCCCGATAGCAACATATATACAATATACTGGTTTCCCAGCTTCAAAGAATTCTTTTTGGTTGATGATCGTATCGATAGCAACAGTAGTTTTACCTGTCTGTCTGTCACCAATGATAAGCTCTCTCTGTCCTCTTCCTACAGGGATCATAGAGTCAATCGCAACGATACCTGACTGTAAAGGCTCAGTTACCGGTTGTCTGAAGATAACTCCGGGAGCTTTTCTTTCTAACGGCATTTCATATAATTCCCCTGAAATAGGACCTTTACCATCAATAGGGTTACCAAGAGTATCTACTACTCTTCCTAACATACCTTCTCCTACTTTGATAGAAGAGATTCTGTTTGTTCTTCTTACTGTATCCCCTTCTTTTACTAATTTACTTTCACCTAGTAAAGCAACACCTACGTTGTCTTCTTCAAGGTTAAGTACAATACCTTCTACATCACTAGAAAATTTCACCAACTCTCCGTATTGTACGTTTTCTAACCCGTATACACGAGCAATACCATCACCGATGGTTAAAACTGTACCTACTTCCTCAACGTTTGATTGAGTATCGAAGTTGGCCAATTGCTGTTTTAAGATCGCAGATACTTCTGCCGGATTTATTTCTGCCATTGTATGGTTGTTTTTCTTAATTTAATTGAAAATCTTTTTTAACTTGGTTTAGTTTTGTCTTCACAGACGCGTCTACCTGCTGATCACCTACTCTTAAGATGTATCCACCTAAGATATCGTGGTTGATATTTACTTTCAAATCATAGTTTGAATTAGCATTTACCAGGCTGGTAGATCTTAGTATCTGATCGATATTTTCTTTTGAAAGCTGAGTAGCTGTAGTAAGCGTTACTCTCTGCACTCCATTGATATCTTCAACTTTTTTGATGAATTCCTGAGCGATATTTTTCAATTGGTTCTCACGTCCATGCTTGATTACCAACTTGATCAAATTCTGAGAAGATACTGATAAACCTTTGAAAATTTCACTTGCTACCTCTATTTTCTTTTTTGCATCAATGTAAGGCGTAAGGAAGAATTTGTTCAAATCTTTGGATTCAATCATAATCTTCACTACATCTTTCATTTCAGAAAATACAGCAGCTGTCTCACCTGATTCATTAGTGAATTCAAGCAAACCCTGTGCGTATCTTTTCGCTACTTTAGATGTAAGCATTATTAGTTAAGGTTAGATTTGTTGATATAATTTTGAACTAATTCGTTTTGAGCTTCGTTGTTATCTAACTTTTGTTTCAAGATAGATTCTGCAATGTTTACAGATAAAGCACCGATCTGAGTTTTGATGTCTGCCATTGCAGCATTTTTCTCAGCGTTGATAGTTTGCTTAGCAGCTTCGATCAATTTGTCTCCTTCTGATTTTGCAGCATCTTTAGCTTCACCTACGATTCTGTCTTTAATTTCTCTAGCTTCTTTAAGGATAGCATCTCTTTCAATTTTAGCCTCACGAATGATTCTTTCGTTGTCAGCTTTAAGATCTTCCATCTCTTTTTTCGCCAATTTAGCTTGGTTCAATGCATCAACAATAGATGTTTCTCTTTCATTAACAGCATTAACAATTGGTTTCCAAGCGAATTTAGCTAGAAGAAACAATAGGATAACAAATGTAAGAGTCATCCAAAACAAAAGTCCAATTCCAGGTTCAATAATTCCCATATCTGTAGATTCTTTTTTTAAGTGTTATTTATGGATTGTTTTTAAAATTCTTAGCAGCAGCCAACCGCTTAACTGCTAAGAATGTTTTTTTTGAGGATAGATTACTTGATGAAAGCACCAAAGATAATCGCGATAAGACCAGCTCCTTCAATAAGACCAGCAGCGATAAGCATTGCTCCTTGAATCTTACCAGCTTGTTCTGGTTGTCTAGCGATAGCATCCATTGCATGTCCACCGATTTTACCGATACCTAGACCTACACCTAGTACTGCTAAACCGATACCTACGTAAACTAATCCTGTTCCAGTTGATAAATCCATAATAAATAAATATTTAGTTAAAAATTATTTTAAATTCTTTTTTCTTAATTAATTAGTGAGCGTGTTCTTCATGACCGTGCTCATGCTCATGTTCCGCCACTGCGATACCGATAAACAATGCAGATAATACTGTAAAGATATAAGCCTGTAGTGCAGCAACTAGTAATTCCAATACAGAAACGAATAATGCTAATGGTACAGATGCAAATCCTAACAATGGAGACTTGAAAATGAAGATCAATGAAATAATCGCCAAGATCATAATGTGTCCCGCAGTGATGTTAGCAAAAAGTCGCATCATTAAAGCGAAAGGCTTTGTAAAGATTCCGATAATCTCGATTGGAACCATAATTGGGTACAATAAGATTGGAACCGGCGGCATAAAGATGTGTTTCCAGTAATCTTTATTAGCACTGAACAATGTAATAATTAATGTAATGATCGCCAGCACACAAGTAATCGCGATATTACCAGTAAGGTTCGCTCCGAAAGGAAAGAACGGAATCAAACCAAAAAGGTTATTAATCCAGATAAAGAAAAATGCAGTTAATAAATAAGGCATATATCTTTTATATTTAACAGACCCGATGTTTGGAATAGCCACCTCGTCTCTGATAAATACAATCACTGGTTCCAATAATTTTCCAATTCCTTTTGGAAGTTGTGATTTTTTGTAATTTCTTGCCATCCCTATGAAGATTACCGCCATAAAAATTACTGACAAGAACATTGAAGCTGCGTTTTTCGTTACTGAAAGATCAAAAAACACTTCGTTTGATTTTTGTTTTCCACTGATGATTGCAAATAAAGTAGCTTTTTCAATCCCTTTAGTAGAAACTACCTGTCCTTCTTCCAAAGTATACCCATCATGTTCATGTCCGTGAGCAATACTGCTGGAAAGAAAAGTATGCCACCCTTGGTTATCCTTAATAATAACCGGCAAAGGGATAGAAACGTGATGCTCTTCACCACTGTCATCTTTTGTAGTCCATAAATGCCATTCATTTGAATCACCGATGTGTTCCATGATCACTTTAGTTGCATTGAAGCCTTCTTTTGCTTCTCTATGCTCTACTTTTTCAGCTGTTTTTTCCCCTTCAGTTTCGTGCTGTGCAGCAGCTAAACTGCTAATAAACACAAACAAAAATGCGAAAAATAACGAAGAAATTTTTCTGTTCATATCTCTTTTTTAATCGTGTGCAAATATATCGATTTTATTAAACTTTACCAATATTAAAAATTGATTTTTATCATCAAAAAAATCAAGATTTATTAATGAGTTTTATTATAGGTAAATATATAAGGAATGACGCTATAATAAAGCATACAAGTAAAAACAGAAAATTTTCTTTTGTTTTGTCAATAATCAGTAACGAAACCACAAGCCATATAATATCTTTAGGGATATTAAAGGTGAGAAACTTGAGGGCTGCATCCTCTCTACCGTGTAAATACTTTTTAAATATTATATAGACCGCTGTATTGAGAACAACAGCCAATGCTACAATAATAAAAACATCTGAAAAATTCATGGTGCAAAAATAACACTATAATTTTTTAAACAAAAAAAATCTCAAAATCTTCTATCATATATATATATTATAGTAAAAACCAAACAAAATGAATTAGAGAAAATGTCATCTGCACATTTTTAAGGCTAAAACAAATGGGATTGTGCATAAAAGAACTTTCTTTTCTTGTTCTAATTTCCTTTCTTTATTTGAATTTCAATCTAATCCTTATAATATTAAGCGAATACTACTCAGATTTCTTAAAAATTCCTTATTTTTGCAAACCTATAATTTACAATAAATATGTTTAATAGTTTACAGGATAAGTTAGACAAGGCATTACACAATATTTCCGGACGTGGAAAAATTACTGAAATCAATGTTGCAGAAACCGTAAAGGAAATCCGCAGAGCATTGGTAGATGCTGATGTTAACTATAAAGTAGCAAAAGATCTTACTAAGAGAGTTCAGGATAAAGCATTAGGAGAAAACGTTCTTACGTCCCTTACTCCAGGACAATTGATGACCAAAATCGTTCATGACGAGTTGGTAGATCTGATGGGAGGTTCTCAGGAAGGAATCAATCTTTCAGGAAAACCATCTGTAATCCTTATTGCAGGTCTTCAGGGTTCGGGTAAGACTACTTTCTCCGGAAAACTTGCTAATTATCTACAAACAAAAAGAAATAAAAAGCCTTTGTTGGTTGCCTGTGACGTATACCGTCCTGCAGCGATTGATCAGCTGAAAGTATTGGGAGGGCAGATTAATGTTCCTGTTTATACAGAAGAAGGGTCTACCAACCCATCTACTATTGCGGAGAATGCAATTAATTTTGCAAAAGCCAATAACCATGATGTTGTTATTGTGGATACTGCCGGCCGTTTGGCAATTGATGAGCAGATGATGAACGAGATTAAATCCGTACATTACTTCATTAAGCCGCAGGAAACACTTTTCGTGGTAGATTCCATGACAGGTCAGGATGCCGTGAATACAGCAAAAGCATTCAACGATGCTTTGAATTTTGACGGAGTTGTTTTAACGAAATTAGATGGTGATACAAGAGGGGGTGCGGCATTAACAATCCGTTCTGTTGTTGAAAAACCAATCAAGTTTATCTCTACAGGAGAAAAAATGGAAGCTCTGGATCTTTTCTATCCGGAAAGGATGGCAGACAGAATCCTTGGAATGGGAGACGTTGTTTCCTTAGTAGAAAGAGCTCAGGAGCAGTTTGACGAGGAAGAAGCTAAGAAACTTCATAAGAAAATTGCTAAAAATGAATTTGGTTTTGACGACTTTTTAAAGCAGATCAACCAAATTAAGAAGATGGGTAACATGAAAGACTTGATGGGAATGATCCCGGGAGTTGGAAAGGCAATCAAGGACGTAGAGATCAGTGATGATGCATTTAAGCACATTGAGGCTATTATCTACTCTATGACGCCGGATGAAAGAAGAAGACCGTCTATCATCAACACGCAGAGAAAGAACAGAATTGCAAAAGGTGCAGGAAGAAAAATTGAAGATGTGAACCAGCTGATGAAGCAATTTGACCAGATGGGTAAAATGATGAAAATGATGCAGGGGCCTCAAGGAAAGCAGATGATGCAGATGATGAGCAAAATGCCTAACATGCCTGGAATGGGTGGAATGTTCGGTAAATAATTTGAAACAAAAATGATCTATAAAAAAACTCTCAGAAATTTCTGAGAGTTTTTTATTTTATCGGTATCGTTTATTTAAACTTATACCCTATTCCAAGCTGGAAGAAATTCATTTTCAACGTCTCTCCATCTACAGGATTCTTGATCATATTGGTAAGTCCAAAGCTATAACGTGCATCCACGAATAACCCTTTATAAACATTATAATCTGCTCCTAAGAATAAACCAAAATCAGTTGATTTTAAACCATTATTCAACTCTCTTTCCAAATAACGCTCCCCTTCTTTAAGTCCTGAAGGATCTACCATACCGGCATTAGGACCGCTTACTTCAAATTTTACTGTATTATTTGTTTTAAAGCTTACATAAGGACCTGCATAAATTCCCAATTCCGGAGTCGCATAATATCTTGCAGATACAGGAATTACAATTCGGTTAAGATTCATTTTTTCAGTTAATGTAAAACCTGTGCCTGGTATCCCAACTTCTGCTTTTCCTCCAAGATTGGCATATTCAACCTCTCCCTGAAGAGCAAATTTAGCAGTAATTTTATGCTCAACTAAAGCTCCGATATAAAACCCTGACTTTGATTTTAAACTTCCTTCTATCCCCCCTAATTCGAAATCTCCTTCGCTAGAGTTTAATTTTGATAGAGCATAGCCAGCTTTTACTCCAAATGTAGTTTGTGCATTCAGCCCTGTAAATAAAGCAAGCGCTGATACAAATAAGATTTTTTTCATGATTATTATATTAAATAGTTTTTTTAAGAAAACTTTCAAATTTATGATTATATGTTTTTGTCTATTATTTTGCAAATACATATTTAACTCCAAATGTTACAGAAGCCAGATTTACATCAAATTTATAGTTATTCTGCCTCTTCGCACCATCCAGATCCCTTTTATTGGTATTGTATCCAAACTCACCAAAGGTAGCTTCTATTGACCATTTTTTACTTAAAAAATAATCCACACCCGGCTTGATATTAATTCCAATATGGGTGTAATTATTTTTCCCTTCAAAAGAAGCAAGCTCTGGATCTCCCATCTCAATATTACTGTTTGCATCCACTTTCTCCTGTCCAAATTCCAATGGAATCTGCAGTTGGCCAAATATATATAATTTGTGCGATAAAGTCCAGTATTTTCTAATGAATGGAGCTACAACAAATGCATTCTCCGTATCTTTTATTTCCAGCAGATTACTGATGGCAGCATTCCCTAATTCATACTTTGTAACAGTACTTTTATAGCCTGCTCCCAGTCCTATCGCTAAGTTTGTAGTGACAAAATAACCTGCCGTAGGAAGAATTTTCACCACATCATCCTTTCTTTTTTGAGTAAATTGGTTATTCTCACTGTGGCTATATTCTACCTGTCCGGAAAGATAAGTTGTTCCCTTAACAATCTGGGCATTTGAAAAGCCGAAAAGAGCAACCGCACATGCTAATACTATTTTTTTCATGATTATTATAGTTATATTATTAAGTCTTTTATGCTAAAAAAGCCCTAAGATATTTCTCAGGGCTCTATTGCTATATGCTTTGTTTATTATTTTGCAAATACATATTTAACTCCGAAAGTCACAGAAGATAAATTCAGACCGAAGTTATAGTTGTTTGTAGCATCACCATCTTTTGGCTTGTAGTTGTTGTAACCAAACTCACCGATAGTAGCTTCGATAGACCAGTTTTTGTTTAAGAAATAATCTAAACCTGGCTTCACAGTAACACCAATTTGAGTGTATTTAGCTTCAGTAGAAGTAGAGTTAGAAACTGTAGTCGTTCCAGAAGTTGATACTGAGCTATTTTCAATTTTAGTTTTTCCAAACTCCATTGGTACTGCTAATTGTCCGAAAATAAATAATTTATCAGATAAAGTCCAGTATTTTCTTACGAAAGGAGCAACAACGAAAGCTGGCTTCTTAGTAATATCCTCGCTTACAGTTGTTGTATTAAGGATAGATGTAGTAGTAGTAGATGTAGTTTTTTCAGTTTGGTAACCGATCCCTAAACCAATTGCTAAGTTTGTGTTAACAAAATATCCAACTGTAGGTAATACGTTGAAGTTTTCTGTTTTAAGGTTACCATTGTTAGTTTCTTCCTGAGAATAACCAACAGATCCTGATAAATATGTAGTTCCTTTAGCAATTTGAGCGTTTGATAAACCAAAAAGTGCAACAGCACCCGCTAATAATATTTTTTTCATTTTAAAAAATTTTAATACTTTCTGAGGGCAAATTTACAGTGGTAGCCACTAATATTAAAATTTGTTAATGTGATTAATATCATTGTTAAAATCCGGCACTTTACAAAAATAAATCTTATTAAAGAGAAGTTTTTGATTTTTTCACAATTTTATGAATAAATAGACTCCAAATCATCAACAGGAATTCAATATATCTAATTTTTTAAATTTATCAATTTCAGATAAAACCCGTAAAAACTATCAAAGCAATCAGTAATTACCTGTTTCAAATGTTAATATTTAATGCCTTAACTCATAAAATCCCAGCAAATATTTATAATTCAAGGGCTTTAACAGCCTGTCATAAGCTCATCATTGATGCGAATTGAAAGCTTTTGTTAAGAATTCCTTCTATTTGTTAATAGTCCCTTAATAAAAACTCCGGCCTTTCGGCCGGAGTTCTCTATATTTTTAAGAATATTATTATTTAATGAAGAAGTTATATCCTAAATTAACAGCTCCAACGTTCCAGGTATGACTCCCCCACCCCGGAAGATCACGCTTGTTGCTTATAGATTGGTATCCTATATACAACTCTCCTTTTGACATCTGGTATCCAAATTTTGGTTGTGCATAGAAACCACCATCCATTCCGTCTTTTGTAGAGATACCATATCCCAAGTCCAATCCTACAAAGATAGGTGCTCCGGAGAATCTGTATTTACCGGAAACAGCTACAGGAACAAACCCGAAATCATCAAAATGATCTTTTCCGAAGAAATGAGAATACCCTGTGGTTACCCCAAGGTCAAGACCTTTAGCAATATTCCACATATAAGCAGCATCTACTCCTAATGTAAACGAAGCTACATCACCTGCGTCAGCTACAGGAACACCAATATGTCCTCCAATTTTAAAACCTTCCTGTGCCTGAAGAGCACCTCCTAATAGTGCAAAAGCACCTACTAATAATAGCTTTTTCATTTTTTTAGTTTAAAATTACCGGCCAAAAATACTAATTATTTTCATCATGAGTACAAATGCAGACATGTTTAAAAGCCCGAACCAGACAAAAAATGAATTAAGATTTAAGTTTTTGCTGGTTTAGTGGCTAAACTATAGAGAAAAATATTCTGTTAAAATAAAGAAGCAGGACTTATTTTGTCCTGCTTCTTATTGTTTTTATTTCCGAATATCAGAATTAGTTTCCTCCGAATTTGAAACCAACACCTATCTGGATAAAGCTGTTAGTAGCCTTTTCATTTCCTTCTGCATGTTTTGCAAGATTAGAAATCCCAAGATTGTATCTTGCATCAAAGAATAATCCATTTTCCAATGCGTATTCAGCACCAAGGAAAGGAGCAATATTCAAAGTATTCATCTGATCTTTTATATCTGTTTCATCATCTCCGTTAAGCTCTAATCCCGGAATTCCGAATCCAAAATCTGTAGTAAGCTTTTGCTTTGCTGAAAGAATCAAACCAAAGCTTGCTCCTGCAGAAACAGATAAGCCTTCAGTAATGAAATATTTAGCAGAAACAGGAATTAATAAAGTATGGAAAGTCTGTTTTGCTTTGAAATCTAAAAATGTAGCCGGGTTAGACGGATCAGATTCAGATATCTTTACTTTTCCTCCCAGTTGAGAATATAAAAGTTCTCCCTGAAGAGCGAATTTGTCACTTAATTTATATTCAGCCATACCTCCTATATAAAATGTGTGTAAAGGGTCTGATGTTTCAGACTGACCATCACCTTTCATTTTTATTGTAGAGTATGAATATCCTGCTTTAGGACCAAATCGAAATTCTTGTGCGTTAACAGAAATTCCCATAACAGCGACTGCTGCAACAAGTATAAGTTTTTTCATTGTATATTAGTTTTTACATTTAAGGATGCAAAACTAATTATTTTTTTCAAATTAACAAATTTAATAATCATTATTCATGGTTAATAAAAGGTTAACAACACTTTTACTTATTTAGAATCAATCATTTCTCAGCCTCTTTTCTTCATCATTATAAGCCAGAATAATTTTTCTTACCACAGGATGTCTCACAACATCTTCTTCCGTAAGGTGTACAAAACCGATTTCATTCACTCCGTTTAAAATTCTCATCGCTTCCTTCAGCCCGGATTGCTGGTTTTTTGGTAAATCAACCTGGCTAGGATCTCCTGTAATGATAAACTTCGCATTCATCCCCATTCTCGTAAGGAACATTTTCATCTGAGCATGCGTAGTATTCTGTGCTTCATCAAGGATAACGAAGGCATCATCCAGAGTACGCCCTCTCATAAATGCCAATGGGGCTACTTCAATTACCTTTTTCTCCATAAAGCCTTCCAGCTTTTCATGAGGAATCATATCACGAAGTGCATCATATAGTGGCTGCAAATACGGATCCAGCTTTTCTTTAAGATCTCCCGGTAAAAACCCTAGGCTCTCCCCTGCCTCTACAGCAGGTCTTGTAAGAACAATTCTTTTTACTTCTTTATCCCTCAAAGCTCTTGCTGCCAAAGCAACACTGGTATACGTTTTTCCAGTTCCTGCAGGGCCAATGGCAAAAACCATATCTTTTTTCTCTGTTTCCTTAACCAGTTTTTTAAGATTAGTGGTCTTAGCTTTAATTATCTTACCGTTTACCCCTTTTACAATAATATCCTGGTCAAAGATCAGATGTTTCTCATTTTCATCTTTAATATTCAGGATATTTTCGACGTCTTTGAGCTCTATTGAATTATTTTTAGAGATGAATTTTACGATATCATCCAATTTTATTTTCAATATATCTAAAGCTTCCTGATTCCCAATGGCAAAGATAAAATGGTCTCTTCCTGTAATTTTAATGGTTGGAAAGCTTGATTTTAGTAGGTTGAAATATTGGTTATTAACTCCATAGAAGATTTTTTTATCGAGATCTTCCAAATCATACGTTAATTCAAACATGCAGTATTTTTATTTATTAGATTTTAAAATTAAAGATTTTTTTCAAATTTATATCAAATTCTTTTCAACAATCTTTCGGGCTTTCTTTTTATTTTAAATAACTTTGCAAGACTACACTATTCTAGAAATTGCTCATGTCAATTATTACCCTTACTTCGGATTTCGGAAATTTAGATTACAGAGTTGCCGCTGTGAAAGGCAAAATTCTGTCTCTAAATCCTGAGGTTAATATTATTGATATAACCCACGATATCCAGGCATTCAACCTTATACAAACTTCATATATTGTAAGAAATGCTTACAAATATTTTCCAAAAGGAAGTATTCATATCCTTTCGGTAGACAGTTTTTACCACAAATCAAGAAAAAATATCCTTTATAAAGCTGATGATTCCTACTTTTTGGCGGCGGACAATGGTCTTTTAAGTCTGATATTTTTTGATATTAAACCCGAAGCGATCTATGAGCTTACCCTCAATAACCGCTTTGATGATATTATCAATTTTACTTCTACAGACATTTTTGTTCCTGCAGCAGTGCATCTTGCCAATGGCGGACTTCCTGAAGTGATAGGACGAAAAATAGATACTGCGAAGGAACTGATGTTTCCCAAACCGGTACACAATGAATCTGAGGGAATGATCATTGGAGAAGTCACTTATATTGATAATTTCGGAAATATAATATCAAATATCAACAAAGATTTTTTTGAAAATATCAGCAAAGGATACAATGCCTTTACTATAAAATTCAGAAACCTCAGTCTTTCCCGTATATTTTCCAGCCATACGGAAGTGGTTTCGGACTGGGAAAGAGAAACGGAATTTCATGGGCAGTCTGCGGCAATCTTCAATGATAGTCAGTTCCTGGAGCTTTCTATCTATAAAGGGAGTAAAAAAAACGGGGCTAAAAGCCTGTTTGGATTGAATGTAGGCGAAAATATTTACATTGAATTCAGCTAAAATTATATATTTCATAAAAAAACCGATTTTTTTTATATATTTGTCAAAATCTAAAAATCAAAAATGGCAGAATACAAATTATTGCTTCCTTCCATGGGAGAAGGTGTTATGGAAGCGACAATTATCACTTGGTTATTCAATGAAGGTGATAACGTAAAAGAGGATGACTCCGTAGTAGAAATTGCAACAGATAAAGTAGATTCAGACGTACCGACACCAGTTTCGGGGAAAATTGTAAAAATTTTAAAGCAAAAAGACGAAGTTGCAAAAGTAGGCGAAGCCATTGCGATTTTAGAAATTGAAGGAGAAGGTTCTGTTTCTGAGGAAGTAAAAACAGAAACTCCGGCTGCCACTCCGGATACTGAAACTTTAAGCACTATTGAACAGCCCTTGCAGACTGTTCCTGCAAACGTAGAATTTTCAGGAGATCTTTATCTTTCTCCGCTTGTAAAATCAATTGCACAACAGGAAAATATTTCTGAAGCTGAGCTGAAATCCATCAAAGGAAGCGGTTTAGAAGGAAGAATCACTAAAGAAGATATACTGGCATACGTTGCCAACAGAGGTAAGCAGCCAGCTCAACAAACAGCAGCATCTACTCCAAAACCTGCAGTTTCTGCTCCGGCAGCTACTATTCCGGTAAATGCAGGTGATGAGATCATTCCAATGGACAGAATGAGAAAGATCATTGCTGAGAACATGGTGAAAGCAAAACAAATTGCTCCACATGTAACCTCTTTCATTGAAACGGACGTTACCAACGTTGTAAAATGGAGAAACAAAAACAAAGCGATCTTCGAAAAACGTGAAGGTGAAAAACTTACTTTCATGCCGATTTTCGTGAAAGCTGTAGTAAAAGCGATTCAGGATTTCCCTATGATCAATGTTTCTGTAAGCGGTGAGAACATCATCAAAAAGAAAAACATCAATATAGGTATGGCTACTGCCCTGCCAGACGGAAATCTTATCGTTCCTGTTATCAAGAATGCTGATCAGCTTTCTCTTTCAGGTCTTGCAAAAGCAATCAACGACTTAGCTTACAGAGCAAGAAACAAAAAACTAAGACCTGAAGATACTCAGGGAGCAACGTATACAATTTCTAACGTAGGAAGTTTTGGAAACCTTATGGGGACGCCAATTATTCCTCAGCCTCAGGTGGCTATCCTTGCCATTGGAGCTATCGTTAAAAAACCTGCAGTTCTTGAAACGGCTGATGGAGATGTAATTGCGATCAGAAACCTGATGTTTATGTCTCACTCATATGATCACAGAGTAGTAGACGGATCTTTAGGTGGAATGATGCTGAAACATGTTCACGATTATCTTGAGAACTGGGATCTGAATACAGAAGTATAAAAGAACAGAAATAACTCCTCTGGAATTGAATCCAAAACAGAATTTTAACTAATAACGAAAACACCTGAAGATGAAAAACGCAACATTAATCGCAATAATTTCATTAAGTCTAATTATTCTTATTGACCTTATACAGTTTGTTGGCAGCTTTTGGGATTTATACTCTATGGAGATATACCGTGTTTTTGGTGTTTTAAATCTTATTGGATTTATTGGAATACTGCAGTTTTTTGTCAAATTATACAATAAACAAAAGGAATGAGTCCGGAATTAAGAGAGCTTTTTGAAATCAAACAGGACGAAGAAACAAACAAGCAGCCTGATAATCAAAATGTAATAAATCATATTTTGATACGTCTCGCAGTAATAATTTCCGGAACTATTGTTTTCCTTATTGCCATGAGCCGGGCAAAGGGATGGGATGGGCTAGCGTACTTAATCTTTATGATGGCCTTCCATGGACTTTGGTTTCTCTTCATTGTTATTGAAACAGTTGTTCTTGAGAATAAAGGCAAATCCAGGCTCAGAAATGTTAATTTAATTTTCATAGGTGTTCTGTTATTAATCTACGGTATTGGAGCTGCCCTTCTATTCGGTGGGTCTTAAATATAAAGCATAAAGCTTCCCCACCGGGAAGCTTTTTTTGTTTGAGCCACAAATTCAGAAATCTGTTTGACCGCACTTTGCGTTTTTTTTATTGGGAGGCTGCCTTTATTACTCTTTGAATCATAGAATTTAATGAAATAGTTTTATCTTTAATAAAATATTTCACCAATGGAGCTTGATTTTAGAAAACTATATGTGACCAAATTGTTTGATTTTTCTAAACAAGAAGAAGAATTGATTTTTCAGGTTTATGATGCCTTATTGGAAATGTATGATATTTCGGTTGTCAATATTGAAGATTCTCCTTATCAGAAATTCAGTTCTGAAACAGTGGATTTTCTAAAAGAGCCAAAGATCTGCTACGCTGTCACTGATAAAGATAAAAGGACAGAGTTCTATCTATTTATCATCAATAAAATCAGTCCTTCATTCCGGTGGGTCCGTACCACTGACAAGTATGATACCTTAGAAATTTGGGGATTAAAAAAACTGAGTGAAGACTTTGGTTTTATATCCATCAACAAAAAGAAGCTTACCGATAAAATAGCGGGGATTTTCAGCAGCTTTAATATTAATTTTAAAGAAAACAGGGATTTCAAAGATTTTTACGTGCTGGGAAGTGATCCTTATAAAACGATGACCTTTTTAAATCCGGAAAGAAAGAAAACTATACAGTCTGTTGCTGATGGAAGTTTCAGCCTTGAAGTTAAAAATGATATATTATCTTTTGGATTCCCAAAAACACTGAGTATTGATAATGCTCTGGCTATATCAAAATTTTTAGAAAAAATCTGATTTTCGTTTTTTTGCCGTAATTTCATCTCACAAAACTAACAAATGCTGAAATTTTTCACCTCCATACGGGAGGCTCTTAAAAATTCCTTTGACAATATCAGGAATGAACAGCTGAAGAACAACCTGCTTCAGGCTATTCCTTTCTGGATTGCCTCTGTTATTACCGGTTTTTTCGCTGTACTCTATGCGAAGGTATTCGCCTGGGGTGAAAATTTTATGAATTTTATCTTTGACTGGCATGCCTGGATGATCTTCATTATCGCTCCTATTGGGTTTGTACTTTCATGGTGGCTGGTAAAAGAATTCGCTCCCAATGCCAAAGGAAGCGGGATTCCACAAGTTATGGCTGCGGTAGAACTTGCCAATCCGAAAGAGCATACGAAAATCCGAAGCCTTCTAAGCATTAAAATTATTTTTTTCAAAATTCTGTCCTCGGTTATTTTAGTTATAGGAGGAGGCGCTGTAGGACGTGAAGGACCCACTATTCAAATTGCAGGTTCTGTTTTCAGAAAAGTCAACGAGTACCTTCCCGAGTGGTGGCCCAAAATTTCGAAGAAGAACATGATTATGACCGGTGCGGCTGCGGGTCTTGCGGCGGCTTTTAATACGCCTTTGGGAGGAATTGTATTTGCTGTTGAAGAACTGTCAAAAACGCATATCAATTACTTTAAAACAGCTCTGTTCACTGCTGTTATTATTGCAGGCTTAACAGCTCAGACCTTAGCAGGATCTTATTTGTATTTAGGATATCCCAAAACAAATGATGTATCTTTAATGGTTATGTTTCCCATCATTCTTGTTGCAGCTACAGCCGGCATTTTTGCCAGTCAGCTTTCGGTGATTATGCTTAAAATCAATGGCTGGAAAAAGAAAACCCTGAAAACAGATAAAGCCAATGTAGTATTTTTAGTTATTTGTGCTTTAATTATTGCATCGATTGCTTATTTTATCAACAGAGAAATTCTGGGTTCCGGGAAAGAAATTATGGAACGTGTTCTCTTTACCAAAAACAAACACGAAGACTGGTACGTTCCTGTTTTAAGGATGCTTGGCCCTGCCCTGTCTTTTACATCAGGTGGTGCCGGTGGTATTTTTGCTCCGGCTCTTACCGCCGGAGCAAGTATTGGCTCTGTCATTTCAGGAGCTATTCATTTAACAGCTAACGAAACCAATGTCGTTATTCTGGCGGGAATGGTAGCTTTTCTTACCGGAATTACAAGAGCACCATTTACATCTGCTATTATCGTTTTAGAAATGACCGACAGGCATTCATTAATCTTTCATCTCATGCTTGCCGGAATGGTTTCTTCTATCGCCTCTATCCTGATAAGCAGACATTCTTTATATGATGTACTGAAGGTTAATTTTTTGAAGGAAATTAGGGGAAAAGATAATTGATAATTGATAATTGAAATTATTTCTCATTCAGCTTCTTCTCCTTTTTTAGCATAATTCTTAAATCCTTCATTGCTCCTAACAGATTGGCTGCAGCCTCATAATCCGTCATCTTGATGACCAGTTTTTTAAGTTCTCTTTTTGATTTACTGATTTCATAGGTTACAATATTCAGATAGGCAATATTATCTTTCCTTTTTGAAAGCTCATGAAAGGCAACAACTTTACTCAGATCCCACAAGTTACCTTCATGCACAATTTTACCTTTTTTATTCAAAGAATTGATCTTAATATGATCTCCTTCAAAATAAGCCTTTAGGGACAGATCATTCCTATCCCTGTCAATTCCGTACTCGTTTATTTGGGATATCATAAAGTTTCTGGCTTCATCTGCAGTCTTATATTTCCCCAGAACTTCTGTTTTACCATTATTGTAAGTTATTTGATAAATTTCAGATTTGTCTAATGAGTGAGTGGGGGCCATCAGAACTATCCAGTTCTTTATAGGTAATATTTGAACTCCCTATTTCTAAAAGTTTGACATCCATAGAGGTTCCGTTTTTTCTGGAAATTATGTCTTGGGAATAACATGATATTGCCATTAATAATAATGGAAAAACATAATTTTTAGTTCTCATAATGAAAAGTCTTAGGTACGAAAATACAAAAACGTCAATCATCTGTCAGCAGAAAAGTGAAAACTATCAATTATTCCGCTCCCACTGTTGTATATTACAAATATATTCTCTAATTTTGCACCTCGAAATAATTAACAAATTCATTTAACATTATGAACAATTACGAAACTGTTTTCATTTTAACTCCCGTTCTATCTGAGGCACAGGTAGAGGAAGCAGTGAACAAGTATGTAGATCTTATCAAAGAAAAGAACTGCGAAATCATTGCTAAAGAAAACTGGGGATTAAAAAAACTAGCTTACCCAATCCAATTGAAAAAGAATGGGTTCTATACTTTAATCGAATTTAAAGGAGAAGGTACTGTAGTAGCTGACTTAGAATTAGCATTCAAACGTGACGAAAGAGTAATCCGTTACCTAACTACAAAACTTGACAAGCACGCTGTTGAGTACGCTGTAACTAGAAGAGCTAAAGTAAAAGCAGCTAAAGCTTAATTATTAACCCTATTTTTTAAAAAAGACAAGACATGGCAATAGATGAAATGGCTAAACAAGCCTCTGCAGGAGGAGAATCAGAAGTAAAATTCCTTACTCCACTTGATATCAATACAAAATCTGAAAAGAAATATTGTAGATTCAAAAAATACGGAATTAAGCACGTTGACTACAAAGATGCTGATTTCTTATTACAATTCGTAAACGAGCAAGGTAAAATCTTACCAAGAAGATATACTGGAACTTCTTTAAAATATCAAAGAAAAGTTTCTGCTGCTATCAAAAGAGCAAGACACCTTTCTTTACTACCTTACGTAGCTGACTTATTGAAATAAGACAAAAAAATAAATAAAAGAAGAGGGCAACCTCTTCTTTTGTTGCTGAATAAATAATTAATTCTAACTTGATTTTGGATCACTCTAAAATCTAAAAAAAGGACAACAACAATGGATATTATCCTAAAACAAGACGTAGAAAACTTAGGACTTGAGTTTGATACAGTAAGCGTAAAGCCAGGTTATGCTAGAAACTTTTTACTTCCTAAAGGAATTGCACTTTTAGCTACACCTAAAAACAAAGCAGCTCTAGAAGCTACTTTAGAAGCTAGAAAAGAAGAAGAAGCTAAATTAATCGCTGCTGCTAACGCTGTAGTAGATCAATTAAAGAAAACTTCTATTACTATTCCTGCAAAAGTAGGTTCTGGTGATAAATTATTCGGATCTATCAACAATGCAGATCTTTCTGCAGCTCTTGCTAAAGCTGGAGTTTCTGTAGAGAAGAAATACATCAAAATCCCAGGGAACACTATTAAGAGAACTGGTAAAGTAACAGCAAACATCAGATTACACAGAAACGTTGAGTACAATTTCGAATTTGATATCGTATCTGACGCACCGGTTGTAGCTGCTCCTGCTGCTAAGAAGGAAGAAGTTAAATCTGAAGAAGCTTAATCAAGCAACCGAGATTTTCTCACCATATAAAGACCACTTCAATGTAATTTGAAGTGGTTTTTTATTGGATATAATTTTATAGAGAGGCTTTAGAAATAATATCGTGTATTGTAAGTCTACATTATCCAGCCTGCCCATACAGTTAGCGGTCACCTCTCAATTTGTGCTGATATTCTGTGGGGGCCACTCCAATTATCTTTTTAAAAATATTGCTGAAGGAGGATAAACTGTTATACCCTACCATCATTGCAATCTCATACATATTGTATTTCCCTTCTGATATAAGTTCAAGGGATCTGGTAATTCTCAAAGCTCTCAGAAAACGGACATAATTCATGCCCAGAATCTCCTTAAATTTTCTGGAAAGGGTTCTGGTACTCATTCCAAATTCTTTAGCTGTAGATTCAATCGTAAGAGGCTTCCCAAGGTTTGCATGAATATACCTGGCAATCTTCAATAAAGTTTCATCTTTAGGAAAGGGATGCTGTACAGGAAATGCAAGCTGTTTATCTCTTTTCTCAGGTAAAACCCCTTTCAATGCTTTGAGAAAAAAATATTTAGAACCATCATTTTTTGTGATTTTTCCATCCCAGTCTTTCGTATGCAAAATCATCTCACGAAGCAGATTATTTACAGAGTAGATATTAATTTCATCAAAAAAGCCACTTTCGCCATCTTCTTTTTTAAAATAAAAATTGTACAAATCAACTTTCGGACTGGTAGAAAAAATATAATGTGGCGTCCCGGCAGGTATCCACATGAAACATCTTGCCGGAAGATACCAGTGCCTCAAATCAGTAAAAATATGCACAATACCCCCTTCTGCGTACACTAACTGCGCCGAACTGTGATAGTGAATTTCTGTTGTTACATTTCCCGTAAGTACGTGATAAATGTAAAACTCTGAATCTTTATCTTCAACTTCTTTAAAATGGTCGTGGTTCATGAAATAAAGATAAGGAGAATTTTTAAATTGGCGTAAATGAGCAAATCTTTTTCTGTTTTCACAAATAGAGTCTTCTCCTTCCGGGCGTAACTTTGCTGCATCAAAATCATTTTAGCAAAAATCCTTTAATTAATTTATGAATATCACATTTAACGCAGGCAGATATCTGTGCATTGCGTTGTGCTTGTTATTGAGCAATATTTTACATTCACAGATGATAGACTACCAACATATTGGTTTACAACAAGCTATAGAAGTTGGGTTGAAAAACAACAAAAACATTCAGATAAGTCATCTAAAACAGGAAATGTCCGCCACCAAAGAGAAAGATCTCAAAATGGAAAAACTTCCGGACATAGAATTCCATACAAGCTATACTCAGGTTACCAACCTTTTTCAGTATCAGGATGGCGTGTTCAATAAACCGACAAAATACGATGCCATCAATGGAATGTATGATTTTACACTCTCCGCTTCCATCCCGGTGTATATGGGTGGGAAAATCAAAAACACTGAAAAGAAAGCAGCCATTGACACTGAGATTTCAACTCTAAAGACCCATCTGGATGAGAGACAGCTTAAAATGGAGATTATTACTGCCTTTTTACAGATTCACCATCTGAAAGAGCAGCAAAATCTTATCAATGACAAAATGAAAGAAGATTCTGTAAATATCAAACAGGTTAAAGTTCTTAAGGCAAATGGTGTTGTAACAGTAAATGAAGTGCTAAGAACCTCTTTGCAGCTTTCTAATCATAAAATGAGCTGGACAGAACTGGATAATGACATACAGATTGCAGAACATAAGCTGAAAACAATTCTGGCCTTACCGGAAAGTCAGGAAATGCACGTTAACACAGAAGATCTGATTTCGGATAAAGCGGGAATTCCTTACATTGATGAATTGACGGAAACAGCCCTCACCAAAAATGAATCTGTTGAAATGACTCACAAAAATCTTTCTTTAAAAGAGCTGGATCAGAAAATCACCAAAGCTAATTATTTACCTAAAATAACAGCTGGTGGAGAATATTTTATAAAGTATCCGAATATGATGTTCTTTCCTCCGGAGCCTTATGCTTACCGTCTGGGAATGCTTGGCGTAAATCTTACTTACCCTATTGAAAACCTGTACAAAAACAAATACAAAATGCAGGAAGCAAAGGAAAATATTGATCTTGCCAAACTTCAGATAGAAGAGAATGAAGAGAAAATAAGACATACGGTATATGAAGCCTACAAAAAGTTTCAAGAAACCGATCAGAAAGTAAAAATAGCAGAAGAAGCAATTGATCAGGCTAAAGAGAATTACCGTATTGTAAGAACAAAATATGCCAATAAGCTAAGTCTTATCACAGAATTAATCGATGCTGACAATACTTATCTGGAAGCAGAATCTAATTTAATATCCGTAAAAATCAACCGACAACTAAAATACTATCAACTCCAATATACGATTGGAAACTTATAAAAACTATGGCACAGAAACAACTGACACAAAAGGAAAAAAGAATCAACAAAACAATTACCTTACTGGCCTGGATCCTTATTATCAGCGGAATCACAGGAATGGTAAGTTTCTATATCTTTTCCAGAAGTAATGTCACTACTAATGACGCACAGATAGAACAGTATATCACTCCGGTATCAAGCAAAGTTTCAGGATTCATTAAAACCATAAAATTTAATGAGAATCAGTTTGTACATAAGGGAGATACTTTAATTGTCATAGACAACAGAGAATATACGAATCAGGTACAAATGGCAGAGGCTAATCTTCATGCCACTACAGCTACTATTGCCACTATCCAGAGCGGAGTGAATACCAAAGAAAGTGATACAAAGATCATTGATGCAAAGATTACTTCTGCAAAAATTGATATATGGAGAACAGAACAGGATTTCAAACGATATAAAAACCTGCTGGCCGAAGATGCTGCTACAGAACAGGATTTTGAAAATATAAAAGCTTCTTACGAACAGTCAAAAGCCAACCTTTTGGCATTGGAACAGCAAAAAAATGCAGTAAAAGCAGGAGCTAATGAGCAGCAGACCAAGGTTGCTCCTGTTAAAAGCCAGATTCAGCAAAGTTCTGCCAATCTTAATAATGCCAAACTGTTCCTGTCTTACACCGTAATTACAGCACCTTATGATGGCTGGGTAGGTAAAAAAACGATTCAGGAAGGGCAGCTCATCAAAGAAGGACAGGCACTGGTACAGATCGTAAGCAAAGAAAAATGGATCATTGCCAACTATAAAGAAACACAGCTTGGACAGATTGATCAGAAGCAGGAAGTAATTATCACTGCTGATGCTTATCCTGGGATTGAATTTAAAGGAAAAATCCTTTCAGTTTCTCCTGCATCGGGATCGCAATTTTCATTAGTAAAACCAGATAATGCTACTGGAAACTTCGTAAAAATTGAACAGAGATTTCCTGTGAAAATTCTTCTCGATACCAATAAAGATAATGAAAAGCTTCTTTCCGGGATGAATGTTCTGGTAAGTGCTAAGAAAATATGATATGAGTATTGGAAAGCCTCAGAAGGCTCTCTGGTTTAATTCATTTTCAATTTTTTTAAAGTTAGATTTTTTTTACCGCGAAAAGGCAAAACCGCAAAATAGCGAATCTGCAAATTTTTTCTTGAGCATATTTGCCATTTTACCTTTTACTTTTACACCTTTGCCCTTTTGTCTTTTCGCATTTTTTAATTCAGGCACAAAAGTTTTATTAACCATAGCAGCTTTCGCAGCCTATTTCGCTATCAAAAACAATGCAGCATAATACAGTTTATCATAAATGGGTACCACAATGGCTGAAACTGCCTCTCCTTACACTGGCACTGTTTCCCCATTTGATGTTGTTGTCGCTCTTACATTCAAACAGCGCCTTCACCTCTTCTTTTATGGATGTAGATTCAGATGACATCCAGTATTTAATGATTTTGATGTATGGGACATTTGTGGTTACCCTTTTAGTTTTACAGCGGTTCATGGCTTACTTCAGTGTGAAGTATTACATTCTGCTCATGGCATCTGTTTCAGTGATTATTCTTTACGTCCTATCCGTCACCAATGATTATCATGTCATATTGGTTATCCGGTTTTTAGAAGGCATATTCGGGCTTCTGGAAGGGGCTATTTTCCTTCCTTTGATTGTTGCAGAATTAAAAACAAAACATGCTAAAGTTTTCTCTTACCTTCTGATGTATGCTATTATGCTTACAGGAGGTACAGTGACCACTTCCCTGTTAAAATCAAGTATTGAAGATTATGATTTCCGGCATATGGTTTTAATGATGGTTTACTTTCATGTATTTGTTCTGATTATTGGGATCACTATTTTTAACAGAAACCGTTTCTTTCCAAAAAAACCCTTATATCAGCTGGATATTACCAGTTGGTTTTTACTTTGGGTTTGTCTTCAGGCCGGCGGCTATGCTATTATCTATGGAAAAAGATTAATGTGGCTTGAATCTGATACGATTATAATGTGTCTGTTTGTTTTTTTGCTTTCAGGAGGTTTATTTATGCTTAAACAGAGAAATTCCAAGAGACCTCTGTTTCATTTTGAGGTTTTCGGTTCTAAAAACGTGATTGCCGGGATGATTCTGTTCTTTATTTTTTACCTGATCCGCTCCGGCCTGAACAATGTATACAGTATCATGGCTACAGTCTGGAAATGGCCGTGGGATTATATTGTGAACATTCAGTACTGGAATGTTGCGGGAACGCTGTTGGGTGTATTCGTGTCAGGAATATGTCTGGTAAAAGGAATTTCATCAAGAATTGTTTTCTTTACAGGTTTTCTGCTGTTGGCCGTAGATTGTGCATGGTTTACGTACACTTTCTATCCGGACACCAGTCTTTTCACCATCTGCCCGCCTCTATTTTTACAGGGAGTTGCTCAGGGACTGCTTTTTACTCCTTTGGTTTTCTTTCTGATTTCAGGAATGCCGGAAGAATATGTAGCCAATGCGACTGCTTTAGGAACTACTACCCGTTTCTGGACTACTGCTATTGGGTATGCTCTTATGCAGAATCTGATGCTATTTTTAACGTTAAAACATTCCGATACCCTTAGCTTTAACCTTACCGATACCAATCCTGTTTTTTACAGCCAGTGGAACCAGATTTTTGGAGCTAATATTTCAAAACTTCCCGTCAATGAATCCTTATCTATGACAGCAGGTGCTTTTAAAGCTAAAATAACAGCACAGTCGATTTTACTTTCCAATATGGAAATTTTCACGGGGTTATTCTGGCTGTCATTTATTACAGCACTTCTATTGCTGCTTTATCATCCTGTAAAAATAGCAGTAAGAAATATTATGTAATAAGGATAAGCCTTTAATATGAAAAACTAAAGATTTATTGTTTCTTAATTATTTTCACACAATAGCGCTATTTCCATTCTTATCGTTAATTAAGCAAAATCAAACAATACAACCTCTGTTTTTTTTAACTTTGGCCGGCTTATTGTTCATTTTCCCCAATAAGAATATTGCAGTTATAACTACTATTTAATGTAAAAGCTTACGAATGGAAATTGAAAAAATTGTACTGAGTCAAAAAGATTTCTTTAAAACACAGCAGACCAAAAGCCTTGCCTTCCGGAAGATCTATCTTGAAAAGCTTCGGAATCTGATAATTACCAATGAAGATATGCTGTATGAAGCGATTTACAAAGATTTTGGAAAATCTAAATTTGACACATTCACTACAGAACTGTCTTTTATTCTTCATGACATAGATTATTACTTAAAGAACCTAAAGTCTCTTGCAAAACCTAAAAAAGTAGGCACCAATCTTGTCAATCAGTTTGGAAACAGTAAAATTTATGCTGATCCACTGGGTTGTGTACTGGTTATCGGAGCATGGAATTATCCTTATCAATTATCACTTTCCCCGATTGTTGCTGCCATTGCTGCTGGAAACTGCTGTATTCTAAAGCCCAGCGAAATTGCTGAAAATACGATGAAAGCGATGGCTGAAATTATCAATAAAAATTTTCCGCCCGAATACCTGTATGTATACGAAGGCGGTATTGATGAGACTACAAGACTGTTAGAGTTAAAATTTGATAAAATATTTTTTACAGGAAGTACAAAAGTCGGAAAGATTATTTATAAAGCGGCTTCGGAACATCTTACTCCTGTTGTTCTTGAGCTGGGCGGTAAGTCTCCGGCTATTGTTACTAAAGATGCCAATCTTGACATTGCTGCCAAAAGAATTGTATGGGGAAAATTCCTTAATGCAGGGCAAACCTGTGTTGCGCCGGATTATTTATTGGTGGAAGAGGTGATTCAGGAACAGTTTCTGGAAATGCTCAGGAAATACATTAAAGAATTTAAATACAATGCTGATTCTGAACAATATACAAGAATCATCAACCAAAGAAATTTTCATAGACTAACTAAGCTTATCAGTCCGGAAAAAATATACTGTGGTGGAGGTTTCAGCGAAGAAAAATTATATATAGAACCCACCATTCTTACTGATATCCATTGGAACGATGAAATCATGCAGGAAGAAATTTTTGGCCCGCTCCTTCCTGTTCTCAGTTTTCAAAACTATAATGCCGCTTTGAACTCCATTTTAGAACTTGAAAAACCTCTTGCGGCATATCTTTTCACTAATGATACTGAAGAAAAAGAGATATTTACAAAAAGGCTTTCTTTTGGAGGAGGCTGTATTAATGAGACTATTATGCATTTGGGCAATGGGAACCTGCCGTTTGGAGGTGTAGGAAATTCCGGGATAGGAAATTATCACGGGAAATATGGTTTTGATTCTTTTTCTCATCAAAAATCTGTTCTTGAAAAAGCTACCTGGGGTGAGCCGAATATTAAATATCCACCCTATTCTGAAAAAAAATTAACGTGGATTAGAAGGCTGTTATAATAATACACCAACTTTTACAAAACAATAAAAACTCTTTTTAGATGACTAAAAAGAGTTTTTATTTTACACTTTACCTTTTTCCAAAAATTCCTTCACTTTTTCTTTGCTATAGCCCTTTCCTTCCTCCAGAACCTCGCTTTGCTGGACGTGAATTTTTTTCCCGTTTTTATCTAAAATAATAAAGAATGGATAAGCTTGCTGTTCGTTTGTATTAATATACTGAGCAAAAACTTTTTCATTTTTATTATCCGGAGAATAATTCAAATGATAATACACATATTTTTTGTCTGCAATCTCCTTCAGTTCAGGAGTTGTCTGTACAAAATTATTAAAACGAAGACACCAGATACACCAGTTTCCACCAGCCTGAATCAAAATATTCTTCCCTTCTTTTTTTGCCTTGGCAATCGCGTTATTGATATCTGCATGTGCATCAGCCTTTGGATTATAAGGCTTAGGCAATTTCACTTTTTCTTCAGCAGCTTTTTTCTTTGCTTCTAAATCTTTCTGCTCTGTCTGCACTATAAGAGCTGTTTTTTGCTTTCCTTTATCTGGTAAATTCTTTACCTCCTGAGAAAAAGCAAGAGCGCTTAATCCTACGAAAGCTAGTATTGTCAATTTTTTCATAACATAAAAGTAAAAAAAATAATATATATCCCCCTGCAAAAATAGAACCATAATTTTATTATTACTAAATTTGCCTGTTTTATGAATTTCCTAATCAAAATATTATACTTCATCTCTAAGCTTCCGCTTAAAATATTATATATTTTTTCGGACGTTATCTTCTTCTTAAATTATTATCTGGTAGGTTACAGAAAAAAGGTTATTACCCAAAATCTGAGAAATTCCTTTCCTGAGAAATCTGAAGAAGAGATCAGAGAAATCCGCAAAAAGTTCTATCGTAATTTCTCCGATTATCTCGTAGAGACTATAAAATCATTCAGTATCTCTGAAAAAGAGGCAAGAGTGAGGATGCAGCACATTAATCAGGATGTATTTCACGAGGTCCAAAAAGAAGGTAAAAATATCATTCTGCTTGCCGGACATGTATTTAACTGGGAATGGATCAATGCATTGGCAAGAATTGTCCCTCAAAAACATTGTCACCCTGTTTACAGAAAAGTAAACAGTGATTTTTGGGAAAACCAGATGAAAAAAGTCCGTAATAAATTCGGAAATGAAGCATTGGAAGCCAATGAGGTAATCAGAAATATTTTCAGAACTAATAATGACGGAAGTTCTATTTATATGTTTGTTGCTGATCAGACTCCCCATTTCTCTCATGTAACTTATGGGCTGAAGTTTCTCAACCAGCGGACACCCGCTTTTATAGGATATGATAAACTGGCAACCAGAATGGATCTTGCCTTTATCTACTGCGAGATGAAAAAAGTAAAACGCGGTTATTACCAAGTTAATTATCACAGAATATATCCGGACAATGAAAAGTTTACCGAACACGAAGTGGTAAGAAAATTTCATAAGCTGCTAGAGAACACCTTACACAAAAATCCGGACAATTATCTTTGGTCCCACAGAAAATGGAAGTATCAGGATTCTATCAAAACATTTGATTCTGAATAAAAATAGATTGACATGCAGAAAAAACTGGCAGTTGCCATCTTGAACTGGAATGGCAGAAATTGGCTTGAAAAATTTCTTCCAAATGTAGTTGAATTTTCTCAAAATGCAGACATTTATGTTATTGATAATCTTTCTACAGACGATTCCGTACCCTTTATAAAAGAGCATTTCCCTACAGTAACGGTCATTAAAAATGAACAGAACTATGGGTTTGCGGGAGGCTATAATGAAGGGCTAAAAAAAATAAGCAATCCATACTACTGTCTTCTCAATTCTGATGTAGAAGTTACAGAAAACTGGATAGAACCTGTATTGGAGTTGTTTGAAAAGAATGTTTCAGTCGCCGCAATTCAACCTAAAATTTTATCTTATCATAATAAAAGTTATTTCGAATTTGCCGGAGCAGCCGGTGGTTTGATTGACAATCTTGGTTATCCCTATTGCAGAGGAAGGGTTTTTGATGATCTGGAAGAAGACAAAGGACAATACAATGATGAAACAGAAATCTTCTGGGCATCGGGATGCTGTCTTTTTATCCGTTCAAAAGATTTTTGGGATCAAAATGGCTTTGATGCCAGATTTTTTGCACATCAGGAGGAAATTGATTTATGCTGGAGGCTTATCAATACCGGAAAAAAGATCTTTTACACAGGAAAATCCAGTGTGTATCATGTAGGGGGCGGAACGTTGAATAAGCAGAGTGCTCAGAAAACGTTTTTAAACATCAGAAATAATCTTTCTATGATGCTGAAAAATCTTCCTTTCCCTCAATTGATATGGCTTATTTTTTTCAGACTCTGTCTGGACGGTATCGCAGGAATTTATTTTGGCTTCAAACATGGATTTCTACACCTGTGGGCTGTAGTAAGGGCTCATTTTGGATTCTACGGGCAGCTTCCGGGGACCTGGAAACTTCGACAGAAACATCAGAAAAAGAATTTCTACCAATCGAAATGGTTAATCTTCAGACACTTTCTGGGAGGAAAAAACAAGTGAAAAATTAATAGTTATGGAAAAGACATAAATAAGTGTATTGTCTTACCAACTAAGGATATATTATTCTTTGTCAACTTAGAACCATTAAACAATAACAACTAATTTACAATGTAACAATGGATTTCTGTGCAATAGATTTTGAAACAGCAACTCACGAGAGAAGCTCAGCTTGTGAAATGGGAATTTGTGTGGTACAAGACTCTAAAATTGTAGAGACTAAAACCTGGCTGATCAAACCGCCAAGTTTCCCTTATTTCAATAAATTCAATATTGCTGTACACGGGATTCATCCCGAAGATGTACAAAATGCACCTACCTTTGATGAAATATGGCATGAAGCACAAGATATGATGTACGGAAGCCTTATGATTGCTCATAATGCGAGTTTTGATGCTTCCGTCTTAAGAGGCTGCCTGGAATATTATGGATTGTTTACTCCCAGCGTAAACTATCTGTGCAGCATTCAGCTTGCTAAAAAATCTTGGAATTATCTTCCAAAATATGGATTGAAACCTTTGGCGGAATACCATAATATTAATTTTAACCACCACCGCGCAGGCGCTGATGCTGAAGTATGTGCCAAAATATCTCTGCTGGCTTTTGAGAAGCTCTTTCTCACCAGTAATGATGAAGTGCAGGATTACATGAAAGCAAAAATCAAAAAGCTTTAGTAATTATACAATAATTAAAACCCGGGTTCTTTTTATCTGACCTCTGTACCTCGTTAAGATACAGGAAAAATTAATTACTTAAAACTTCAGACAACAGGTTGAATTTTGGAATATCCACTTCAAAAGTTTCCTGCGTTTCCATGTTTTTAATCAGGTATTTTCCGCCCATATTCCCTACTCCGGAACGAAGCATCACATTTGAAAAATAAGCGAAATTTTCACCTTGTCCTATTTCAGGAGTCAGACCTATTACGCCGTCTCCTATAATCTCTGTGTATCCGAATCCTACATCAAAAATTAACCATTTTCTTTTCAATACTTTGATAGGAAAGCTTCCGTCATTTTCTATCGTAATATTGTATTTAAAAACATAACGGTTTTCGGAGGGATAACTGTTTTTACTATCATATTCAGGTATTACTGAAACTTTGATATTGGAAGTCATTTTTGAAAACATCATTGTCGTATTTTCTTAATAGATACAAAAATCTCGCCTTTTTTAAGGCGAGATTATATATTTATATTATAATTTTATTAAAACTTATAATCCAAGGCCTTTTCTCTCGTTACCTCCCATCAATACTTCAACAGGATTGTCAATGCCTTCTTTTACCGCAACAAGGAATCCTACAGATTCTTTTCCGTCGATAATTCTGTGGTCATAAGACATAGCCACATACATCATTGGCCTGATAACTACCTGTCCGTCAACAGCTACTGGTCTCTGGATGATATTGTGCATTCCAAGAATTGCAGATTGTGGAGGGTTGATGATTGGTGTAGACAACATAGATCCGAAAGTACCGCCGTTTGTAATAGTGAAAGTACCCCCTGTCATTTCATCCACAGTAATCTTACCGTCTCTTACTTTTACAGCAAGATCTTTGATGTTTGCTTCAACTCCGCTGAAAGTCATGTTTTCTGCATTTCTCAATACAGGAACCATCAATCCTTTAGGTCCTGAAACTGCAATTGAGATATCACAGAAATCATAGTTTATTTTGAAGTCTCCGTCGATAGATGCATTTACATCCGGATACATCTGTAATGCTCTGGTAACTGCTTTTGTAAAGAAAGACATAAACCCAAGTCCAACTCCGTGTTTTTGAGCAAATTCTTCTTTGTAAAGTTTTCTTAATCTGAAAATTTCAGACATATCTACTTCGTTGAAAGTTGTCAACATCGCTGTTTCGTTCTTTACAGAAACCAGTCTTTGAGCGATTTTTCTTCTTAAAACTGAAAGTTTAGTCGTAGTAGTAGTTCTTGCGCCTGTAGCAGTTAAAGAGTTTCCTCCTAATGCAGGAACTGCAGCCAGTTCAGCATCAGTTTTAGTGATTCTGCCATCTCTTCCTGTTCCGGAAACCTGTCCTGCATCCATTCCTTTTTCGTCAAGGATTTTCTTAGCTGCCGGAGATGGAGCCCCTGTAGCATAAGTTTGTGGAGCGGCTACCGGAGCAGCTGGTTTTGGAGCCTCTTGTTTAGCAGGTTCAGCAGCTTTTGGAGCTTCTTCCTGTTTCGGAGCTTCAGCAGCAGGTGCAGCACCTTCTGGTCTGGCAGCATCCATATCAATTAAACAAACTACCTGACCTACTTGTACCACATCACCTTCTTCTGCTTTTAAAGTGATAATTCCACTTTGTTCTGCTGGCAATTCAAGCGTTGCTTTATCTGAATCTACTTCAGCGATAGGTTGATCTTTTTCTACGTAGTCACCATCTTTTACAAGCCAAGTTGCAATTTCAACTTCTGTGATTGATTCGCCCGGTGAAGGAACTTTCATTTCTAAAACTGACATATCGAGTATTTTTTATTTTTTAACTGATTATTATTTAATTAAGCTGTAACAGGTCTTTTTACCGGAGCATCATCTCTGTCAAAGACTCTGTTGATTACTGCGTTCTGATTTTTTTCGAACATTTTGTGGCTACCTGGAGCCGGAGCACCGCTTGGTACCGGAGCAACAACCTCAATTCCTGTGTTTCTGAAGTTTCTTAGGATATAAGACCACGCTCCCATGTTTTCCGGTTCTTCCTGAGCCCAAACTAATTGTTTTTTGTTCTCATACTTGCTGAAGATAGCTTCAATAGCATCTGTCTGAAGTGGATATAACTGTTCGAATCTTACTAAAGCAATATTTTCACAGTTTAATTCTTCTTTCTTCGCTAATAACTCGAAGTACAGTTTACCTGAGCAAAGAACTACTTTTTCAACTTTCTTAGGATCTGCAGTAGGATCGTCTAGGATTGGCTGGAATGAACCGTTTGCAAAATCTTCAAGTGGAGAAACAACTTTAGGGTGTCTCAATAGAGATTTAGGACTCATTACGATCAATGGTTTTCTGAATCCCCACTTCAATTGTCTTCTTAATAAGTGGAAGTAGTTTGCCGGTGAAGTAATGTTAGCTACCACCATGTTTTCATTGGCACAAAGTGTAAGGAATCTTTCCAGTCTTGCTGAAGAGTGTTCTGCACCCTGTCCTTCTGAACCGTGAGGCAATAGCATTACCAATCCATTCTGAAGTTTCCATTTTTCTTCTGCAGCTGCCAGATACTGGTCAACGATGATCTGAGCTCCGTTCACGAAATCACCAAACTGAGCTTCCCAGATTGTTAATGTATTTGGAGAAGCCATTGCATATCCGTAATCAAAACCTAGAACACCATATTCTGAAAGGTGAGAGTTGAATACATCAAATCTGCTTTCTGATACATGTCTTAGTGGAATATATTCTTCTTCTGTATCTTCTGTTTTTACAACAGCATGTCTGTGAGAGAATGTACCTCTTTCCACATCTTCTCCGGAGATTCTTACATTATGACCTTCTACAAGCAGTGTTGCATAAGCTAACCACTCTCCCAATGCCCAATCTAATGAATTGCCTTCAATAGCTTTGATTCTGTTTTCGAAAAGTCTTGTAATTTTATTGATGAATTTTTTATCTCCAGGAAGTGTTGACATTTTAAGGGCCAATTCTTTCAGCTTCGCTGCGTCATATTTTGTATCAACAGGCAACTGAACTGCTCCTCTTTTTCCGATCGGATAGTTAGTCCAGTCTTCAGACATGAAGAGATCCATTACGTTTTTCTCAATTTCTTTGGAAGCATCAAAGTCTTTATCTAAAAGAGCCTTGAAGTCAACCTCCATCTTTTTGATGATATCATTTGAGATAACGCTGTCGTTGATCAGTTTATCTTTATAAATTTCTCTCGGGTTCGGGTGCTTGGAAATAGCTTTGTAAAGATTGGGCTGTGTAAACCTTGGCTCATCACCTTCGTTGTGACCATATTTTCTGTACCCTAAAAGGTCGATATAAACATCTTTTCCGAATTTTGCTCTGAAATCAGCAGCAAAATGGATTGCATGAACTACTGCTTCAGCATCATCAGCATTTACGTGCATTACAGGAGATTCTGTAACTTTTGCAATGTCTGTACAGTATGTTGAAGATCTTGCATCAAGGAAGTTTGTGGTGAAAGATACCTGGTTGTTTACCACGATATGAACAGTACCTCCTGTTTTATAGCCTTCCAATGTCATCATCTGAGCTACTTCGTAAGCAATACCCTGTCCGGCAATAGCACCATCACCGTGAATGATGATTGGCAATACTTTAGAGTAATCTTTGTATTTGTCATCTACTTTCGCACGGCAGATTCCTTCTACCAAAGCTGCTACGGTTTCAAGGTGAGACGGGTTTGGAGTAAGATTGATACAAACCTCTTCTCCTGAAGCTGTTTTGACCTTTTTAGATGATCCTAAGTGATATTTAACGTCACCTGAGAATACATCTTCTTCAAATTCTTTTCCTTCAAATTCTGAGAAGATCTGCTTGTAAGATTTCCCGAAAATATTGGATAATACGTTCAGTCTTCCTCTGTGAGCCATTCCCAATACTACTTCATCTACTCCTAATTGAGAAGATCTTGAAATTAATTGGTCTAAAGCAGGAATTAACGTTTCACCACCTTCCAGTGAGAATCTTTTCTGACCTACAAATTTTGTGTGAAGATAGTTTTCAAAGGCAACTGCCTGGTTTAATTTTAATAAGATTTCTATTTTTTCATTTGCAGAAAGACTTGGGTGGTTTTCATTTACCTGAAGCCATCTTTTGATGAAATCTTTTTCTTCAACATTGTTGATGTAAGTATATTCTACTCCGATAGAATCACAGTAGATACTTTCTAAATGCGTAATCAAATCTGCTAATGTAGCAGGCTCTTTCATTCCTGTTTCAACAGCACAGTTGAATTTAGTATTTAAATCTTCTTTAGAAAGCCCGAAGTTTTCGATATCTAAAGTAGGTGTATAGTGTCTTCTTTCTCTAACAGGGTTTGTTTTTGTAAACAAGTGCCCTCTTGTTCTGTAAGCTTCAATAAGGTTTACAACCTTGAATTCTTTTTTGATATGCTCAGGAACCTCTCCATTTGATACTGCCTGAGAAATCTGTTGTACTGCCGGAGCAGCATTGGCCGGAGCCTGAATAAATTGAATGTTATCGTCATCACCATAGTTCTCTAAAGCAAAATCGAAGCCTTGAAAGAAGGCTTTCCATGATGGTTCTAGAGAGTCCGGGAATTTTAAGTACTGTTGGTATAAATCCTCAATTAATTGAGAATGAGCTGCGTTTAGGAATGAAAATCTGTCCATTATTACAGTTTATCTATTTATTAAAATTTATTTGTAGAATTAATCTTCAAATTTAATAAAAAAAACCGAGTTAGAACAGTCTCAAACCGTTAAAAAAAATTAAGAAAATTAAAAATTAAAAAAAATCACTTATACACTGATAATGAGAGCTTCATATTCACTTCCTGCCCTTCCATAGGACGTTCAATAAAAGTCTGAAGGATGTCTCCGAAGCGCATCTCGTCTTTTTTCGCTTTCTGAATCAGCTGCTGAATTGCCTTAATTCGGCCTTCATAACTTCCTTTGTAGTACATCACGTAATTTTGAGACGGATTTACGGACCTAAAATTGAAATTATTATCAGACACTCCTATTTTCTTGGAAAGTGGAATTCCCAGGAAGTAAGAAACCTCTTTGTCCTTGTAATTATCCGCATCAGTCATCATAACCGGATATCCAAATTCATCATCTTTTTTCCCCATATCCATCGTCACAAAATTATACACTTTGTTATAATTCATCACGATATTTTTGTAAAGGGCGTCTTTCTTGTTTGAAGTACTTACATTGATCCCGAGCAACAGCTTATCTTCTTCTTTCTCCACCATCAGGCTGTCATATTTAATGGCTGCCATCCGGTTATCTTTTTCAACTTTATTTCCTAAGGAATTTTTAAGATTAACCATACTTTTGTTGATGTTCTCGGCAAAGCGGTCTTCGGTCCAGAAATTCTCTACCCTTTTCCACACAGAAAGTTTTGGGGTGTGCACATACCAGATAATTTTTGTCTTTTCTGCAGAAACAGGCTTAAATTTAACGTCAACTAATGTCGGATTTTCATTTTCATCCTCAAAAAGCTGATATTTCAGAGTTTTATTCAGATTCTCATACCTGATAAACATTTCCCCATCGGTATCGTTTTTAGGATCTACGTAGCTAATAGAGCTCCCCTGTCCTTCATAAGGCGTATAATAATCAATATCTATGGATTGTGAACTGGTAAAAAAGTTGTTCCATCTTGTAAAATTTTGAAGATTATTAAATTGAGTAAACACTTTATCCACCGGATAATCGATCTCTTTTTCTATCGTAAAGTTTTTACTTTCGTCAACAAAATAATACATGGAAGCAGCATAAGCTCCCCCCAGCAAAACAATAATTACAGTTAATATTTTAAAAATACGCATCGCACAAAAATAATACAAATAAAAAGAGTGAACAATATGCTGATCACTCTAGTTTTATGTTTAACAATAATTAACCTAGTAATCAATTTTCAGGATGGAAATCACATAAATGGGGTTAAAAATAATTGTTCGGAGCTTCATCTCCATAATTAACTGCCTTAATAATTTACTTTCTCCAACTTCAAATTTCTTTTTTACTACCCTATATGGGTGCCCGGAACCAATACAGCTCCTTTTTTTACAACAACGATACCATCCTGTACAGAATAAGTTCCGTAGTCTCCATCAGGAATATGCTTCCCTCCTATGATTTTTACGTTATCGCCAATGTAACAGTTTTTATCAAGTATTGCTTTTTCTATGTA
The DNA here is from genome assembly GCF_057799275.1 of Chryseobacterium sp. 14P4.3.2. NCBI lineage: Bacteria > Pseudomonadati > Bacteroidota > Flavobacteriia > Flavobacteriales > Weeksellaceae > Chryseobacterium > Chryseobacterium sp. 14P4.3.2. The sequence goes on from NZ_JBYOKO010000002.1 coordinate 373,518, forward strand.
ACAATACTTACCAATTCCCATATTCGGACGTCCTGCTCTGTCATTCAGGACAATTTCGGTGGTATTCTGATAGAAGTCAGCTCCCATTACGTAAGAGTTGACGATAGTACTGCCTTTATCAATTCTTGTTCTGTTTCCGATCACTGAATTTTCAATTTTATCTGCCATAATGATACATCCGTCTCCAAAAACTGCCTTACTTACATAAGATCCGTTGATCTTGGACGGAGGAAGCATTCTCGCTCTTGTATAGATAGGTGAAGACGAGAATAAATTGAACTGGGGAAGATCCAGACAGAGATCCAGATTTGCCTCATAAAAGGATTCTATCGTCCCAATATCAGTCCAGTAGCCCTCATATTGATAGCTTAATGTTTTATATTTCCCAATGGAATTCGGAATAATATCTTTTCCAAAATCATCACCTGCTCCTTCGTCAAACATCTTTTTAAGGATCGTTTTTGTAAAGATATAAATCCCCATAGAGGCTAAAAACTCTTTCCCTTTATGCTTGTTTTCCTCGGAAACTTCGGATTTAAGGCCTTCCAGCATATCAAAATCCGGTTTTTCATAAAAAGAAGTGATATTTCCTTCATCATCAGATTTTAAGATCCCAAAGCCTGTCGCATCTTTAGCATTTACAGGAATTGTTGCTATGGTAAGATCTCCGCCATTTTCAATGTGAAAATTCAGCATTTCCCTGAAGTCCATCTGATACAACTGATCTCCTGAAAGAATCAGGATATAGTCATAATCATACTTTTCAAGGTGTTTCATAGACTGCCGTACGGCATCTGCCGTTCCCTGATACCAGCTTTCATTTTCTACATTCTGCTCGGCAGCCAGAATATCAACAAAACCTTTACTGAAAATATCAAAGTGATAAGAATTCTTGATATGTGAGTTAAGAGAAGCTGAATTGAACTGTGTTAGAACAAGGATTTTATTCAATCCTGAATTCAGACAGTTTGAAATAGGAATATCTACCAGTCTGTATTTCCCTGCAATAGGTACCGCTGGTTTTGATCTTGAATACGTTAACGGGAATAATCTTGTTCCTCTTCCGCCGCCCAATACAATAGAGATTACATTTCTGTTCATAAATATCTTGCGTTTTTTTATTTTATTAAGTTTACTGTTCTGTTCTTAGTGTTTGCATGAAGTGTACAGCAGTTAATTCTATTATCATCTTTATCATACCCATACACTGCCAATTCGTACATATCTGAATTACTGAGTTATTTTACCTCCTTATATACTCCGTCTATTTCTATATTGCATTTTTTAAGTTGTTCCCTGAAAGCCCCAGCGGTAATTAAAACATCCACCATATCAGATTTCTTCGATGTAAAATCATCTAAATCCTTTTCATACCTTGCTTTCCAGTCTTTACCATATCAGCTATTATATAAAGCTATGTATTTTTCCGCAGATTTCTCCCATGTAAAATCAAAATTCATGTTGGCATGGATAAGATCTTCCATCACTCCTTTTTGATTGTAAATTCCCAACGCCCTGTTTATTGCGTGCACAATATCATCCACTCCCGCATAGGTAAAGTTTAATCCCGCTCCTCCAGTTGAAATATCTTCTACAGTATCTCTGAGTCCGCCCGTATATCTTACCACCGGTACCGTTCCATACCTCATGGAATACATTTGATTCAATCCACATGGCTCTACTCTTGACGGCATCAGAAGAAAATCTGCCGATGCATATATTTTGTGTGAAAGATGTTCTTTGTAACCTAGATCCACTGCAAAATTGGTGTAGGTATAATTATATTCCTTCAATTTACTCTCAATATAATGGTTACCAGAGCCCAGAATCATAATGTTTAAAGCCCCATAACTTTGCTTGATACTTTTCCAAACAACATCGGGCAGCAGATCTGCTCCTTTTTCTGTAGCAAACCTACCGATAAATGCAAATAAAGGAAGTTCAGGCTTCAATCCGTATTCTTTACACATTTTTTCTTTATTCTTTTTCTTTTGGGCAACTGCATTTTCAATATTAAAATTAAAATCCAGCATTGGATCAGTTTCGGGGTTCCATATTTCGGTATCAATGCCGTTAATAATTCCGTATGCTTTTCCGAATTCCTGACGAACTAGGCTTTCCAGGCCGCGGAAGCTTATAAAAAGTTCTTCCAGATATCCTTCAGAAACAGTAGTAAAAGCATGAGAACATTTGATCATACTGGCCAGCGGGTTCATGAATCCGTTCCAATCCATTAATCCCCATTTATAGGAATCAAATGCAGGCATATAATTTGCCATATTCCAGCTCATCATCCCCTGATATTCTCCATTATGGATTGTTCCTATTGTTTTTACGCCTTTTAAGAACTCAAATTCCGGACAATTTTCTACCATAAATGGAACCAAACCGGTATGATAATCATGGCAGTGTAAAACATCAGGTCTGATCTCCATAGCACACATCCAGTGTAATATGCCCTGCTGAAATGCCATAAACTGAAAACTTTCATCCTGATATCCGTATGGATTATCTCTATCCAGTAATCCGGGAATTTTTACCATATAAAGTTCAAACCCCAAAACATCCGTTTTTTCTTTTAATACCTGAATCTGTAACCTGTTTGGCCCCTGATGAATAAATCCATCAAAAACCACATCAAATTCATGATCATACACAAAGGGCTTATTATACCATGGCATTACTACTTTGGCATCTATTCCTTTTATTTTGTTCTGATATTTAGGCAGCGCTCCAACTACATCTGCCAGACCTCCTACTTTTGCTACAGGGTAACATTCTGTACTTAAATGATAAATAACCATTCTTTATCTCTTATGTTTAATTCTGTGTAATTTATATTTTTTATCTTTCTTCTGCCTTAAAATAACTCCTGCTAAAGGGGGCAGCTTGATAGTCATTGATTTCTGATGGCCTCTCCATTCTTCATATTTCTCCTCTACTATTTCAGGCTGGACACCGCTTCCACTGTATTTTTCATCATCAGAGCTAAGAATAACCTCCCAGTGTGTACCGGCAGGAATTCCGATTTTATAATCCATTATCTTAGGCTCAAGATTCAGCGCAATCATCATTACATCATCTCTTCTCTTGCCCTTCCTAAGGTATATATAGACTGAGTTTTCCAGATCATCTGCTTCCACCCACTCAAAACCACTCTTATCAAATTGATTTTCATAAAGGGCACATTCTGATCTGTACAGATGATTCAGTTCTTTTACAAGCTCCTGTAATCCTTTATGAACCGGATATTTCAATAAATGCCAATCGAGGCTTTTGGTAAAATCCCACTCACTGGTCTGCCCGAATTCGTCACCCATAAAAAGCAGTTTTGCTCCCGGATGGGTAAACATGTAGACATACAGAGCACGGAGATTGGCAAATTTCTGCCACTCGTCGCCCTTCATTTTATAGATTAAACTCGCTTTTCCATGGACCACTTCATCATGGGACAGGGGCATCATATAATTTTCGTTATACATATACATGGAAGCGAACGTAAGCTTATGATGATGGAATTTACGGTTAGAAAAATCTTCTTTAAAATAATCCAGTGTATCATGCATCCAGCCCATCATCCATTTCATTCCAAAACCTACCCCTCCGTCATGAACAGGTTTCGTAAGCATGGGGAAGTCAGAGCTTTCTTCCGCAATTGTTATAATACTGTTTCCAAACTCTTTGTAAACAGCGGTATTAAATTCCTGTAGAAAAGCTTTAGCTTCCAGGTTCACATTTTCACCATATATATTAGGGTCCCATTCCCCTTCGTTTCTTGAATAATCTAAATGAAGCATGGATGTTACCGCATCTACACGCAGTCCGTCAGCATGATACCGATCCAGCCAGAACATGGCATTTGAAATCAGGAAAGATTTCACTTCATTTCTTCCATAATTGAAAATATGCGATTTCCAATCCGGATGAAACCCTTTTTTTGGGTCCGGATGTTCATATAAATGAGATCCGTCAAAACGATACAGTCCATTCGCATCTCCGGGAAAGTGAGAGGGTACCCAATCTAAAAGAACTCCTATTCCGTTTTTATGAAGTTCATCAATAAGATACATAAGATCCTGAGGTGAACCAAAACGTGAAGTTGCCGCATAAAATCCCGTAATCTGATATCCCCAGCTGGGATCATATGGATATTCCATTATTGGCATAAACTCTACGTGGGTAAATCCCATTTCCATTATATAGGGAACTAATTTTCTTGCAATATCCCGATAATTTAAAAACCGGTCCGGCTGCTCTTCTTCTCTTACCCATGACCCCAGATGCAGTTCATAAACAGAGACAGGCGCTTCCAAACTATTATTTTTCCAGCGGTTTGCCATCCATTCCTGATCATTCCATTCATACCAGGTAGTGGACACTAATGAAGCAGCCTGAATATTCTGCTCCCAGCTTAAAGCATACGGGTCGCTTTTTTCCAGAATTTCACCTCTGGGTGTTTCGATCGCATATTTATATAGCGTACCCCAGCTTAACCCCTCAATAAATCCTTCCCAGATACCTGATTCGTCCCATCTCGGAAATAAAATATGATCTTTATGATTCCAGTTATTAAAATTTCCGATTACTGACACTTTCGTTGCATTAGGTGCCCATACTGAAAAATAAATTCCTTTTACCCCTTCTTTTACCACTGAATGTGCTCCAAATTTACCATACAGCTTATAATGCCTGCCTTCTTTGAAAAGGTACACATCATGATCAGTGAAAAGCGTATAGGTTTTAACAGAATTCATCAAGCTCGGTTTATATTTTTTTTGAAACTACGAAAAATACTGATAACAGGGATTAATTATTCTTCAAATAATTGTCAAGTCAGTTTCTCCTTTTGTATTCCTATCAAATATATCATTTTTTAACCCATATTTTTATGATTTCAAAACAATCTTTTTTTTATAAATTTAACCGCAATATTTTATTAAACACATACGATGAGGTTTGAACTTTATACAGAAGAAAAAGACGACAGACCGGTATTTATTACCGGGAATTTCAACAACTGGAACCCCAAAAACTATGCCTTTCAGCTTACAAAAGTGGATTCATTCAATTATTTTATAGAAATTGAAGATCAGATTCTTGCTACAGAAATTGAATATAAGTTTACCAAAGGAGGCTGGGAGAACGTAGAACTGGATAAGCATGGAAAGATTACTCCCAACCGGAAAGTGAAAAAATCAGATTCCAAAATTTCGGATACTGTTGAAAAATGGAGGTTAAACTGGGGGCCCTTCAAAGAAGAATATTTTCCCACAGCAGAGGTTATATCTGAAAAATTTTATATTCCGCAGCTTGACCGTTACCGTAAAGTCTGGGCGCTTTTACCCTATGACTATCATACCACAGACAAACGATATCCTGTTTTATACCTTCAGGATGCCCAGAATCTGTTCAATGAAGGAAGTGGTTTCGGGAACTGGGAGATTGATAAAAAACTTTCTATTCTTGCTGAATATGGCCGTGGCGACGTTATCATCATTGCCATAGAGCACGGCAGCGAAGACAGAATAAAAGAATATATTTTCGACAATGATAATATTGCCAACGGCTCTGAAGGGAAAAAATATATCCGCTTTATCACAGATACTCTAAAACCGTTTGTTGATGAAAACTACAGAACCAGGAAAGACCGTGAGAACACAGGAATCGGAGGCAGTTCTTTAGGGGCGCTGATCAGCATATACAGCGGTTTTCTTTATCCTGAAGTATATTCAAAATTATTGATATTCTCTCCTTCTTTATGGGCAGAACCTAACAACAACTTTCCGATGATGAATTTCCGGGTTCCTTTTAAAATAAAAATTTATCTATATGGCGGCGGACAGGAAGGATCCAAAATGGTAAAAAGAATTCACATTTTTGAAGAATATATGAAAAGGTGGGAAAAGAAAAATCTTTTTGATTTTGAGTTCAGAACGAGCATCAATCCTGAGGGAACCCACAATGAGTTCTATTGGTCACAGGAATTCCCAAGGGCTATTGAATGGCTCTTCTATGACAATACTGAAAACCCTGTGGAAGTAAAGCCACAACAACAAAGCATTAAAAATTAGGACTATGAAATCACCAGTGCAAAATATCCTACAAAATAGAAGGTGATTGTATACAAACCTTAGATAAAAAATAGATCCATTATGAAATTAATTAATAAAAAAGACAAAAATTACACTCAGGTTTTTCACATATTCACGGAGGAAGAATGGGCGAAAACAAGTAAAAATTTCAATAAAAATATTTCTACTTTTTTTACGGGAAAGAAGTATGAGGTTTTCATTAATGCCCATGAAGAAGGTATTACCTATTTTATTGGATTAGGAAAGTCGGGGTTACAGAATTTCGAAATCCAACAGGTTGCTGTAAAGTTTTCACAGACTCAAAAAGAAAAAATACAGACAGTTCCTACTTTATTTCTGGCAGATTTTATGAATGAAAAACAATTCGAAGAATTTGCCAAGGGATTATTGACCGGAACTTACCATTATCCATTTCAAAAAAGCCACGCTTTCTGGGATGCAAAATTTGAAATACACTTTGAAAATCTGAGCCAGAAAAAACTTGATCATATTAGTCAAAAAGCGGAAGCGTTAAGCAATGGACAGACTGCGTGTCAGGACTGGCTTAATAAACCTGCCAACCTTAAGAAACCCGACATTTTCAATGTATATCTTAAAAATTTGGCCAAAAAGCATGAATTAAAGTATACCGTTTTCAACAGGAAAAAATGTGAAGAATTGGGACTAGGTGCTTACCTTTCTGTAAATCAAGGAAGTGCTTATGATGCAGCGTTCACTATTTTAGAATATAAAACCACTGTTAAAAATGCGAAGACCTTTGGATTGGTTGGGAAATGTGTGTTATTTGATACTGGCGGTATATCGTTGAAAAATTCAGCTAATCTGCATTATATGAAATCTGATATGGGAGGTGCTACAGCGGTTCTGGGAACACTGATCTATGCAGCTGAGATGAAGTTACCAGTCAATATCATAGCTATTCTGCCTGTCACAGATAATGCAATATCAGAAAAAGCACTGCTTCCAAGTGATGTCATCACAGCTTATAACGGAAAGACCATTGAGGTACTCGACACGGATGCTGAAGGACGACTGATCCTGGCTGACGGACTCTCTTATCTTTCTAAAAACTACAAAACGGATTACCTTATTGATCTTGCTACTTTAACGGGAAGTTCGGTGAGAATGTTTGGAGATACTTGCGGAGCCCTATTTTCCAATAGTGAAGAATTAAAAAATATATTATTAAAAACGGGAGATCATACCAATCAAAGATTATGGAATCTGCCTTTATGGGATGTTTGGAAAGATGATATTCAATCTGATGTGGCTGATCTTAAAAACATCTCTATGAAACCCATAGGAGACTGTATTATTGCTGCAAAATTTTTAGAACAATTCATTGAAAACCATTCTAAATGGGCTCATTTGGACATTGCTGGAGTAGCCTTTGGAAAGGTGGGATATGCCAAAGAAAAAGCAGCAACAGGTTTTGGAGTTCAGTTGCTCGTGGATTTAATTGAAAATTATCACTAAAAATTAGTTTTTTTCAAAAAAACTCTGTATACTTGATTAGTAGATTTTCAAAAACGCATGGTATATTAGTTTTCAATATTAATAAAACAAAATATAAACGCTTTTATTTTTGAATATTTACTAAAACTAAAAAAACATTATATGGAGAAGAAAACTATTGTATGTATTTCGTGCTACTACAAAGGCTACGATTTTATGGACGAAATGAAGACACTCGGTAATAAAATCATCTTAGTAACATCTGAAAACCTTAAAGAAAAAAACTGGCCCTTGCATGCTATTGATGAAGTTTTTTATATGCCGGAACTAAAACCGTCTGTATGGAATCTTGAACATCTTATCCAGGGATTTTCACACCTCATGAAAACCAGGAAAGTAGATGCTGTAGTGGCACTTGATGATTATGATGTGGAAAAAGCAGCATTAATCAGGGAAACATTCCGCATTCCCGGAATGGGACAGACCACTCACCGCTATTTCAGGGATAAGCTGGCAATGCGACAAAAGGCTAAAGATTCAGGCATCAGTGTTCCGGAATTTACAGCAGTATTTAATGATGATGAAGTTAATGAGTTTATATCCCGGGTACCGGCACCATGGGTACTGAAACCCCGTTCAGAAGCTTCAGCATCAGGAATCAGGAAGATTACAACCAAGGAACAACTTCATGAAGCTCTAGAAGTTCTTGGAGAAGAACGACACCTTTTTTTATTGGAAAGCTTTAAGCCCGGGAATGTTTATCATGTAGACAGTCTTACCTTTAATAAGGAAATTGTATTCACTTCAGCCTCCAGGTATCTGTCCCCTCCTATGCAGGTTTCGCATGAGGGAGGTGTATTCAGGTCAAAAACCCTTGGAAGATATTCTGATGAATTCAAGGCACTGGAAGAAATGAATTCCAAAGTACTTTCGAATTTCGGTCTTCTTAACGGAGCTACCCATACAGAATTTATCCGGGGACAAGAAGATGGCCAATGGTATTTCCTTGAAACCTCATCAAGAGTAGGTGGTGCCCATATTCCAGATCTTGTGGAAGCATCAAGCGGAATCAATATATGGCGAGAATGGGCTAAAATAGAGGATGCTCTTCTCAGAGGTAAAAGCTACAGGGTTTCACCACCTACAGGATACTATTCCGGGCTGATTGTTGCTCTGATTAAAGATAAAGAACCCGATTACAGCGATTTCCAATGTGAAGAAATTGTAAAGTTCCTCCCAATAGACTATCATGTGGGAATTGTTTACAAATCCAGTGATGCAGATATGATACAGAAAAGGCTGGACACTGCTGCAGAAATTATTCATGCAGAAATGCTGAACATTCTGCCGCCTAAAAGCAGTAAGTTAACTTCATAAGATTATGAATAAGGAGATTGACATTAAGAATATTATTAAATTCTTAAAATATAATCTACCCGACAAATCTCTCATAAGAAGTAATTTAGACCAAATAAATCCCGGAAAATGGGAAAGCAAAACCTATTATAAATTCGTCGATTCTACCAGTGCCAATCAGTTGGGTTCAGGATTAATATTTAAAGAGAATATCATTCCGGAACATCCGGCGTTATATACTATAGTATTGGACATTATTGGACATGACCAACTTTGAGGAATCGAGTTTATGACATTATAACCTCAATATTAAAAATCAACAAGAAAAATGCCTCATATAGAACACACAGATTATTATTCGAATATATTAGGAATAAGCCTTAAAGTGGAGGTAACAGGGCATTATGGCCATCCTATTATTATGTTTCCAACTTCACAGGGGCAATATACCCAGAATCATGATTTTCATCTTAACGGAAGTATCAATTGGTATATAGAACAGGGAAAGGTAAAACTTTATAATATTCAGACGATTGACGGCTGGAGTTTTTATGATGAAAAAATAACACCTCAGCAAAGAATAAGAAATTATGAACGCTATGTACAGTTTTTGATTCAGGAGTTTATCCCTTACATTCAGAAACTCCATAAAGAGCATCGTGTAGCAGTTGCCGGGGCCAGTTTCGGAGGTTATCATGCAGCCAATTTCGCATTCAGGTTTCCAGATGTGGTTTCCCATTTGTTCTGCCTTTCAGGAGCGTTCAGTATCCGAAACTTTATGGACGGCTATTCTGATGAACTGGTCTACTTTAACTGTCCCAGAGAGTTTGTACGGAATGATGATGCCTGGAAATACAAACATATGCATATTGTATTAAGTACTTCTGATCAGGATATCTGCAAAGATAAGAATATTGAAATGGCTGAAATTTTAAAAGCAAAAGGCATTGATTTCTGGTATGACGAAAGAAAATGGATCGGTCATGACTGGCCATTATGGAGAATGGTGTTTCCAACATTTATAGGAGCCTATTTCTCTTAATACAGTTTTTCAGATCTCTTTTTATACTTAAGTTTTAAAAATATCTGATGATCAAGAAATTACAGGTAAATACATAACAATTTCTTTTCACATACATCGGGAATCGCAAGATATAATGATAGGGAAGAAAGATTTTATTTATTATAAAAGTATACGCCAATTTAAAAAACAAAAATTATGACAAAAAAAGTAGGAATTTTATTCGGTATGGAAGATACGTTTCCCTGGGCATTTATTGATAAAGTAAATGAGCTGGGTGGCGGAGATATTCTAGCGGAGCCTGTAACCATTGACAAACTGGAACAGGGAGCAGATTATGGCTATGCTGTAATCATTGACAGAATTTCGCAGGATGTTCCCTTTTACAGAGCTTATCTGAAGAATGCAGCACTTAATGGTACTTATGTGATCAATAATCCTTTCTGGTGGAGTGCTGATGAGAAATTTTTTAACAATGCACTGATGTCTAAGCTAGGAATTCCTCTTCCTAAGACTGTTTTGCTACCGTCCTATGAAAGACCGGACAATACGTCGGAAACTTCATTCAGGAATCTGAAATTCCCCCATGACTGGGAGTATATATTCGAGCATATTGGTTTTCCGGCTTACATGAAACCCCATGACGGAGGTGGGTGGAAAAGTGTTTACAGGGTAGAGAACCCAGATGATCTTTGGAATAAATTAGGAGAAACAGAACAGCTGGTAATGATGGTTCAGGAAGAGATTGTCTTTGATGACTATTACAGGGTATACTGCCTTGGCAGAAAATACGTCCACATCATGCCTTATGAGCCCAGAAATGAACCCCATCTAAGATACGCCACTACTCATCAGACAGAGGGGAAAGAGCTTGAAAAATTGTTGAAAACCATTCATGATTATACGATTACAATGAATGAGGCTCTTGGATATGATTTCAACACCGTGGAGTTTGCTGTAAGAGATGGTATTCCTTATGCTATCGACTTCTGTAACCCCGCTCCTGATGCAGACAGAAATTCTGTAGGAGAGGAAAATTTCGCATGGATCATAGAACATGCTGCCAAACTGGCTGTAGAAAAAGCTAAAGAATATGTTCCGGGGAAACCTAATATTGAATGGGGGACTTTTGTGAAAAATTCCATAAAATAATATTGAAAAAAATAAAAAACACAAGAAAATGCATCAGTTTACTATTGGAATTGAAGAAGAATATCAGATCATTGATGTTGACAGCAGAGATCTTGTTTCTCACGTTTCAAAAATCATTGAAGGTGGAAAAGCTGTTTTAAGTGAAAATTTAAAACACGAAATGCATGAATCCATGATTGAAATGGAAACAGGCATCTGCCAGAATATTCAGGAGGCCAGAGCAGAATTAACGAGTTTAAGAAGACATCTTATCAATACTGCTCATGAACAGGGACTTCGTGTTTCCGGAGGGGGTACACATCCTTTTTCGCATTGGTCTGACAATACGATCACCCAGGGGGAAAGATATGTGAAAATTGTAGATGATATGGGAGATGTAGCCCGGGAAAATCTTATTTTTGGACTTCATGTACACATCGGGATCCCAAATCGTGAAGAAGGGGTTAGAATTCAGAATGTAATGCGCTATTTTCTGCCTCATGTGTATGCCCTTTCTACTAACTCGCCATTTTGGATCGGAAGATATACCGGCTTCAAATCCTACAGACAGGAAATTTTCGTAAAATTTCCGAGAACCGGTATTCCGAGTTATTTTAATTCTCTGGCAGAATTTGACAGCTATGTTGATCTTCTGGTGAAGACCGGAACCATTGACAATGCCAAGAAAATATGGTGGGATCTGCGGGTTCACCCATTCTACCCTACTATTGAATTCAGAATCTGCGATATGCCTTTAAGGATTGACGAAACAGTATGTCTAGCAGCCATCATGCAGAGTCTGGTGGCAAAGATCTATAAGCTGCATCAGCAGAATCTGAGTTTCAGAAGCTACAGAAGGCTGCTGCTGAATGAAAATAAATGGCGTGCTTCCAAAAGTGGTATTGAAGCTCATTTGATTGATTTTGGAAAAGAGGAATCAGTTCCTTATCCATATTTATTAAAAGAACTGCTAGAGTTTATTGATGATGTGGTAGATGATTTAGGTTGCCGTCATGAGGTAGAATATGCCTGGAAAATTCTGGAAAACGGAACCGGAGCAGACCGACAGCTTCAGATCTTTAAGGAAACAGGCGATCTTACAAAAGTTGTAGATTATATGATTTCTGAAACAGAATATGGCATCACCCATGGGGAAACTGCTTCATAATATTTTTGGTAACTTTACAAAAAATATGATGTAATGAAAGATATTCGAATTGCCCTTCTGGACATGAATAACAACCATGTCAATCAAGGCTTTAGAAACATTAAAGAAATTTCTGAAGCTTTTCAGAAGAGCTCTGAAGAAAACGTTACCATCAAGACGTTTGATGTAAGGTTTAAAGATGAAATGCCGGAGATTACAGACTTTGATATTTTTATTTCTTCGGGCGGACCGGGAACTCCTCACAGAGAAGGTCTTGCCTGGGAAGACAGATTTGCTGATTTTTTGAATGCTGTTTTTGAGCATAATCAGCATAGTGATGATAAAAAATATCTATTTCTGATCTGTCACTCATTCCAACTGGCAAGCATTCACTGGCAGTTAGGCAATATCTGTAAAAGAAAATCCTACTCTTTCGGCGTAATGCCTGTTCACAAAACAAAGGAAGGCAAAGAAGAGTTTTTATTTAAAAATCTTAAAGATCCATTCTATGCAGTAGACTCCAGAGCCTATCAGTTTATTGAGCCGGATCATGACCGTTTGGAAGAACTTGGAATGACCATAATGGCTATTGAGAAGTTCCGCCCTCATATTAATCTCGAAAGAGCAGTGATGGCTGTTCGTTTCTCAGATGAAATATTCGGAACCCAGTTTCACCCTGAAGCCAACCCTGAGTCTCTGATTGAAAATCTGAAAGATGATAAAAACAGAGAAGCGATGATTGAAAACTTTGGAATGGAAAAATATCTTGAAACGATGGACAGAATAGATGATGAAGATAAAATCATCCTGACCAGAAATCAGATTCTTCCAAAATTCCTTCAGTTTGCAAAAAAAAACATTTTGAAAGAAATTGAGTCTTTGGCTTAGCAAACCACTATTTCTTTCAATTACAATACTGAAATCGGGCAGAAATGCTCGATTTTTTAACATCACAAAAGAAAAAAATATGATCCCAAAATACAGACAACAGTTTAATCAGGAATTTTCACAGGAAAAATATCAGAAGCTTAAAGATCTTCTAACCCAAAAAGGAGGTATAGAACCTACTTTCAGAGTTTCAGAAAGTCCTATTTTTCTGACTAAAGAATTTCAAAACAAACTTATTGATGCCAGCGAGAGTATCATCAGCCAGATTAAAGCTATTCCGGCTGAAATTCTTCAGAATGCGATCCCTGAAAACTGCAAAGTGCCCAACGATACAGCCCAGCCTCACTTTTTTACCATCGATTTTGGAGTTTGTAAAAGTAAAAACGGAGAAATTGAGCCGCAGCTTATAGAACTTCAGGCTTTTCCTTCATTATATGCTTTCCAAAAGGTATATGAAGAGACTTTCTGTGAGGTTTATCCTTTTCTTTCAGAAATCAGAAATCCCATGGCTCCTGAAATTTTCAAAAAACTTTTAAGAGAACTGATCGTAGGGGATGAAAATCCTGAAAATGTAATCCTGCTTGAAATCTTCCCGGAAAAACAGAAAACAGCTATTGATTTTGCTTTAACAGAGCAATTATTAGGAATAAAAACAGTCTGCCTGACAAAGGTAAAGAAAACGGGCAAAAAGCTTTATTATGATAACAATGGAAAACTGATAGAAATTAAAAGAATCTACAATAGAGTTATTTTTGATGAGCTGGATCGTATTCCTGATCTTACTACTGAATTTAATTTCCGTGATGAGGTTGATGTAAAGTGGATTACCCATCCGAACTGGTTCTTTAAAATATCAAAGTTTCTTTTACCTTTATTACATCATCAATTCGTCCCGAAAAGCTATTTTCTACATGAGTTTCCGGAACATGAAAATCTTGAAAATTTTGTTTTAAAACCTCTATTTTCATTTGCAGGAAGCGGTGTTAATTTAAATCCGACTCAGGAAATTACAGCTGCTATTGAGGATAAAGAAAATTATATTCTGCAGAGAAAGGTAAACTATGAACCTATTTTTGAAGATATCAATGGTGAATATTCAAAAGCTGAGATCCGTTTGTTGTATATTTGGCGGGAAAATGATGAACATCCTATCCTATTGGAAAATCTTAGCAGAATGACTAAGGCAGCGATGGTAAATGTAGATTTCAATAAGAAAGATGCCATCTGGATTGGAAGTTCTAATGCATTTTTTGGATAAAATAATTTTAAAACTAATATACATGAAAGAAAGCTCAGCAACTTTCAAAGAATTTGACAGTAACAACAGGGTAACAAGAAGAAGAGATCTATTACCTGTATGGATAAAATTTTCTTATGGATCTTTTTAATTGGAGGCCCAATAGCCGCTATTTTATTAATCTTAGACCCTTTTCTCAACCATACCAACCTATCTATATATGGAATTAACGCCCATCATCCTTATTCAATGACAGAACTTTTGATATTACTATTTATTTACAAAGGCATTGTGACCTACGACTTTAGTTTGAACAAAAATGCCCCCCAAGCGCTATCATTGATGCAATAATAGGCATTGTCATTTGCTTTATTATGATGGCAATTATCCCTTTTACTATCCCCAATATCAACTTTACACTGAGATTAGAACTTATCCCGTTGCATTTTCACCTTATAAAAATGCAATAAAGAAAATCTGGGAAAATTCTTAACAAACAAAAACCTCCAAAATTCTGGAGGTTTTGTTTTTTCTTATTGTTCTTTCATTAATTCCTGATCTATCATAATCAATTATTTATCAGTACTTCTTTTTCTATTTTTTTAAAAAATCACAACCAGAAAAAGTATAGGAAATTATCGTTAAACCAATACCTGCAAAGGTTTCTAAAACTCCATTAATTGTGATTTATTTCAAAAACAAAAGCTATTTATTGTATATTTGCCGCGGAAAAGTTACTACTCCCAATGGTACAGTTTATGCTCTGGTAGTAACAAATCCTGCCGCTATGAATCAATTTCTACAAAATTATCCTTATACACAAGTTCCAGGGTTTGCTCCAAATTTTCCGCTTCCATTGCGAGATGAATGGGCTGAATTTGATGGAAATAGAGAAATGTCATTATCTTATATTCTGGATAAATATAATGCCGGAATGGCTTTATTAAAAAGAGATAGTAACAGTAATTTTAAGAAAATTAATGTGGGTACAAAAACAAAGCCTGATTGAACTAAAGCAAATACCCAAACACCATGCCCTTAAATTATGAAAAACATATTCAATTTTTTTTTACTAATAACTTTAAGTTTCTTTTTTAAAATGAATGCGCAGGAAAAAATATATTCAAAACACAGTATAGGAAAGTTTGAAGTCAACAAAAATTATTACAAAGGTAAAAAAGTCAAAGATTTACTGAAGGATTTAAAGTTAGATATTCAACTTTTAATCATAGGAGGTGGCACCCATGAAGAAAATAATTTTATTGCAATAAGATTTATTGACAATACAACGAATCCAGATATAAATGCTAAATCAGCGAAAATCACACTCTTTATCAAAGAACGTGATGAACAAACTAACAAATTATTTTTTAATGATTCATCTTTCAAGAGAATTAAAAGAGATAATGTGAAGTATAAATCCAATGAAGATTTATTAAGAGTATATGAAAATCTTACTATTTTAGACATTTATGCTAGTTCTGAAAAAAACTAAATTGAATTTAGTTTTTTAGATAAAGCATCGGCGGAACCTTTGGTTCCGCCGATGCTTTTTATGATTATATATCTTTATAAATTCTTATTATCTTCCAGCAGCTCTCTTGCTTGATATTCCTGTACCAGATCAATGGCATTAGAGATCACATCGCTCAAAGCCGTGATAAAAGTTCCTTCTTCAGCCATTCCCATAGCATGCTTTAGGGCTTCAATTTCTTTAGGGATAATTTCATAGCTTACATCTTTGCCTGCTTCATTGATTCCGTCGATAATCAACCCGTTAATTTCTTCCTCGGTTCTTCCACGAAGATGTTTTTCATTTCGGATGATAATATAATCGAACATTCTTCCGGCAATCTTACCACATTCTCTGATATCATTATCTCTTCTGTCTCCCACGCCCGAAATAATACCTATTTTCTTGGTAGATTCAACATTTTTAAGATAATCTTCAATCGCTTCATATCCGGAAGGATTGTGAGCAAAATCGATCAGCACTTTAAAGTTTTTAAACTTAAATACATTCAGTCTTCCCGGAGTCAGTTGAGCACTTGGAATGAAAGTTCTTAAAGAGTTGGAAATATCTTCAATCCCAAATCCATACAGGTAACTGGCTAAACTGGCTGCAAGAACATTTTCAATCATAAATCGGGCCTTTCCTTCCATCGTAATCGGGAAGTCTTTGGCTTTTCCAATTCTGATTTTCCAGTCTCCTTTTTTAATGGTCACAAAACCTTCCTCATAAACGCAGGTGATTCTACCTTCTTTTGCAAACTTAACAATATGGGGATTATTTTCATCCATACTAAAGATCGCAACATTAGAATCAAGATCATTCAGAATTTTCATGGAATATTCATTGTCTGCATTCAGTACACTCCAGCCACTTTTCTTTACACTGTCCAGTACTACTCTTTTTACTTTGGTAAGGTCTTTCAGGTTATGAACATCATTCATACCCAGGTGATCTTCTTCAATATTGGTAAGAACTCCAATGTCACACTGTGAAAATCCAAGTCCGGAACGTAAAATTCCCCCTCGAGCTGTTTCAAGAACAGCAAATTCAACAGTAGGATCTTTCAAAATAAACTCTGCAGAAAGAGGCCCTGTTGTATCTCCTTTTGTAAGCATCGTATTCTGAATATAAATACCATCTGAAGTAGTGAATCCTACTCTGTAGCCATTACTCTTTACAATATGTGAAATAAGTCTTGTTGTAGTCGTTTTTCCATTGGTTCCCGTTACTGCAATAATCGGAATGGTAAAAGGCTTTCCTTGGGGATAAAGCATATCTACTACCGGTGCAGCTACATTTCTTGGCAAACCTTCACTTGGCGCCAGATGCATTCTGAACCCCGGAGCTGCATTTACTTCTATGATAGCACCTCCGCTTTCTTTCAAAGGCTGCGTCAGGTTTTCTGCCATAATATCAATACCGCAGACATCCAAGCCAATAATTTTGGATATTCTTTCAGCCATTGTAATATTTTCCGGATGTACCATGTCTGTCACATCTATTGACGTTCCTCCGGTTGAAAGATTGGCTGTTGATTTCAGATAGACCACTTCTCCCCTTTGCGGAACTGTTTCAAGTGTATAATGAAGCTTTTCAAGCAACTCTAGTGTGTCCTTATCCACATCAATCTCAGTCAGCACATTTTCATGACCGTAGCCTCTTCTTGGATCCTTGTTTTCTTTTTCAATAAGCTGCAGAAGGTTATGTTCTCCGTCCCCTACTACATGAGCAGGAACCCTTCTTGCTGCCGCCACCATTTTATTATTAATTACCAGCACACGGAAATCATAGCCCGTAATATATTTTTCAACAATTACTTTTTTCGAATATTTCTGAGCATGCTCCAATCCTATTTTAGCAGATTCCCAGTCATTAACATTAATGGAAGATCCTTTTCCGTGATTTCCATCCAAAGGTTTCAGAACTATAGGATAGTGTATCTTTTTGATTACCTGATCCAAACCTTCTTCATCCACTACCAGATCTCCTATAGGAACCGGAATAGCTGCATCATGAAGCATTCTTTTCGTGAGCTCTTTGTTACAGGCAATATCTACAGCAATAGAACTTGTCTTTCCGGTAATTGTAGCCTGAAATCTTTGCTGGTTTACACCATACCCCAGCTGCACAAGGGAATTGGTGCCCAATCTTATCCATGGAATTCTTCTGGAGGCAGCTTCCTCTACAATACTTCCGGTAGATGGTCCCAGACGCACACGCTCCCGGATCTCTTTTAATTTTTGAATACACGCGTTCAAATCATACTCATGACCTTCTATCAATGCAGCAGCGATATTCACTGCTTCTTCAGCGGCATAGATTCCTGCATTTTCTTCAAGATAATTGAATACTACATTGTACACTCCCGGAGTCTTGGTCTCCCGGGTTCTTCCAAACCCTACATCCATCCCCGCCAGGGTCTGAATTTCTAAAGCAATATGCTCAATGACATGCCCCATCCAGGTTCCTGTTTCCACTCTATGGAAAAAACCTCCTCTCACTCCTTCTGAGCATCGGTGGGTAATCAGCGAGGGTATTAATTTTTCAATCCTCTCTCTGAATCCATCGATTTTATTAGTCGGATAATTCTCCATTTCTTCGAGGTCCAGTCTCATTTGTATCAGCTTCTTTCTTCTGACACTCCAGATGTTAGGACCACGTAGTGCCTGAATCTTTTCAATTTTCATAGTCTATTGGCAATTTAACAGTTAATAATAACTACTTTTATAGCCAAAGATAATGCAAAACCCTAAACAAAACCATACCTGGTTTAAAGATTTATTAAAAAAATATTAATTTCTATTAACATTCCTAAACGATTAAAAATCAAGTAAAGATGGCACGAATTTCGCAAAATAATGTTAATTATTTTTTAATTTTGTACCATGACTAAACCTGTTGGAAAATTAATAGTTATTGGAGGGGCTGTAAACAAAGGTAGTTTTGCCGAAACCGATTATGATCAGAATATTGAAAAGAATCTTAATTTTTTTGAGCGTGGGATCTTAAGGAAGATTATTAACGAATCAAAACACAAAGAAGATTCTGTTATTGAAATCGTAACAACCGCTTCCCAGATTCCTCAGATCGTAGGTGCTGAATATAAAAAAGCATTTGAATTTCTGGGTGCTAAAAATGTAAACATCCTTGATATCCATAATCGTGAAGAAGCCAATTCTGATGCAATGGTGGCAAGAGCTAATGCTGCAGATGTAATGATGTTTACCGGTGGAGATCAGTTGAGACTGACTTCTATCCTTGGAGGAACGAGGTTTCACGATACCATCCTGCTAAAATATCAGGAGCAGGATTTCATCTATTCCGGAACTTCTGCAGGGGCTGCTGCTGCTTCTGAAAATATGATCTATCAGGGAAGCAGCTCTGAAGCTCTGTTAAAAGGAGAAATCAAAACAACCCAGGGACTTGGTTTAATAGACAATGTCATTATTGACACTCACTTTGTACAGAGGGGAAGAATTGGGCGTCTTTTCCAGGCTGTTGTGAACAATCCCAGAACATTGGGAATCGGACTTGGGGAAGATACAGGGCTTTTCATTCATAATGACGTGATGACCGCTGTTGGTTCAGGCCTTGTTATTCTGGTAGACGGTAGATTTATTAAAGATACCAACCTTACCAATATCAATCTTGGAGAACCGATCTCTATTGACAACTTAACGGTTCATGTAATGTCTATGAATGATCATTATGATCTTACCACAAAGGTACTGACGATTGAAAACTCACAGTTCAATCCCATTCCTCAGGATAAATAGACCTTTTGTAATTGATAATTGATAATTGATAATTGATAATTGATAATTGATAATTGATAATCAAAAATAATATGGCTTACTATATAGATGGGACTTCGGTTCCATTTTTTTTGTTTAAAATTTAAAGATATAAATATTGAGAATCTATTATTTTCAGGAAATCTAAAAACGTTGGAATAAATTAAAATTTATCAATTAACTTCGTAGAAGAATATCAGTAATCATTTATATTTTATGAAAATTATCATCCATGGTGGCTTTTTCTCTGAAAGTGACCAAAGCCATGAAGTAAAGACAGCAAAACAAAACTCTTTAAAAGAAATTGCTGAAAAAGCATTTAACTATCTTCAGACGCACTCTGCTTTTGACACGGTTGCCTATGCGGTTTCCCTGTTAGAGGACGACCCATTGTACAATGCAGGAATTGGCTCTCAGATTCAAAGTGACGGCATTATCCGTATGAGCGCAGCAATTATGAATGGAGAGACTCAAAAACTAAGTGGCGTAATCAATATTGAGGATGTAAAGAATCCAATATTTGTTGCCAAAGAACTGATAGGAGAAGATGACCGGGTTTTGGGCGGACAAGGCGCAAAAAACTATGCTTCAAAACACGGATTCGAAAATTTCTCTACAGAGCTTCCCCAAAGAAGAAAAGAATACGAAGCCAAACTTAATAATGGAGGAAAAGGAACGGTAGGTTGCGTAGCGCTTGATAAAGACGGTAAATTGGCCGTTGCTACTTCCACAGGCGGAAAGGGTTTTGAGATTCCCGGAAGAATTTCAGATTCTGCCACTGTGGCCGGAAATTATGCCAATGAAGTTTGTGCGGTAAGCTGCACAGGTGTAGGGGAAGATATTGTGAGTAATGCAACGGCAGCAAAAATCGTAACAAGAGTTACAGATGGTATGAGCCTTGAACAGGCTTTTGATAAGACTTTTGATGAACTTAAAGCTATTGACGGATTTGCCGGAGCCATTGCCATTGATAAAAATGGAAATATTTTTCATCAAGACTCCTATCCTACCATGGTTTTCGCCAGTTTTGACGGCAAAAAATTTCAGGCATTCTCTTAAATTTAACAATTTTTTATAACTCTATTCAATTTTTTGGCACGTAATTTACATATGTACTAATAACAAATTTTAATATTAATACCTTAAAAAAATAGAAATCATGGGAAACAAAACAAAAGGCTTATTAGCTTTATTAGGTTTAGGTGCTTTAGCTTATTGGAAATATAAGAATTCAAGCCCTGAAGATCAACAAGCTGTAAAAGATAAACTTAATACAGCAAAAGACAATTTTAATAAATGGGGAAACGACCTTAAAAGTAAAGCTAATGATGTTGCTTCTCAGGTTCAGAGTAAAGTAGACGAAGTGAAAACAAAAGCTGAGGACTCTTTAAACTAAAAAACAGATAGTTTTTTTAACATTCATATATAGAAAAAGGCCATTGTAATTATTACGATGGCCTTTTTTTGATTTTAAATTTTTCTATCATTAAGCTATTAAGCTCAAGCAGATTATTTTTTCTCTGCAATCAGCGCGTAGACCAATGGCATTTTATCTCCAAACTGGGGAATTCTCCATTTTCCATTTTCAAACTCTTCTACATGTCTGAAACATGGATATGGTGACCAGTCAAATTCTTTAAACGTTTCCAGTTTTATTTCCTTTTTAATAAGACTATCGAGAACTTCGGCTAAAGAATGATTCCACATTACATACTCCTGTACAATTGGTGCAGACTGATCTGCATAAGTTCCTTCATAAGTTTCTACAATAGGCTTTTCATTGAAATAATTATAAGTTATTTTCGTGAAATCGTCATCAAACATCCAGACAACCGGATGAAATTCTGCCATAATGAACTTCCCTCCCGACTTTAAGAAATGAGAGATCACTTCTGCCCATTTTTCAAGATCAGGAAGCCAGCCTATTGTTCCGTAGCTGGTATAAATGATATCGAACTTCTGATCCAGTACATTTGGCAGATCATATACATCAGAACATATAAATTCTGTGTCTGTGCCACATTTCTGTGTCAGATCTCTGGCTGTTTCAATTGCTTTATCTGAAAGGTCAACCCCGGTCACTTTAGCTCCCATTCTTGAAAGGGAAATTGAATCCTGACCAAAATGACACTGCAAATGCAAAATATTCTTCCCTTTTACATCTTCCAGAAGCTCAAGCTCTATTGAGTTCAGTGACGTTCTTCCTTTTAAAAATTCATCCACAAAGTAGAAATCTGATTTCAGATGAGGTTCTACCTTGGCATTCCAGGACTTTTTATTTATTTCTAGGTAATTTTCCATTATTTAACTTTTAAGTAATTTAATTTCCCTGAATAATGTAGTTCTTGGTCATTAATTTCTCTCAGCTTTACCAAATACCAATTTGATAAAAACATTTATAGCTGAGCAGGAATGACGAGAGAAGTATACAGGCTGTACGATTTCCAGCCTAAGGTTTCATATAATAATTTTCCTTTTTCCGTTGCCACCAAAAAATTATTGAAAATACCTTTTGATAAAGCGATATTCTCCAATTCTTTCATTAAAAAAGAAGCCAGCCCTTTTCTTCTGTGTTGTTCTTCCGTTACAATTCTGTCATAAATTGCCAGATCGTCTATCAAAACCACACGTCCTATTGAAGCTTGTTTACCACCTTCGGCAATAATTTCAACTGTAAATGTTGAGTTATGATGAGTATATTTTACAAGATACCCTTCCGGAAGAGAAACATCAGAAATATTCATAGGATGAAAGCAATGCATCATATACCCTTGCGGTTGAAGCTCCCACCTTTCAGGTATCTTATCTATGAATTGATGCGGAGGTACACATACTTTCAAATAAACCCATGTTTCAGTAATTGATTGGGAAAGCTGAAAAAAATCTTCATTAGATTCAGCAAACACATAGCGCTCTTTTTGCTTTTCATCACCCACCTCTACTTTAAAACCGGATTTGTATTGGGCAGGTAAAGGTAATTCTCTAGATAAAGCCCACGCTGTTATCCATTTTTGAAGTAAACCATTAGAAACTTTATTTTCCATGATCTTTTTATTTGAGGCGTTCCAAAAGTTTCTTTTTTTGCTCGGCAAATTCTGCATCTGTCAAAATACCGTTTTCCCTTAATTTTCCTAATTTCTCCAGCTGTTCAAAAACGTCTTCTGCAGGTTTTTCATTTACTTCCGCAATCTGTTTCTGAGCAGCTGCTGGGGGAGCATTGTAAATTGCTTTTATAATATCATAGAATTTTTCAGCATCTTCCTTATCCATATAGCATTCAAACTCTACTATTCTTTCATCCAGATGCAATCTAACCACTGGAGATCTCGGATCAGCAATAAAACTTACCGATTGGATCGTCTCATTAGGATAATCACTTATTTTGGCAGATCCAAACATTGATTTTGATACAGAAATCATCCTTAAAGATGTTGCTACTAAAACTCCGGCATCCAGTGTATTAATAAACTGCGCATCAGTGATAGCTATAATTTTTTCATCCTCCGGAATCAGATAAGGGAGTTCTTTGATCTCTCCTCTTGTAAAAGCAGAAAGATTTGCATTGAGCTTTTGCGGTTCATATTTTATTTTTCTCTTTCTGCGTTTAAACACTTCATTTGAAATACTTTGAGGTTCAGAAGTTGTCAGTACAGGAAGATTTTGCTCTGTTATTATTAGTGGCTGTACGGGTTCTGTTTTTCCTGTTCTCAACATATCATGAATGTCCTGAATACTGAATTTATTGAGGTTATAAAGCGATTCTTGGTTGATATTGCTTAGTTTATCCAGACATTTATTGCATAAAATACCTCCGTCTGAAAGTGCATTAGCTCCCAAAAGTGTATCCATGGAGGTTAATTCCGTATTGCACAATGAACAATTATTACTCATTTCTGTTATTATTATAATTTATCAAGCAGTTTTTTTTTCTGTACTGCAAATTCTTCATCCGTTAAAATACCGGATTCCCTTAGTTTGCCTAGTTTTTCAAGCTTATCAAATATAAGAGCCGGGTCTTCCTTTTTCACTGAACTGTTTTGCTGTTTCTGAGTCTGCTGTACAGATTGAACCTGTTGTTGTTGTTGTTGTTGAGAAGTATAAACATTATTTTGTATTGCATCGTAGAAAACTTTTGCTGCACTTCTGCTATACAGTTTAAATTCACCTTTAAATCCTTCTGTAAATAGTTTCAGTTCTGATGAAAGCAAACCACTGCTATGCTGCATAGAAGTAATTTTGCAAAGGGGAAATTCATTTTCAAATACTCCTCCGAAAAACTTTTTATCAACAAAGACTACCCGCCTTTCCGTGGAAACCAAAATTCCTTCAAGATTATTATACAGATATTTTCCTTCCGCAATAGCAATAATTTTCTCACTTTTATCAAGAACATTCACCAGTTCATTTACCTCACTGTTTACAAAGATGCTGAGCTTAGCATTCAAGGCAGCAATCTGATCTTTTATTTCATCAATTCTACTGGGAGCTTCTATGGTAGAATTAAATAGTACAGATTCGGGAATTTCTGTCACTCTACCAGGTACAGGAATTTCTTCTTCTGTTGGTTCTTCCCCCTGTATGCTTTCTTTTACTACAATATCTCTGATTTGTATCAGGCTGTAATTCGTAAGATCAGATACCAGATCTTTATTGATATTGGTCGCTTTATTCAGGCATTTATTGCACAGAGCACCGCCATCTGAGAGCTTATTTTCTCCCAAGAGGGTGTCCATTGACGTTAATGGTGATCCACATAGAGCACAATCCGTGTTCATTCTAATTTTTATGTTTAAAAGTTTTCAGATCAAAACAGAAGATAAACAAAACCTGTTCTGTATATTTTTATCCAAATTACAGATTATGGATATATTTGAGGCTTTCTCCCCCTTCATTTTCTATATTTTTCAGAGTTTTTATAGTACTTTCCGTTTTTGATAGTGAATAGAAATTTAGAGTTGAGCCAGCAGTTTTTTCTTTTGTTCGGTAAACTCTTCTTCAGTAAGAATTCCCATTTCTCTTAGCTTTCCAAGTTTTTCCAACTGTTCATAGATCGTTCCGGATGATTCTTTTCCAGTATTGAATATATTTTCCTGACTCAGATCCGGAATGGTTTGTGAAAATGCCTCCAATGGTCTTGAATTCTGACTAAATGATTTTTCTGAATAATTGAAATTCTTTTTTAAAATCTCAGCAAATCCTCTTCCATCGTTTTTATTATGAAGCTTAAATTCTGAGGCACCTGCATTTGTATTAATCTTTAGTACCGAATACAAAAGGTGCTCGATATGATCAATAGAAGAAATGCTTTGGAGAGAAAATTCATTTTTTGCTATGCCTCCCAGAAATTTTTTATCAACGAAAGCGATTCTTTTCTGCGTTGAAAAAATAATCCCTTCT
This sequence comes from Chryseobacterium sp. 14P4.3.2, assembly GCF_057799275.1. Taxonomy (NCBI): domain Bacteria; kingdom Pseudomonadati; phylum Bacteroidota; class Flavobacteriia; order Flavobacteriales; family Weeksellaceae; genus Chryseobacterium; species Chryseobacterium sp. 14P4.3.2. The sequence continues at coordinate 398,549 of NZ_JBYOKO010000002.1, forward strand.
CTCTTACTTTGAAGATCTATTCCTTCAGCAATGGCAAAAAGCTTCTCGTCTCTGTCTAAAATATTAGCCAGCTCATTCACCTCTTCATCTGCAATGACGCTGAGTCTTGCATTAAGGGTTACAATCTGATCTTTGATTTCGTCCAGTCTGGAAGGAGCATCATATTGGTAATAACTTCCGGTGTACTGGTGGCCATCAGGACTTTGACTTGCATCTATTTTACTTTTAAGAAACATTCCGGTAATTTCCGCGAAATAAAACTGATCGAGATTATTGATAAGGTCTCTGTTGATATTAACAGCTTTCGTAAAGCATCCGGCACATAGATAACCGCCGTCCGCAAGTTTATTTTTACCTACGAGCGTATCTGTTGCTGTAAGTGGTGTTCCACACAATGCGCAAATAGTGTTCATTTGGTTTTTATGTTTAAAAGTTTTTTAGTGAATACAGAGCTTATTTTTAACTCTGTTTTAATAATACTGATCCAAATTACAAATTCTAAACCGATTTTAAAGATCAAAAATATTTAAATCTTCTGATTCTTCAAACTTACTTTTCTTTTATCTCTTAATTCTAAACCTGTTTGATATTAACAAAAACAGATCCCTTATAGAGATCTGTTGTATAGTATTCAATTATTATTCGGTTTAGAATTACTTGTACGGATTGACAGTCGTAATTCTAACATTGGGTATTGTTCTTTTTAGCTTGGCTAATTCTTCAGGAGAAATTTTATTACCCCAAAAACTTAAATTTTTTAAATGTTTAAGTTTATCAATTCCGGGAGGCAGGCTTTCAATCTGGCAATCCGAAAGATCTACAGATTCTAAATTTGGTATATTATAGAGTTCTGAAAGAGCTTTTGATGTTATTCTACTTTTGGTGGCAAAAAAATACTTGAGTTTGCTCATTTTTTCAATTCCCGGAGGAAAAGATTCAATTACATTTTCATTATAATCTATTCTTTCTAAATTTTCAACACCATATAATGCTGAAGGGAATATTTTAAAGTTATTTTTACTTATATCTATAGATATCAAATTCTTAAGCTTTGAAAAACCAGCAGGAAGATTTTCCAAATAATTCTCTCCCAGATTAAGAATTTTAAGACTTTCCATTCCCCCAATTTCTTCTGGGATACTTTTCAACATATTTTTTGTGGCAAAAAAATTCTCCAGTTTTTTCAGATTTTTAATGCTTTTAGGAAGACTCAAAGGCTGAAAATAAAATTCTTTTCCGTTAACAAAAGCCATTTTATATTCTCTATTAAAAAGATTCAAGGATTTTAAATTCCCTAAATTCCCAAGATCTTCCGGATAACTTTCCAAGTATGGGCACAGTAAGCTAAGCTTTTCCAGATTTTTAAGTTTTAAAAACGGAGAAGGGAATTTTTTAATATAATTGGAATAGATTGTTATTTCCTTCAGATTTTGCAACTCTGCAAAGCCATTGGGAAAAACAGCAACACCCGTTCCACCGCTCATGCTGAAAGTTTCAAGATTCTTTAATTTTTTTATTTCTTCCGGAATATGAGTAAAATCTTCTTCACATGCAATATTTAAGTATTTAACATTCCAGCTTAAAATCTGTTTGGGAAACACTTTTATATTAATGATATTGACTCTTTCACTTTCTTTAGAAAAATCAATTTTATCCACAGGAGGTAGTTTCATAGCTTCCTGTTGTGAATACAGCAAAGCTCCCGAGCATATTAAAATAGTAACTAAGATCTTTTTCATTGAGTGATATTTCCTAAGAATTCCTCTAAAGAAACCGTTGTCTTTTCTCCTGCTTCAAGATCTTTAAAAGTAACGGTGTTATTTTTAAGTTCTTCTTCACCCAAAAAAACCACTTTCTTTATTCCTTTCTTTTCTGCGTACGTAAATTGCTTATTGATTTTTGCATTTTCAGGATATAACTCTGCGGAGATTCCTTTTGCTCTTACCTGCATGATCAGCTTCAAAGCTTCTGTCATTTCCTCACCTCCAGAATTTGCAAACAGGTATTCTATTTTAGAAGATGCTTCTTCAGGGAAAAGATTCAATTCTTCCATGACCAGATAAATTCTGTCCAGGCCGAAGGAAATTCCAATTCCCGGAATATTTTTAACACCAAATACCTCAGTAAGGTTATCATATCTGCCACCGCCACCAATGGAACCCATAGCAACTTCATCTGCTTTCACTTCGAAAATAGCTCCTGTATAATAATCCAGTCCTCTTGCCAAGGTAATATTAAATACAAGGTTTTGCATATCCACACCAAGGTTCAGAGATTGTGTAAGAACATATTCAAGTTCTTCTACACCTTTAAGGCCTATCTCATTTCCTGCAAATTTTTCTTTCAGCTGAAGAAGGTTTTCCAGCGCATCGTCTGACTGGCTGAATAGGAAATCCAGTTTATCAATAGATTCCTGAGCAATTTCTCTTTCCAGTAATTCTTGTACAACTCCTTCTTTTCCGATCTTATCCAGTTTATCTAATGCTACCGTAAAGTCTATCAGTTTATCTGTGATTCCTGCATATTCTGCCAATCCGGAAAGAATCTTCCTGTTGTTCATATGAATGGTTACCGGAACTTTCAGATCTGCAAAAGATTTCAGATACAACTGAACCAGCTCTACTTCCTGCAATAAGCTCTCACTTCCTACAACATCCGCATCACATTGATAAAACTCTCTGTATCTTCCCTTCTGAGGTCTGTCTGCTCTCCAAACAGGTTGTATCTGAGAACGCTTGAATGGGAAAGTCAGTTTTCCATGATTCATTGCTACAAATCTTGCAAAAGGTACCGTAAGGTCATAACGAAGGGCTTTGTCTGTAAGATTTTCTGAGCTAAAAGGTTTATCTAATGCCCGTTGAAAATCCTGAAGCATTAAAGTCTTTTTATCTTCTTTTGCTTCGTTAATACTTGAATTTAAAATTTTAAAAATCAGACGATCTCCTTCTTCTCCGTATTTTCCTGTCAACGTAGAAAGATTTTCAAAACTTGGAGTTTCCAATGGCTGAAACCCGAATAACTCAAAATTATTCTGTAAAATACTAATGATATATTTTCTTCTGGAAACTTCCTGTGCTGTAAAATCTCTTGTTCCTTTTGCTAAACTTGGCTTCATTTCTTGTATGTCATTTTGATAGATGCAAAAGTACACAATTGAACGGAATTTTACACAGCATAACAAAGCTGAAGAAGCAAACTTCCCCAGCTTTTGTTTTTGAGTTATCATTTATTCCAAAAAAATCAGATACTTTCTAAAATCTCCAGTATTTCTTCACCATAATTTTCAATCTTATGTTTTCCGAATCCTTTGATCTCCAGCAATTCTTCCTTTTTAGCAGGTCTATACCTCGCTACAGACAATAATTCCTTATTACTCGCTATAAAATAAGTAGGGAGATTTTGTTCCCGTGCTTTCTCTGATCTCCAAAGCTTCAAAGCATCCAAAATCTTTTCCTCATCAGCATTTAAGGAATCATACTCTGCAGAATATTTAACTGCCTTTGGTTCTTTCACTGTATTTTTTGTAAGTTTTACATCTTCAAAATACAATATTACAGACCAATAACGTTCTTCACTTACAAAAGCTGTTTCTACTTTCATAATTTCGTGTTCTTCCAGAAAACTATCCAGCATTTTCTGATCTTTGAAGAGAAATTCTTCGGGAAGCCTGATTTTAAAAACTTTTACTTTCATCATTTGCATTTTTAGAATTATTTGCCTCCCAAAAGAAGAATTTCATCTACACGGATCTCCGTGATATATCGTTTAATTCCGTCTTTATCATCGTATGATCTGTACGTAAGCTTTCCTTCAATAGCAATTTCTTTTCCTTTGGAAACATATTTCTCAAAGATCTCTGCAGTTTTCCCGAAGGCAATCAGATTGTGCCATTGTGTTTCTTCTACTTTATCGCCTTTAGCATTCGTGTAATGATCACTGGTGGCTAAAGAGACACTTGCTTTCACGTTTCCGTTTTCGAAGTTTACCATTTCAACTTCTTTACCTGTGTAACCTATTAATGTTACTTTGTTTCTTAGTGACATAACTTTTAGATTTTAAATATTAATAATTCAGATAAGAGACGTTCACTGTGTTTCTCAAATCTCTGTTACAAAGATTGTGACTCTCACGCATTATAACCGGTGATAAACTACTTAAATTCGTTTGTAGTCGTTTGTAACCGGATATAATCGCCGAAGAAATTTTATTGAGGTTATAAAAAATAAATAAATAGGCCTATTAGATTAAAAAAAAGACATCATAATTATCGTCTTGTAAAATAAATTTAAATGCTATCCAAGAACATTAAAACCTTATTTATTATAGAAGAATTTTACTGTATAATTTAATTTTTTTTTTGCAAATTTGTAAAAACGTCTAATATGCAAAAAGAAAAACTCCGTACAGTAAGAAAGAGAAAAGGCTACACCCAGCAGCAAATGGCTGATGTAATCCCAACTGACGTTTCCAATTATAGCAGGAAAGAAAGCGGTGTTGTATCTGTAACACAGGCAGAATGGACCAAACTTGCCAGTTTTTTAGAAGTTCCTGTTGAGGAAATTTATGAAGAGGATGAAGCAAAAGTTATTATAGAGAATCCTGTGTTTAATGACAGCCCTGGTGCAAACATTGGTAATAGTGGTTTTTCTGCCAACAATATGGGGTATATCAATAATGAATTAAGCATAGAGATCATTAAAACGATGCAGGAATATATTGTTTTGCTGAAAGAGGAAATCAGCAGACTGAAAAAGTAGAAAACGAAAGGAGAAATTTTCAGTATCAGCAATTGGTGCAAAAAACATATACCAATCAGAGTAGAATTCTTCTATTCTGATTTTTTATTGACACCGAATGCCATGAGATTTTTTGAAAATAACGAAATGAAAATATGAAGAAGTTAGAAATTAAAAAGAATATTCAAAAAGAGGAAGATAAAAATCTTTCTTTTCGCATCTTCGATTTAAGAAAAGAATATTTGAATGATTATTTCAAACCTCACAAAAAAGATCATTTCCTGATTATCGTCATTGAAAGCGGAACGCTACAGCTTCATATTGAAGACAAAATTCATTTTTTGAAACCCGGAAAAATATCGGTAGTATTTCCGGAGCAGGTGCATTTTATTTCTGATATAAGTGAAGACCTGAAAGGAAAAATCATTTTGTTTGAAGAAATATTATTCTGTTCAGATATTTTGAAAAATGAACTGAGTACTTACAATGTAAATCTTTCTACACAACTTCACTGCACCATTTTATCTTCAGAAGATTTTCAGCAAAGTTTGTATACAATTTCTATCATCAAGGAAATTTATCAGAATCCAAGTCTTATTAAAAAGGAACAGGCAAGATTTCAAATTAAGATTTTTCTGTTAAGCCTGATAGAATCTGTTCACGGGCTGCATCCTATTTTATATAAAGAAACAACTGATAAGCCGATCTATGTGCGATTTAAAAAATTATTAAATGAGCATTATAAACAATACAGAACGGTACAATACTATGCTGATGAACTGGCCATTACTACAAAGAAATTAAATTCCATCACGAAGAAACATTGTGGAGAAACAGCTATACAGGCAATTCATAACCGAATTTTAATTGAAATAAAACGCCAGTTGATGTTTTCTGATCTCTCTCACAAGGAAATTGCTTTTGACCTCGGTTTCAATTCTCCTTCTGCTCTCAACAAATTTGTAAAAGCAAAACTGAAAGAAACGCCTACCGAACTTCAGCAGGAATTGGCGCAAATGTATAACACATAATCCTGTTTGTATAACATCTTCCATTCAGGCTTATCTAATTTTGTCTCATTAAAAATTAAGTAAAAAAAATGAGCAAATTATTTATAGCAGGAGAAGTTTTCCACGGTGCAGGAAGTCTTTCGGAATTAGCGAATATTAAAGGTAAAAAAGCGGTAATCGTAACCGGAGGAAGTTCTATGAGAAAGAGCGGAACTCTGGATAAAGCTGTTGCTTACCTTACTGAAGCCGGGATCGAAACCCAGGTTTTCGAAGGTGTGGAAGAAGATCCATCCTCTGCAACCTGCCTGAAAGGGGCTGAACTTATCCAATCATTTGAACCGGACTGGATTATTGGCTTAGGAGGCTGCTCAGCGATTGATGCTGCAAAAATCATGTGGGTGTTTTATGAATATCCTCATGCCGATTTTGATGCAATGACCAAACCTTTCACAGTTCCGGTTTTAAGAAATAAAGCAAAATTTATCGCCATTCCATCTACGAGTGGAACAGGAACTGAAACAACAGGCCTTGCCGTGATTACAGACAGAGAGAAAGGGGTAAAATATCCTATCGTTTCTTATGAATTAACACCGGATATTGCTATTGTGGATGGAGAAATCTGTGCTTCAATGCCAACTCACGTGACTTCAAATACAGGTCTTGATGCGTTGACTCACTGTGTAGAAGCTTATGTTTCTAATATAAACAACAATATTGCAGATGCTCTTTCAAAAGGCGGTCTGGAGATTGTTTTTAATAATTTAAAAGAAGCTGTAGAAAATCCCACCAATATCACTGCCCGTCAGAATATGCATGATGCTTCTTTTATGGCAGGTTTAGCATTTAATAATGCATGGCTGGGAATTGTACATTCATTGTCTCACCAGGTTGGAGCCTTATACGGAATCCCTCATGGAGCTTCTAATGCGATTTTCCTTCCTAATGTTATCCGTTATAATGCACAGGCCACAGAACGTTTTCCTGATTTAGCCAAGGTTATCGGTAAAGAAACAGCAGAAGATCTGGCTCAGGCAATTGAAACGTTACGCTCTGAAGTTAACAATCAATCTGCAATAAAAGAGTTTGGAATTTCAAGAGAAGATTGGGATAAAAACCTGGATTATATTGCAAAAAATGCGCTGGCAGATCCTTGTACGGGTTTCAACCCTAGAGTTCCATCGTTAGACGAATTGAAAGCCATTTATAATGCTTGTTATGAAGGTTTTGTTTACACAGAAGAACTGGTTGCAGGATAATTTACATTTAAATTTCAGCACTGATATAAAAACAGAAAGTCAAATTGACTTTCTGTTTTTATATTTTAAATCCATAAGCCAAAAAAAATGTCCTGGATGAGAATCTTATCAGTAAAAATATCTAAATTCGTATGTACTTTTTAACTTTTAATAAAACCGGCTATGAAGAACTTCTTTAAAATCATAGTAAATTGTGGATTATTTGTAATGTGTCCTATGCTTTTTCATGCACAGAAAAACATCTATGCTAAAGCTCCTCAGGCCCAGTTTGATCTGACAGGTTTTAATCTTCAGCTTCCGGTTCCGAAAAACAATTCTATCGCCATTATCAAAGGTTCTGAAATAGCCCAATTCTCATCAGAAAATTTCTACTATTCCAGTGAGGATAAAAGTATCCGTTTCTTTTGTTCTTCGGATGGACAAGCAACCAAAGGGTCTCATTATCCCAGAACGGAATTACGCCAAACTGATGAATGGCATTTTGAAAACAAGCATACTTTGCATGTAAAAATGTCTGTTTTGAAACAACCTAGCTCCGGAAAGATTATTATCGGGCAGATTCACGGAAGTTCAAAAGGTACAGAAGCAGTAAAACTGTGGTGGAACAACGGCGAGTTGCAGGCAGGTTTCAAAAAAGAGGTGAATGGTAAAGAAGATCGTGTCACTCTTTTGAAAAATGTTCCCTTAGGACAGGCTTTTGAATACAGTATTCAACAGTATGGTTTAGATGTTCAGGTAAAAATCAATCAGCAAACTACTAATTATACGCTGGGAGACAGCTGGAAATCAGAAGCCGTTTATTTTAAAGCAGGAAATTATCTGCAGGATAATAAAATTCCGGTATCATCAGGATTAGTCGCCATTTATGATATTAAAATATTTTAATATCTTTTTCTGTAAATCACTGGGAAAACTAAGACACTGTTCACGATAAATGATACAACCTGTGTCTTAATTTTCTACATAATCATCTTCCAAAATATTTTTCATCTATTTCTCTACAGATATTGAAGTGAAATTATTGGGGAAATTATTCATTATCAAAGGAATAAGCATTCCCATATATTGAGCTTCCACCTGAGAGCTTTCTTTATCAGTAAAGTAAAATAAAACTCTATTTGAATCTGACTGGGCATAAACTACAAACTTCGCTTTATCTTTATAGTTTTTGGATTTATGAGTAAATACCGGTCGGGTTGTCCCTACATTTGTTTTGTAATCATCAATGTATAGCCATATACTTTCATCACTTTTCAGATAATTTTCTATAGCATCCCTAAGCTTTACAGGATTATCTGAATGAACCAATAATTTCATTATTTATTTTTTAATATTTATAAATTGCAATATATATTTATTTTCAAAGACCTTATTACGGGTTTCCGTACATCAAATAAAAAGTAAATGTGTAAAAGTTTCTGATACCCAATACTATCCATTTACAAACGGATAATTCCGTATCTTTGAATTAAAATAATAAATAAAGAAGACTACATGAAGAAGACTATAAAAAGGACATTCAGAGTCTCAAAGTATGTGATCTATAAAGAAACGCTTGTTGATTATAAGGAGCATTTCTGGTCATTTTTGGGCGCATTTTTCGGGATCGGGATTATTGCATTTATCCAGTCCCATTCTCTGGCACAGACAGAAAATATATTTCTGATCGGTTCTTTCGGAGCATCCAGTGTCCTTATTTACGGAGCTATTCAGAGCCCTCTGGCTCAACCCAGAAACCTGATAGGAGGACACGTACTTTCCGCTATTGTGGGCGTTACGGTTTATAAGATTGTCCCGGATATCATCTGGCTTACTGCACCGCTAGCCGTTGCTTTTTCTATTGTGCTGATGCAATATACAAAAACCCTTCATCCACCAGGTGGTGCTACAGCATTAATCGCTGTAAGTTCTACCGGTAAAATTCCGGAATTGGGATATTGGTACGTTATCTCCCCTGTTCTTTCGGGGTGTATTATCCTGCTTCTTGTGGCTTTATTTTTCAACAATATAACGCCCAACAGGAGCTACCCTTCCCACAGCAGTTTTAAGAGGCTGCTGAAAAAAAGACATACCCACCACACAAAATAAGTACATTATGAACTGCCTTGAATGTGGCGAAAAAATAATCGGAAGGTCTGATAAAAAGTTCTGTAATGATGCCTGCCGAAATGCCTACAACAACAAACAGAATAAAGATTCTACGAATCTGATGCGGAATGTCAACAACAAACTCCGAAAAAATTATCGTATTCTTATGGATATTAATATTGACGGGAAAACAAAAGTTGCAAAATCCAGGCTGGATGGTCTGGGTTTTGATTTTGATTATTTCACCAATCTGAAAGTTTATAAAAATGGTTCTGAATACAAATTTATTTATGATTATGGCTATAAACTTCTGGAAGATGATTTTATTCTGATTGTAAAAAGCCAGACATAATAAAGCCTGCATCCCATTAAATGTACTACTATGAAAGAAATTGTTCTCATCACCGGAGCCAGCGGCATGATTGCCAGGCAGCTGGCAAAAAAGATAGAAAAAGAATATGAACTCAGGTTTCTAACCAGAAAAAAGGAACATTCTAATGAGTATGAATGGGATATCAGAAAAGGAACTATTGATGAAGCTGCTTTGGACAACGTTTCTCATATCATTCACCTGGCCGGTGCCAATATCTCAGAAAAGCGCTGGACAGAGGAAAGGAAAAAAGAACTGATTTCCAGCAGAATTGATTCAGCAGCATTACTTCGAACTGCATTAAAGAAAAATAAGATTAAACTTAAATCTTTTATTTCAGCTTCCGGAATTAATTTTTACGGTACAGAAACTACCGAAAAAATTTTCACAGAAAACGATCCGCCGGGAAATGACTTTTTGAGTGAAGTTGTTGTTCTGTGGGAAAAGGCTGCCGATGATTTTAAAGAACAGAATCTTGCTGAAAGAGTTGTTAAAATAAGAACAGCGGTTGTTCTTTCTGAAAAAGAGGGTGCATTAAAGAAAATGGTTCCTCCTATTCAATATTATATTGGTTCTCCATTAGGAAACGGCAAGCAATATATGCCATGGATTCATATTGAGGATATCTGCTCCATATATGAACTGTCTTTAAAAAACTCACTGCTGGATGGTGCTTATAATGCTGTTTCGCCACAACATGCTACTAATAAGGATTTGACTGAAAAAATTGCTGAAGTACTCAACAAGCCTTTATGGATGCCTAATGTTCCCGCATTTATTTTAAAATTGATATTTGGAGAACTGGCTAGTGCTATATTGGAAGGCTCAAGGGCTTCTTCAAAGAAAATTCGGGAGACAGGATTTCAATTTCAGTTTCCGGATTTGAAGGAAGCACTTGATAATTTATTAAATAATGAAAAATAATTTAATATTATGGAAAAACAATTCATGTTGATTCTTCTTCTAATACTTTCTGTTTCCATTTTTGGGCAGAAAAGCGGAGTATTAAATTCAAAGGAGAAAGCTATTACCGAGCAGTACAAAAATGAATATAAAAAGAAAAACTATAAAAAATTTGCAGGAAAAATCACTGTAAAAGATAATCTGGTAATGTTTGATGATAAGATTATTTACTACGATAAAAGTGATAATCAGACAAAAATACTGCTTCAGGAAGGTATTATCTATCCACAGCTTTTAACGGATTATCAAATGGACAAATTCCTCACGGATACCACTGACAAAATGCAGAGGAAATTTTTCAAACTTCAAAAAGATCCCCGAGCTTCTTTTGATGTTTCCAATATGACAATAAACGATACTCATTATCTGAGTTTTCTAAGTTCAGATCCCAAAGTGAAAGTATTCAATCTCATTTGTAAAGATGGCAGATCGCCAGGGACTACTACGTATCTGATAGAACTCACCAATAAAAATGCTGCCATTGGGACTTCTGTGGAAGATTTCATCAGAAACTCCAAGCTCACTTTCATTCTAAAGAACCATTAATTTTTTAAGTTTTAAAAAATCATCACAAATAAATCCCAAAATTTAGAAATTGTTACAAAACAATTTCAATATACCATGGAAAAAACTCTTATGCAAAACAGTAAAATAAAAATATTAAAAACGGAAATTCTTTCTGACAACTGGTACACTTTAAATAAAGTGACTTATGATATTCTAAAAAACGACGGAACTACAGAAACCCAAAGCAGAGAAGCTTATGACCGTGGAAACGGAGCAGTTATTCTACTTTATAACAAAGTTTCCAATACCGTTATCCTGACCAGACAATTCAGACTACCTACTTATATCAATGGAAATTCTACAGGAATGCTGATTGAAGCCTGTGCGGGACTTTTGGACAATGACAATCCCGAAGACTGCATCAAACGGGAAACAGAGGAAGAAACAGGTTATAAAATCTCAAAAGTAGAAAAAGTATTTGAGGCATATATGTCCCCCGGATCTGTAACCGAGATTCTTCACTTCTTTATTGCAGAATATTCAAATGAAATGAAAATTGCTGATGGCGGCGGTCTGCAAGAAGAAGGTGAGAATATTGAAGTTTTAGAACTTCCTTTTAATCAGGCACTTTCTATGATAGATAACGGAGAAATCATGGATGCCAAAACAATTATGCTGCTGCAATATCTAAGACTTAAAAATATTATATAGTTTTGAACTAACTCTACAAGAAAGAAATTCCCATATAGTCTATAATAATTACTTTTAAAATGATACAGGACCACATTACCGTCAAAAACCGTTATAAAGATTTCATTAAAAAAATCAGTGAAACAGAAACCGTATATGCCTTAAAGGATGAAAGTGGATATGCTACATCCTACTCCAGCGAGATAGAATATGAAGATGGCGAACCTGCAAAGATCGTTTGTTTCTGGTCTGATGCTGCAAGAGCAAAGTCATGTGTTGAGCAGGAATGGGATCATTATGAGGTATCCCCTGTCGGCCTGACAGAATTTATAGAAAACTGGTGTTTAGGAATGAACAATGACGGGTTTATCGTTGGAACCAATTTTGACAGCAACCTTATTGGTTATGAAGCAGAGCCTCTCGAAGTTATTCTTGACAGTATTGAAGAACTTAGGAATACAGGAAAATCTCTGGAACTAAGAAAATTTGAAAACATGGATGACCTTGAAAACCAAATCAAAGAAATTTTGAAAGATTAGTTTACAATATTGCAATGAAAAAGTCTTTGGGAATAAAAATCGTCACAGTAATAGCTTTATTTTCAGTTATGATTTTCAGTATTCTGATGCTGAAGACGATTTCCCAATATACTTCTTTTGAAAAAAATATAGGTTTTCTACTCTTTAAGCAACAAGTAGTCAGCAATCCGTATTGGATGTTTTTTTTCTATGTCCATATTTTTTCAATAACGCTTTGCCTTTTGGCAGGGCTCACTCAGTTTTCGAATCAGTTCTTAACTGAAAACAGAAAGCTTCATAAGATCATTGGCAAAATGTATGTTTACAATATCCTCATCATTAATGTTCCTGCCTGCTTTGTTCTGGGTCTCTTTTCGAATGGAGGACTCATCGGAATCACAGGTTTTCTGATACAGGATTTCCTTTGGGCCTATCTGACCGTAGCAGCAGTGCTTTCCATCAAAAAAGGGAATATAACGAGGCACAGGAATTACATGATTTTAAGTTATGCTGTCACTACAACCGCTATCACCTTCAGAATTATTAAGAATCTTTTTTACAATGAAAAGCTTCATAATTATGAACTTTTCTATGGTTTGAATGTATGGATGGCCCTTTTCATTAATCTTATCATTGCTTATTTAATTCTTAAAAGAAACTCTGCTCTATCGATCAATAGCAACGGTTTTAAAACAAATATAAAGACTGATAACCAATATCAAAAGAAATGATCATGAATATTGTCGTATTTAAAAGCACTTTATATCTATGTTTATGAGTCCATTGATTAAAAAGACGCATCACCAGATAGGACATCCCTGCAAAAAGAGCAAGAATAAACAGGAAAAAAGAGAGGATAAAAATATAAATCCAGTCGAAAATCATATAATTAATTGAGGTAATAAGTATTATTTAAAATGTCTCTTATCGGGAAAAATTAACATTGGCAAAGAAAATATAAAGACTGAGAAATGATATCAGAAAAAATGATCCGATGAATAATAAGGTATTAAAAAGTACTTCATATTTACTCTTCTTTGTCCATCTTGTACAAAAACGCATGATCAGGTAAGAAATTCCTGCAAACATGGTAACAACAAAGAGTAGGAAAAAAAATATCATAGGTATTAATTTATGTAAATCTATTATTTTTAATACAAAAAAACAATTAATATTTCTACAGAAGACTCTTGTATAGCTTTATTTTTGAAAGGAAATTGTGTTTAAAATAAAAAGTAAATTATGGAAATAAAAAATCTGGATCATCTTGTCCTAACCGTAGCCGATATCAACACAACTATTGAATTTTATACCCAAATCATGGGATTTGAAGTGGTTACCTTCGGGGATAACAGAAAAGCTTTGATTTTTGGAAATCAAAAAATTAATCTCCATCAGAAAGGGCAGGAATTTGAACCTAAAGCAGAAACACCCACCTGTGGTTCTGCGGACCTTTGTTTTATTGCCAGAACAGATATTCATGAAATAATGAAAGAGCTAAAGCAGAAAAATGTAGAGATCATTGAGGGAATTGTAGACCGAACCGGTGCTGTGGGAAAAATAAAATCGGTCTATTTCCGTGATCCGGATCAGAATCTTATTGAAGTGAGCAATTATGTTTAAAAACTTTGTAAATCAAGTGCCCAAAATTCCGGTACTGTCTTGCTTTTTTATTATGTAATTTCATCCTGGTGTTTCCTGTATCTCCGATAGTTAAAGGCTTTAACCGGAAGTGTTCTACAAAACATAAAAGCTTCGCTACAAAATCTTTATAAAAAATGGAAAATCAATTGAGAAAATCTATTTAATTCTTTAGATTTCAAATTTAAAGCCTTAATTTTGCATAGAAATTCAGAAAATTCGGATTCTTTCAACAACTATGCGCATGAAAAAAATGATGATCGGGCTTTCTTTGGCCTTATCCATTGGTATATGGGGGCAAAAGACTCCTGCAAAAACAAGCAATCTGGCACCTTATAGCTATCAGACTTTCAATTGTGACAACAAAGGATATTTTGATTCTATTAAGTATAAAAAAGAGGAAATAGACGGCGTTAATAAACTTTTATATCAATTCAACGGCGTTCAGTTTGACATCCGTCCTGTTTTTAAGCTTTCTCAACTTGAAGAAATCCGTAAAAACAGAGAAACTTACTTAGAAGACCTGGAAAAACAGTATCAGGAAAAGAAAAAGGAACTATACAGCCTGAAGGTAATAGACCTTCCTATGTGGAAAAAGCTTCAGGAAGAAACCATTCAGTCTTTTGAGAACGAATACCAGCTGAATAAAGAGGAAATCATGGCGTATTCTGATCCCTCCACCCTTAAAAACAGTAAATATTATACAACATGCAAAGAACATATTGATGCCATCTCATCTCCGGACAGAGAAGCCATGTTTGCAGCATGGAAAAATTATACTGAGCTTAAAAGTAAAAACAATTCTGACCCTAAAGGGGTAATGGCCAGATTTAATATTAAAATGAATGATCCGCAGAAAGAGGATTATGCAATGATTGATATGATTGGTCTGGGTTTTCATAACTGTGCCAACAGCAGCTTCAGGCAGAAACGTGAGGATGAAGAAGTAGTTTATAAGGATTTTGACAAGATCTTCACAAAGCTGAAAAGGAATTGTGATGAGCCATAGAGCTTATTGAAAGAAAGATAAAGATAATAATAACAGTGTCCGGTTTGGGCGCTGTTTTTTTATTTAATAATGAGAGGTCGAACTCCCCCAGAACAGTTAAGGAACGGTTAATCATCGGTTAACGCTCCGTTATTTCTTTGTGAAAGTTACAATTCCACCTATTTTCGTGAATCTAATAACACAGTCTCATGAAACCTATTTGTATTTTTCTGACATTCCTGTTTAGTATAGGAGTAATAGCACAAAAAATACCTACAGTGATACCTTTTTCTCTGGAAAAAAATTCGATTTATATGTATTGTAAAGTTAATAAAACCGACAGCATCAGGTTTCTTTTTGATACCGGTGCAGACGGTTCTGTAATTAACATCAATTCAAAGAAAAAAATACCTTTGAAAATTGACGGGAAATCTGAAAACAGAGGATCAAACGGAATGAATCCCGTTGAATACAGCTCCAACAATACTGTAGAGTTCGGAAATATACAGAAAACCAATATACAACTTACCATGATTCCTTATAACAACGCTAATTTTGACGGTGTTTTCGGAACAGACATGATGATAGGGAAAATTATTGAAATTAATTATCATCAAAAAGAAATCCGTTTTTATGATGAAAATGATCCTTCTGTCAATTTCTCAGGATATGAAAAAATGAAACTACATCTGATTGACAACTATCCATGCATAGAAAGCAGTATCACGGCAAACGGCAAGGAATATTCTGGATTTTTCGGTCTGGACAGCGGAGCGGATGATGCGCTCACCATGCCTTCACCCTTTGCAAAGAAAAACGATCTGGCTAATGTGATGAAAAAAGTGGGGAAAGCTACAGCTCAGGGCTCAGACGGATCTGTATACGAAATGCTTGTTGTCCTTTGCCCCTCTGTCAAATTTGCTCAGAAATATCTTTACAATGTTCCGATTACGCTCTCCGTCTCCACAGAAGGAATGGATTCCACTGAAAAGATGGCAGGTTTTTTTGGAAATAAATTCTTAAAACGGTTCAATACCATTATCGATTTTAAGAATAAGTATATTTATTTTAAGCTGAATAAAAACCTATACTCAGAATTTAACTAGTATTACTACTGCTAACCTCTGACAATAGAACATGGTATACACTTCATTATACACAGTAGAGTTAACTGTTTTTCCAGTTATTTAAGAAGTGATTCTTCTTCGGGCGGGAAAGACAGTCTTCTTAACACTGGAAAGACGGTCTTCGCAGTGTTAAGAAGAGATCCTTCCAGGGATTATGCGGTAAGCAACTAAAAAAATATAAGTAAAAAAGAACATAACTTCAGTGTTCACAATCATATACCTACATTATAAAAGCACTCCCGTAAGCCTCAAATAAATTAATAATGAATAAGTTATGATTTTATGGATTTAATTTCTTAATTTTGCACCCCGAAAATAAGGAATACCTATGAAAAAAATTGGTGAGCACAGAACACTTCTTGGGGTAGACAAAAATGCTACTTTAAAAGAATTAAAAACGATTTACAGAAATGTGATGAAAGATACACATCCTGATAAGTTTATCAATGATGAATCCGGAAAACTGGAAGCCGAAGAAAAAAGTAAATCTGTGATTGAAGCCTATCATTTTTTGGTAAGCATTAATCCTGAAACACAGGAAAAATATAAAGAGGAATATACTGAAACCATCACAAAATCTAATATTCAGGATTTTTATCTTGAAAAAGCAGTGTTGAAGGTTCAGCATTTGAACGGCAATATGTACGAATATATCGGTGTTCCAAGAAATACCTATATCAAAATGGTAAATGCTGATTCTCCAAGCCGTTTTGCAAGAAGACATATCTACGGAAACTTTATCTACAGAAAGTCCGGAGAGGCCATGGCAGATTAATTTTTTTCAAATAGAAATATATAAAGACTTTCGGCATATTCCGGAAGTCTTTTTTTGTTTTATTGGAAAATCGAAAAGGCTCAAATTACAATGGAAAAATGGGATGAAAGATGCAACATTATATGTAATAAAATTTCACACTTAGCAGATGAGAATGTTTAATTTTATTGCGTATTATAGGCTGACGAAATTTACGCTTATTTTCCTCTCTGTATTTTTTCCTCAGATAAGCTTATTTAAAACTAAAAAAGCGCCTCAGAAATTCTGAAGCGCTTTCGGTTAATTGAAGGTTGTTATTTTTAGTCTAAATGTTTAGGAGTATATCCGTCCTCACTTAGTTCTCTGTGGTCATATTCAGCCTTCATTTCAGCTTCATAGTCAACTTTGGTATCTTTCCCCATTCTGCGTAGAATAGAGTCAAATAAAGAGTATACTACCGGTACAATGATCAGGGTAAGGAATAGTGACGATGTCAAACCACCGATTACCACCCATGCAAGACCTTTGTTCATTTCCGCTCCCGCTCCTGATGCCAATGCGATTGGTAACATACCGAAGATCATGGCAATGGTTGTCATCAAAATCGGACGAAGACGTGCGTGGTTGGCCTGAATCAAAGCATCGTGAGTGTTGGATCCCGCTGCTTTTCTGGCATTGGTAAAGTCAACGATAAGGATCGCGTTCTTCGCTACCAGACCAATCAACATGATCATACCCAACATGGTAAAGATGTTCAATGAGTTAGCTGTTAAAGCAAGGATTACCATTACCCCGATCATCGCCAATGGAATTGAGAACAATACCACAAACGGATAAACGAAACTGTCATACAGGGAAACCATTACCAGGTATACCAATACGATAGCTGCTAATAACGCAATACCTAACGTACCGAAACCTTCCTGCTGGTTTTCCATATCTCCACTCCAGATGTAGTCTACACCTACAGGTTTCTTCTTGCTGTCCATGAACTGCTTAGCCCACTCGTTTGCCACGTCACCTACAGGTCTACCTACCGCTTTTGCTCTTACTTTTACGGATGGAGATTTGTCTCTACGTTCAAGCAAACTTGGTCCTGAACCCATCTTCACATCAGCAAACTGGCTCAAACGAACCTGCTGTCCCTGAGGGTTTGTAAACATAAGGTTTTTAACATCATCAATAGATTGTCTGTTGACATCTCCAAAACGGATGTTGATATCATATTCATATTCTCCGGCTCTGAATTTTCCATCGGTATTTCCATTAAATGCTGTCTGCATTGTCTGTCCTACACTTGAAAGATTTAAGCCTAAAGAAGCCATTTTATCTCTGTCAATACTTACCTGTACTTCAGGGTTTCCTGAATCTGTAGATAATTCTGCATCTACTGCTCCCGGAACTTTTTTCAGTAATTCTAAAATTCTGGTTGCTTCTTTTACTGCTGTTGCATTATCCGGAGCGGTTACCACCATTTCGATTGGAGCATTTTCTGCACCCATAATACCGATTGGAGCTGTTTTGAACTCAACTCCAGTGAACTTCTCTTCTAACTGTCTTTTTATTTTCGCAGCTTTGATGTTGGTACTTTCAGAACGTTCAGATTTATCTGTCAGGTTTACCTGAACCTCAGACTGGTATGTAGTTGCCTGAGCTCCTCCAAAACCTGTTGACTGCTGTCCTACTGTAGTAATCAAATCCACAACATCTTTATCGTTTCTTAAAAACTTCTCAACATCTAATGTTAACTGATTTGTTTTTTCAACTGTTGCATCTTTCGAAAGCTCCATCTGTACCAGGAACTGACCACGGTCAATTGGCGGGAAGAATTCACCCCCAATGAAACCGAATGCTACCAGCATGAATGAACTGATCAAAACAATGAATGTGATAATCACCGTTGAAACTCTTCTTAAGGTAGTTTTCAAACACCATTCAAGAATACCGGTAATCCAGTGTGTAAACTTATCAATTAACCCTTCAAACCAAAGGATGAATTTCTCAAACCAGTTTTTACCTGTTAAGTGTTCTAGTTTACCAAATCTTGATGATAACCAAGGAATGATGGTAAATGAAGCTAACAATGATAATAAGGTTGCAATTACTACCGTGACGCAGAATTGGGCAAGAATGTTCGCTACAAGCCCTGAGCTCATCGCAATTGGCAGGAATACCACTACAATTACTAAAGTAATCGCAGCAACGGTAAACCCGATTTCTGAAGCTCCGTCATAAGCTGCTCTGATCTTACTTTTCCCCATCTCCATGTGACGGTAGATGTTTTCCAGTACTACGATCGCATCATCCACAAGGATACCTACTACCAGCGAGAGTCCCAGTAAACTCATAAGGTTCAGAGTATACCCCATTAAGTTCATTCCAATGAATGCAGCTATAAGGGAAGCCGGGATAGAAACCATTACAATAAATGCGTTTCTGATACTGTGAAGGAATAATAGCATCACAATGGCCACAAGAATAATCGCAAGGAATAAGTCGAAAATTACGTGGTTGGCTGATTCCAGGGTGAACTCTGTTGTATCATTTACGATTTTCACTTTCACTCCCTGAACTTTATACGCTTCTTCTACCGTTTTAATCGTCTTCTGAACACTTTCAGACACTGCAACGGCATTGGCATCAGACTGTTTTTTAACCTGCATCAAAATGGTCGGAAACTGATTGAATCTTGCTACTTTTTCAACGTCTTTCTGAGCGTCAAAAACGGTTGCTACATCAGATAAACGAACCTGAGCTCCATTTTTATTAGAAACTACAAGATTGTTCATTTCCTCAATTGACTTGTATTTTCCGGATAGTCTGATGGTAGATTTTGCAGTTCTGGTTTTCAAACTACCTGTAGGGAAATCAAGGTTTGATGAAAGAATAGACTGTTGTACATCTGCTATTGAAAGTCCGTACCCCTGCAATTTCTTTTCATCCAGATTCACCTGGATTTCTCTTTCCTGTCCACCTACAAGGTCTACCTGTGCGACTCCGTTAACACGGGAAAAGATAGGTTCTATTTTCTTATCTAATAGATCATAAAGATCTTTGCTGTTCAGTTTATCAGATGAAATACTCATCGTAATAATTGGTAAGTCGTCTAAGGAGAACTTATTCAGGGACGGTGCTTTCACATCTTCCGGAAGGTCTGCCAGAATAGCATTTACCTTTCTCTGGGCATCATTCAAAGCGTAGTCTACATCTGCCCCATCGTTCAGCTGAACCATGATAACAGACAAACTTTCATATGAAGAAGATTCTACTTTTTTTACGTTTTCCAAAGATCCCACTGCATCTTCAATCTTCCGGGTGACGGAGGTTTCCACCTCTGCCGGTGAAGCTCCCGGATACACCGTAGAAATTGTTACCATATTGGTTTCAAACTTCGGAATCAATTCGTATCCCATGAGCGTATAACTCAGGATACCCCCCAACGTCAGAATTGTAAATAATACAATAACCAACGATGGTCTTTTAATCGATATTTCTGCTAACTTCATAAACCTACTACTTTATAATGTTTACTTTAGAACCATTGTCCAGGTTGATCTGTCCGCTGGTTACTACCTGCTCGCCATCATTCAGTCCGCTTAGTACCTGAACTTTATCACCGTAAACTTTTCCTACAGTCACTTTGATCAATTTGGCAACACCATTCTGAACAACGAAAAGCTGTCCTGAACTTACCCCGTTTACAAACGCCTCAGCAGGAACTGTAAGCATATTCTGAGTAGCGGCACCGTTGTTTGTTTTAAAGGTAGCAGTGGCATACATACCCGCCTTTAAATTCCCTCTGTTCTGAACTTCGATTTCAACAGGGAAATTTAAAGAAGCATCACTTTTTGGAGCAATAAATGTAATTCTACCTACGAAAGAATCTTCAGGTAAAACGTTTACTTTAATTGGAACTTCCTGACCCATCTGAATTTTTCCGATCTGGCTTTCATCTACTAATACAGACAATTTTAAGCTATTGATATTCACAATTTCAAACATTGAAGTTCCAATGGAAACAACCGTTCCAGGCTCTACCATTTTTTTATTGATCGTACCGCTGATACCTGCACGGATGCTTGTATCATTTACTCTTACTCCCTGAGCTTTAACGGCAGCCTGCATATTTTTCAGCTGCAGTCTTGAGTTATCAAGCTGTTGTTTTGTAACACCACCTGTTTTGAATGCGTTTTCGTAGCGTTGGTTATCTATGATCGCGTTCTGAAGGTTATTTTGAGCCTGCGAAACGTCTACTTCGATAGCATCTCTTTTGATTGTTGCTAAAACCTGTCCGGCAGAAACTCTGGAGCCTTCTTTTACCAGAACATTGACAATACGACCTGCAATTTCAGAAGACTGGTTCATTTCCTGCTTAGGAAGGAATGTTCCGTTTGCCGAGTAGTCCGTATCAATATTTTCTCTTGTAACGGTTACAATATTTACGTTGATTTTATCTACCTGCTTGGCAACCTCCTTTACTTCCTTAGTCTGTTTTTCTTTGTTGCCAGCAATCTTATAAGCGGCCAAACCTACAAGTACAGCTGCTACGATGATATATATTAAAGTTTTTTTCATTGTCTATTATTGATTTTGTAATGTGTTTAACTCTCCTTTCGCTTTAATTACCTTGATCTCGGCTTGTTTATAGTCCAGCAATGCATTAGAATAGTTCTGTTTAGCCTGTGTAAGCGAGTTTTCAGTATCCAATACTTCAGTAAGTGTTGCCAATCCATATTGATAGTTAGACTGGGTATTCTTCTGTACTTTTTCTGCCAGGTCCACATTATCTTTCATACTTTGAATATTGATTATAGCATTTTCCATATTAGAAATCGCATTTTTATAATCTAAACTAAGGTTGAGCTTTTTATTCTGGATGTCCTGATCCAGATCCAGAATATCAATTTCTGCCTGTTGAATCTGAGATTTGGTAGCCCCACCCATGAAAATAGGAATCTTGATGGCTACACCAATTGAAGCATAATCACCCCAGGTAGTTCCCTGGCTGGATCCTGTAGTATAAGGAAATTTATTCCCTAATCCCTGCCATCCATAGTTGGCATTAAGTCCTACCGTGGGATAAAGATTAGCTACAGTTGCTCTTTTACTATATTCTAAAAGTTCTTTCTGTTTATTTAAAACTTTTAATTCTGAACGGGTCTCCAAATTGACAGTTGTTGCCAATAATTCCGGATTAGGTACAATCTCTTTTTCTTCAAGCTCAATAGACGTCTCAATAGGAACTCCCATATAAAACTTCAAAGAATTTTTTGAAACTTCAACAGCATTAATCAGCTGCTGCTTATTGGATCCTATATTGGTAAGCTGAACATTGGTACGATCCAAATCGATTGGTTTTGCCAATCCATTATCTACGAGACTCTTGATTACATTTCTTACCCGTTCAGTATTGGCATAGCTTTCTTGCACGGTTTTAAGATTCTCTTCCTGAACGAATACCTGATAGTATGCCGTAGCTACATTCTCAATGATCTGCTCATTGGTTAATTCAGAATTCAAAAGGTAAAATTCCCGTGTTGATTTTGCAGCCTTAAGACCAATAAAAACTCTCTGGTCAAAAATACTCTGGTTAAGAGTTACAACGTTTACAGATTGCCATTTTGTTCCGAAAGCAACCGGAATAAGCTCACCTGGTTTCCCTAAGATTTCTCCGGGAAGTACAGACTTCTGCAAAACTGGGTTGTACGTATTGTTTATACTGGCACTTATCTGAGGTAAGGCCCCGGCTCTGGCTTCACCAATCTTATATTCGGCTTTTTTTACCTGTAAGGCTGCTTTCTTAGCTTCTGCCTTATTTTGAAGTGCCTGTTTTATTGCTTCCTGCAGAGAAACCTGCTGCTGGGCAGACACCGATGAAAAACCGAAAATCATAAATGCTGCAGCTATCCCAATTTTTAGCTTTGTAGCAGTTATACGTTTTCTTTTCATAATTTTATACTTCGTTTATTTTTTTATTAAGTTGCTTTCGTCAATTATTCCTAAAGGACGAATGATTTTCAGAAATACTTTATACTTTCTTAATTTTTAAACAACATGTTGATAATTATTCCTTTTCGTTCAGAAATAATCTGATCATATTCTTCATCATTTATTAAAAGATTCTCCATAAACAATGGTCTTATGGCACTTGGAAAAACTAACAGTGAAACCATGTTCAGGATAAACTGAACCGGAGCCATTTTTTCAATATTTCCCAATTCCATTTCTTTTTCGATATCACTATACATCTGGTTTAGTATATCTTCTTCAATTTCTCTCTGATGGCAGTTTCCTTTATTAATCTGTGAAACAATATAGGTTTCCAGATACGGATACTGAAGACTCGTTGCAAGGCTGCTTTCTATGAACTGGCTAATCTTCTCCTTAAAGGGCAGGTCGGCATTCTGAATAATTTTAGATTTTTCCTGCTCTACTTTCTGTGCTTCATCAAAGATGATCTGCAGCAGTTTATCTCTTGATCGGAAATAGTAGTTGATAAGGGTTCTGTTCACTCCTGCTTCATCGGCGATCTCCTGCGTAGTAGCATCAAATTTTCCTTTCACAAAGAATAAATTCTTCGCTGTCTCCTTGATCAATTCCTGTGTTTGGTCTTTTTTTGCTTGATTTGACATTTTTGTTAAACAAATTTGTGCAAATTTATATCAAATTTTATTTTTGACAAAATTGTTAAACAAAAATATTAAACACAATTATTATGATATCCATCATATTTTTGAAAAGAAATCATGAATAAGAGAGTTGTTATTATTTAATGGAAAGCTGATTTTTATATCTTTGCCGCAAAAATTAATAACCGATGAAAAAAATTTTATTACTGTTCTCAGTTTTGAGTGTAATACTTCTATTTTCACAGAAAAAGACTTCGGAAAACAATTCATACTATTTTTACGAAAACAAAGGCCAGATCATTGATCAGGACGGGAAAGAAAATAGAGATGTGAAATACCTCTTTCATTCCAACGGGCTGAATGTACAGCTTCGCTCCGGCGGGTTTTCTTATGATGTATATGAAGTAAGGAAAACAGCTAATTCCAACTTCTTGCAAAAAAAAGAAAATATTCTTCCCAATCCTAAGCTCTATAATACTGATGAATTCATTTATGAAAAAATGAATCACAGAATAGATATTGAACTTTTAGGTTCCAATAAAAAAGCGATTATCACAGCAGAGGACAGATCCAGGGATTATGAAAACTATTATAACCTTCCCAATAATTCTAAGGGTATAACTAACGTGCATCGCTATCAAAAAGTAAAATACAAGAATATATACCCAAATATAGACCTGGTATTCTTCAAACCCAAGGATACTTTAAAACCCATTGAATATAATTTCCTCATCAATCCGGGCGGAAAGGTTTCAGATATAAAAATGAAATTCAATGGTTCTCCTGCCTTAATCAAAGACGGTAAACTAACCATGGCTGTAAGGTTTGGCGAGATTCATGAAGATATTCCCAATAGCTGGATTGCAGGGAGTATTCAGAAAAACATTGATGTTACTTTTAAAGATTTTGGAAACCAAACTTTTGGTTTCACTACTCCAATCAATACTTCAAATAAAATGATCGTCATAGATCCTGTACCTACAAGAATATGGGGAAGCTATGCAGGAGGCTATGGGGATGAATATGGAAAAATGAAGACAGATATTCAAAATACAGGTTATTTACATGGAACAACTACCAGTACAACAAACTTTGCAACATCAGGAACATATCAGCAAAATTTAGCAGGAAATTTCGATGCTTTTTTACTGAAAATAAATAAAGATGGTCAAAGGCTGTGGGGAACGTACTACGGTTTTGGAATGACGGATGGATTTATGGATGTTGATTTTGATGAAAGCTTTAATATTTTTGCCGGAGGAACTGTTCAAAGGGGGCCATATAACGAAAATATTGTTTTAACAAAATTCAATAGTAACGGAAGTCTCGTATTTGAAAAGGAATTTGTTTCAAGCAGACAAGATGAGCTTTATACTGTTTCTTATAACCAAAATCATGTATATATTGGTGGAGATGCTTTCAGTCCAGATTTTCCTACAGTAAATGCAATGCAGCCTACAAAATCTACTCCTATAGGATATACAGACGGTATTTTAGCCTCTTTAAATTCCACCACGGGCAGCGTTGACTGGGCAACTTATTTTGGACGGAGTGATGGTTCTACGTCTATTTTTCACATTTTCTCTTCTGTTAATGATCTGGAGATTATTGGAGCTACACAATCTTCGACCATTCCTATGGTTAATGCTTTCCAGCCTGTAAAAGGCGGTGAATCTGATGGTATTTACTTAAAAATGTCAAAATCCGGAAATAACATTCTCAGATCCAGCTATTACGGCAATTCAGGGTCTGAATTAGTATGGAAAGCAAGAATTGTTAATAATACTTTGATTCTTGCCGGAAAATACTCTACACCAGCGTCTTATATGGGACAACCAGGTGTATGGCGTGTGGATTTAACCACCAATGCAATTACAAAAAGCTACTTTAATTTTACCGGAGACCCTCAGATATTAGCCTATCCAGACACTTCCGGTAATGTCTTCTTTACAGGACTGCATTCAAGCGGACAGCCCGACATATCCACTCCGGGGGCATATATGGGAATGCCGGCCATGTATATTTCAACATTCTTAATTAAATACAATCAAAACGATGTAAAAGAATGGGGAACTTATTATAAAGGAAATGGAGCTACACAATTAGGTCTGGTAACAAAAGATGAAGACGGCGCTATTTATCTTACCGGAATGTCAAGTGGAAACTCTTCCGGT
Source organism: Chryseobacterium sp. 14P4.3.2 (assembly GCF_057799275.1). Lineage (NCBI taxonomy): Bacteria > Pseudomonadati > Bacteroidota > Flavobacteriia > Flavobacteriales > Weeksellaceae > Chryseobacterium > Chryseobacterium sp. 14P4.3.2. The sequence continues at coordinate 424,000 of NZ_JBYOKO010000002.1, forward strand.
ATTGCAACTCCCGGAACATTCCAACAATCACAAGGCGGTGGTAATGATATGTTTATTGCAAAATTTCAAGACTGTACTTCCGCGGCAGTAGTTACTTCCAATTCTCCGGTATGTCCTAATAACACGGTTCAGCTCAATGCTACAGGAGGGACAACTTACCATTGGACCGGACCCAACGGCTTTACATCAAATCTGCAAAATCCTACTATTCCCAATGCTGCAGCGGCAAGCTCAGGAAATTATACATGCCAGGTTTCCGGCTCCGGAGCCTGTGACGGTAGTTTTACGGTAAACGTTGTCGTAGGTGATGCTATTGCCCCCGTTCCTAATACTTCCAGCTTAGCAGATATCTCAGGAGACTGCCATACAGTAATCACCAATTTCCCAACCGCTACGGATAATTGCGCAGGAACAATTACTGCAACAACAACGGATCCACTATCCTATTCAATTCCCGGAAACTATATTGTCCATTGGACTTATAATGATGGTAATGGAAATACTGCAAGTCAAAATCAAAATATAATTGTTACATCACCTTCTCTTCCGGTCGCAACTAACTTAAATCAAACTTTCTGCGCTACCAGTAATCCAAAAATATTAGATATTCAGGTTACAGGTCAGAATTTAAAATGGTATGATGCTGCGGGAACAGTCTTGCCGGTAACAACACCTCTTGTGAACGGACAGACTTATTATACTTCCCAAACGATCAATGGCTGCGAAAGCAACAAAATTGCAGTTCAGGTAACGGTAAATACCACTTCTAAGCCAAGTGCAAATGCTAACCAGGATTTCTGTGCTTCTGCCAATCCTACATTAGAAAAATTGATCATAACAGGCGTTTCACTGATATTTTATAATGCTGCGGGGACTGTATTACCTGTAACTACTCCACTTATCCATGGGCAGACCTACTATGTAACTCAAACTATCAATAACTGTGAGTCTGAAAAACTGGCCATCACGGTAACACTTTCTTTAGGCAATGTTCCCGCAAAAGGTTTTGCAGACACATTTTGTAATGATACTACCGGAAATACAATGACGGTTAATCTTCATAATTATGACGCCAGTATCATTAACAATCCGGGCAGTTATATTATCACGTATACTGATGGAGCAGGAAACCCTATAGCCAACCCATCTGCTTATATTATGAATACAGGATCATCACTTATATATGTAAAAGTAGCTACAACAGATGGATGTTTTAAAGTGGTAAGACTGGATCTGACTATCAATCCAAAACCTTTTGTTAACCTTCCTGAAAAACTGGATTTCTGTCAGGGAAAGTCAGTTATTCTGGATGCAGGATCAGGATTTAAATCTTATCTGTGGAATACCGGCGCTACCACTCAAACCATTACAGTATCAGTTCCCGGAACATATTCGGTAAAGGTCACCAATAATTTTGGATGTGAAAACAGCAGCTCTACGCAGGTTACCTATTCATTACTAGCTCATATTGTATCGATAAATATTACTAATAACACCGCTACAGTTATCCTTTCCGCATCCGGAAACTATGAGTATTCTCTGGATAATGCTACATGGCAGGACTCTAATATATTTACCAATTTAACAATGGGAGAATACACGGTGTATGTGAGAACAAAGTCCGGCTGTTACATCGGGCAGAAAAACTTCTCTATATTTAATATTCCTAATGCTATAAGCCCTAATGGGGACGGAGTGAATGACACATGGAAAATATCAGGACTGGAAAATTATCCGGGAACAGAAGTTTATTTATATGACAGACAAGGCGTCATAATTTATAAAGAAATTATAAACAAGAAACCCTTCCAATGGGATGGCAAATATGATTCACAGCCTGTGGCTACAGGAAATTACTGGTATATCATCAAAGTTTCTGATGGAAGAATATACAACGGCTGGCTTCTCATCAAAAACAGATAGCAACAAAAAAGAGCAGAAAATTCTGCTCTTTTTATTTTTTATAGTAATTTGATTTTGTCTTCTAAAATATCAATGATCTTATCCTTATAAAGTCCGCCGATAGCCTTTTTAAAATTCTTTTTGCTCATATTCAGCTCATCTTTGATTTCTTCAGGAGTTGATTTATCTGACACATAGAGAAGGCCGTAATTTTCTTCTAGCTTATTCAGAATTTTTTGCTTGAATTCATCAATATTCTCAAAACCAACCGGCTGAAGGGAAATATCAATTTTACCATCTTCACGGATATCTTTTATATATCCTGTCTCCTCTGATAAAGGATATAATTTTTTAAAAACATCAGAAGCATATATCAAACCGATATACTGTTTATTGATCACCACATTCCAGCCCAATTCGCTTTCATTCATCATTAGAAGATCTACTTTGTCTCCTTTTTTGAACGGAAGATCCTGATATTGTGGATTTCTTTTGAATTTTGTGGTTCCTGTAATCAGCCCCATCTCTTCCTCCACGTAGATATAAACCAGATATCTTTTTCCTTCGATAATTTTGGTTTTCTGCTGCTTATAAGGGATAAATAAATCTTTGATGATTCCCCAGTCCATAAATGCACCGCTTGGAAGGCTCTGTACACAGCCCATTACGGCGAACTCACCTACTTCAGCCAAAGGAATTTCAGTAGTAGCTTTTAATTTGTCGTCATCCTGATACACGAAAACCTCAACCTCTTCTCCTGTTTCTTTTTCTTCCTGGATGAAAATTTTGGGCAGAAAAGCTTTCTCGCCGGATTCGTCCACGAGCATCCATCCTGAATTGATTTTTTCTGAAATTTTTAAAGTCTGAGTTTTTCCGAGTTGCATTGATGATAAAATTAGCTGACAAAGGTACGGAAATTTGAAGATGTCAACCTAGTTAATACTGGTATAATCTTTCTAAGACTGACTTTATCTTTCATAAAACCTGCAAAACGTGTACATTTGAATAAAGAAACGCTCAAAAATATGAAAAAATATTTTGTACTGACTTTAATCTTCTGTCTAATCTTCTCAAAAGCTCAGGTATTGAAGAAAACAGCAGTTAATCTTGCCTACCGTTATACAGGAAGAAACGTACTGCAGGCCGGATTAGAATATAGATTTGGTGATGGTAATTATAAATCTATCATTATTGGCCCTTCCATTCTATATACCCGTATCAACGAGACAGATAAATTTATTCCGGAAGCAAATATTAATTTTCTCAATAACGGAATGATGTTTGGTATATCCGCGAACCAGTATTCATTGGAGCCTAGACTTGGCATTTCATTATTCAATGTTTTCTTTATCAATACAGGATATGCTTTTCCTATTCAAAGAGATAAATACTTTAAAGGGGTAACCTTTGGGATACAATTCAATATTGCTCCAAATAATACAAAATTTTACGACCGGATGAAGATGATGTAAGAAGGATAAGTTTTAGCTTAGGCTGGTCTTTGTGATAAATAATAAATGGACTTAAAGCCCGTCTGTATTACATTTTATCAGATTTAGGTAGAGAACCTTCATGTATTTGTACATCTTCTTCAAACCTAATTTTTCAAAAATCAGTTTCCATTTTGATAACGAAAAAGGAGAAACCTGATGGTCTCTCCTTTTTATATTGAATGATTAAGTCTCCTAATCAAATTTTACATATGGATTGGTCTTTTTCCTGTAGCATCCAATGCTGCTTCTTTAATAGCTTCTGCATATGTTGGGTGAGCATGAGAACTTCTTGCAATATCTTCAGCACTTGCACGGAATTCCATCGCAATTACTCCTTCTGCAATAAGGTCAGCAGCTCTTGCACCTATAATATGCATTCCTAAAACCTCATCCGTTTTTTCGTCAGCAATGATCTTCACAAGACCATCGATATCACCACTTGCACGGCTTCTTCCTAATGCTCTCATTGGGAACGAACCCACTTTATAAGCGACACCTTCCTCTTTCAGCTGCTCTTCAGTTTTACCTACTCCGGCAACTTCCGGCCAGGTATAAACAACACCAGGAATTAAATTATAATTGATGTGCGGCTTTTGCCCTGCTAATGTTTCAGCAACAAAAACACCTTCTTCTTCAGCTTTGTGAGCTAACATTGCGCCTTTGATAACATCTCCGATAGCATAGATATTAGCAACATTAGTCTGTAAGTGGTCGTTTACTTTCACTCTTCCTCTTTCGTCAAGCTCTACTCCCGCCTTTTCAAGACCAAGACCATCTGTATAAGGTCTTCTTCCTACAGAAACCAGACAGTAATCTCCTTCTACTACTACTTCTTCACCTTTTTTATCTTTAGCAGTAATTTTTACGGTATCACCGTTTCTTTCAACCGCAGAAACCGCAGTAGAAAGCATAAACTTCATACCCTGTTTTTTAAGAACTTTAGTCAATTCCTTGCTTAAAGCTCCATCCATTCCAGGGATGATTTTATCCATAAATTCAACAACAGTTACCTGAGCTCCTAATCTTAGGTATACAGAACCTAATTCTAATCCGATAACTCCACCTCCGATTACTACTAAATGTTTAGGAATTTCTTTAAGGTTTAAAGCTTCTGTAGAAGTAATCACTCTTTCTTTATCTAAAGAGATGAAAGGTAAAGCGGTTGGTTTAGAACCTGTTGCAATAATTGTATATTTGGATTCTACTGTTTCAGAAGAACCGTCGTTTTTTGTGATTTTAATCTGAGTTGCAGATTCAAAGCTTCCTAATCCTTCAAAAACAGTGATTTTATTTTTGTTCATCAGGTAATTGATCCCGTCTGTATTCTGTTTTACCACTTCATTCTTACGCTCAATCATTCTGGCAATATCTGCCTGAGGCTCATTGATGATAATTCCGTGGCCTGCAAAATTGTGTTTTGCATTTTCGAAATGTTCAGAGCTGTCAAGAAGCGCTTTTGACGGAATACATCCAACGTTAAGACAAGTTCCGCCTAAAGTTGAATATTTTTCAATAATTGCTGTTTTGAAACCTAATTGAGCTGCACGGATCGCAGCTACATATCCTCCAGGACCAGAACCTATTACGGTAACATCGAATTGACTCATGTTATTGTATGAATTTGTTTATTATTATCTATCTTAATTCTCACAAATTTACATATAAATTACCAAGCACCAAAGTGAGTTTTATCAATTTTAAAAATGATAATTATATGCTTTAGTTTTATGAAAATTGTTATTTTATGAGCTTTATATTTCCCTCACCGTCCTCCTTCAAATAAATTGCGCCAAAACAAATGGTTTTTCAGCTAATATTATAAACTCACATCCAGTTTTCCCTGCCCAAATGCACCGGTAGTTTCAAAAAAAGAACCGCCATACACATACCATTCAAGGCTTTCCAGATATTCTACTGCGTTTTCCGAAGTGATCTGTGAACGGTCTTTTTTCGACACTATTCCTTTGTACCATCTTCCTGATTTAGAGAAGCTTTCATATTCCACAAAATAATGAATCCATATTCTCTGGCACAACTTGCACTGTTGAATCGTTACCTCTCCATATCTTCCATTAGTATGATCTGTACCTAATTCCGAGCTTCTATACTCAGTATAATTAGAGTCAGGTTTTTCACAAGCGCATCCTATTTGGGGAATTTTATTCATTTACATCTATTTTATCAGACCCAAATCTAAGAAAATAAAACTGCATGAAACAAATGACATGGTCATATTACTTCATGAGATCCAGCAAAACTTTCTCATATTCATCTAATATAATATTCTTTGAAAACCTGGATTTAATTGAATTTTTTATAGCGTCTCTGTTATAGTTATTTTGAAGTACTTTTATAATCTGCTGGGCAAAACCATCATAATTTTCAATATCCGCAACTTCACCATTTACATTGTTCTGGATAATCTCATTAATCCCTCCCGGGCAGTTATTGGCTAGTGAATAGGTTCCACAGGCTCCTGCTTCAAGAAGAACGTTGGGAAAACCTTCATATCTTGAAGAAAGGACAAATAAATCAGCATACTTCAGATACTGATAGGGATTATCCTGTCTGCCATGGAAAATAACTTTTTTCAATCCTAAAAGTTCTTTTGTCTGCAGGAGAAGCTCTTTATCTTTTCCGTCACCCAGAATATGAAGCATGATGTTTTCATTTTTCAGTCTTGAAAAAACCTTCAACAGATTATCAAAACCTTTTCTGGAAGATAAATTGCCGATTGCAACCACGTTCTTATAATTGTATTTGAAACATTCGGGTTTTAAAGACAATGCTATTTTATCCTCAATAAAATCAAAATCTACAGGGTTATTGATCTTAACAATTTTTTTCTTTTTAATATTAAAATTATCAACAAGATCATACATCATATCATCACTTTGCGCAATAATTCGCTGATAATTATTGTAAAAATTATAGAAAAATTTAATCTCTTTACGGGTTACATGCTGGGTAACCACATTGGTTTCTCTGGCTATAAATTTTGTTCTTGGAAACAGTTTGATAAATAGCGACAAGTAAGCATTCACTTCCCCAAAACCGGAAAACACAATATCAGGTTTTCTTCTGTAGATCTCGCCTAAAATTGGCTTTAATGAATGTCTGATTCTCTCAGTATTGATATCTATGATTTCAATATCTTTTTTCAGGAAATTAAGATATCCGCCTTTTTTACGTAACAGCAAAATCTTTGGCTCAAACCGATCTCTGGAAAGATGATTCGCTATAGTGGTAACAATTCTTTCAGCACCCCCGGTTTCTAAGTCCGGCAGGATAAATATTACTGATATCTTTTTCATTAGTTAAAGTTACTAAAAACTTTCATTATGAGTCAAATATTGAGACGCTGAAGATTGCTTATAAGCAAAATTTAATCCTTCTTAAAAGTGAAATACTATTCAATATAATGTTGAAATAATGCAAAACTTTGTCTGCGATAAAATTGAAAGTGTTCTTTTATTCATTGCAAATAAGATCCTCACTCTTTCTTTGCTGGAAATCTTTGATTTTCCAGCGTCTTATATATTCATAGTAAGATCAATTCTTTGCGCCTTTGCGTGTTCCAATATTTAATAATTATTCAAAAAAATATTTTCATTTAGTTGACAAACAACAAAAAAAAATTATTATGGAATAACAAAGTTGGAACATATACAATAAAAAGCTCCCTTTTTTCAAAGAGAGCTTTTAATATTTTTTTAAAACGTCCTTAGTTAGCTACATCACTGATAAATTTAATTCTCAGCATTCTCACTTCTTCATCAGAAAGTTCATCTCCGAACTCATCAAGTAGTACTTTCATACTATCACTTTCGGATTCATTCATGAATTCCATGAAGCCATCCACAATATCTTCATCAAAATTATCTTCAATATAATAATCGATATTCAACTTCGTTCCCTGGTATACAATACGCTCCATTTCTTTCAGAAGCTCATCCATAGAAAGATTTTTAGCTCTTGCAATGTCTTCAAGATCGATTTTTTTATCGGTACTCTGGATAATGAAGACCTTGTGGCTTGATTTATTGGCCACCTGCTTCAGTACCATATCCTGGGTACGTTCTATATTATTATCCTCAACATATGTTTTGATATAATCGGCAAATTCCTTCCCGTATTTTTTAGCTTTTCCTTCCCCTACTCCGTAGATTTTATTGATTTCATCTACACTTGTTGGGTACTGAACTGTCATATCTTCCAAACTTGGATCCATAAACACAGTATAAGGAGGAATTCCATGTTTTTTGGCAACTTTTTTCCTTAGCTCTTTGAGTAGATTAAAAAGGTTCTGATCAAGACTTCCATTAGCCTGCTGCTGTACCTGGTCACTCTCTGCTTTGGCTTGTGTAAGATCAAATTCTCTGTCTTCAGCTATTAAGAAATTCTCTTTGGATTTACCATTCAGAAAATTTCTGCCTTTTTCGGTAATCTTTAGAACACCATAGGTTTCAATATCTTTCTGTAAATAACTCTGAACCGTTGCCTGTCTCAGAATCGTTTTCCAATAATTATCTTTTTCTTCTTTTCCAAAGCCAAAATAAGAGCTTTGCTCAAGTTTATAAGATTTTGTCACTGCATTTTCCTTTCCTACAATAACAGAAATAAGGTCTTTGGACTTAAATTTTTCTCCGGTGTCATTAATCAGTTCCAGAGATTTCTTTAAATCTAAAGTAGCATCTTTTAATTTTGGGGGATTGGATGAATTGTCACACATATTCGCACCAGCTCCTTTCACCGGATCAAAGTTCTCACCAAAGTAACACAGAATATACTGTCTTCTGCTCATAGAAGTTTCAGCATAGCCTACTACTTCATTCAGCAGCTGCAGTCCTATTTCTCTTTCAGAAACAGGTTTTTGTGCCAGGAATTTTTCTAATTTTTCAATATCTTTCGGATCATAGAATGCCAGGCAGTGTCCTTCTCCACCATCTCTTCCTGCTCTTCCCGTTTCCTGGTAGTAGCTTTCCAATGATTTAGGAAAATCATAATGAATCACAAATCGTACGTCCGGCTTGTCAATTCCCATTCCGAAAGCAATGGTAGCTACAATAACATCTACTTCTTCCATCAGAAATTTATCCTGATTGGCTACTCTAACTTTCTGATCAAGACCGGCATGGTAAGGAAGTGCGTTGATTCCATTGACCTGCAGAAGCTGGGCAAATTCTTCAACTTTTCTTCGGCTCAGGCAATACACGATCCCTGATTTCCCTTTATGCTGATTGATAAATTTAACGATCTCCCTGTCTACATTGATTTTAGGACATACCTCATAATATAGATTTGGCCGGTTAAAGCTCTCTTTAAACACCAACGCATTCGTCATTCCTAAAGTTTTCTGGATATCATCCTGAACTTTAGGGGTTGCCGTTGCTGTTAAAGCAATCACCGGTACGTTGGCGATTTTATCTATAATCTGTTTCAGATTTCTGTACTCTGGCCTGAAATCATGTCCCCACTCCGAAATACAGTGTGCTTCATCAATAGCAAAGAATGAAATCTTCACATCTTTCAAAAACTCCAGATAATCATCTTTAATTAATGATTCAGGAGCTACATACAGGAGCTTGGTTTTGCCGCTTTTTATGTCGTCAAAAACCTGTTTGGTCTGCGTCTTATTCAATGATGAATTCAATACATGTGCTACCCCATCATCCGATGAAAGGCCATTCACTGCATCTACCTGATTCTTCATCAACGCTATTAGGGGTGAAACGACTATTGCCGTACCTTCCGAAATAAGTGCCGGAAGTTGATAACATAATGATTTTCCACCTCCCGTAGGCATCAAAACAAAAATATCCTTCCCATTCAATAGGTTATCTATAATTTGTTCCTGCTGGCCCTTAAATGTAGAAAACCCAAAATACTTTTTCAATTCGCCTGATAAATTGGCTTTTTTTGCGCTCATCTAATTTTCTATTGCTAAATTTGCATGTCACCCAAAGTTATAACATTTCTGCTTAAAATAAAAGCGAACGAATTTATAAAAAATAAAACTTATATTAAATATTCTTTTTAAAATATAACGTTTTTTAAGAACTTTTTTGTATACCTTATCATCATAAAATGGATAGAACTAACATTGTATCAATTGCTAAAAGCACTTTAGAGATAGAAATTTCTGAACTTGAAAAATTAAAAAACAGAATTGATGACCAGTTTGCCCAGGCAGTAGAGATTATTCATTCAGCAAAAGGGAAGCTGATTGTAGTAGGAATAGGAAAATCTGCCCATGTCGGCAATAAGATTGTTGCAACTCTTAACTCTACGGGAACACCTTCTCAATTTTTACACGCTTCGGAGGCTATTCATGGAGATCTGGGGGTGATCCAGAAACAGGATGTTGTTTTGTGCATCTCCAATTCCGGAAACTCTCCTGAAATAGCGAATCTTGTTCCTTACTTAAGGGATTATTCTTCGGCATTAATCGGAATGACGGGAAATAAGAACAGTAAATTAGCTGAATTTTCAGAGTTTGTCTTAGATACCCATGTGGATGTTGAAGCTTGTCCTAATAAACTTGCACCAACAAGTTCCACAACAATTCAGATGGCCCTGGGTGATGCTCTTGCAGTTGCTTTGATGGAACTCAATGATTTTAAAGCTAATGATTTTGCCAGATACCACCCCGGAGGGAGCTTAGGAAAAAACCTCACCTCTAAAGTGGAACAATTCCTTTCTTCACAGAAGCCTCAGGTAACAGAAGATGCTTCAATAAGAGATGTTATCATCTCCATCAGTGCATCAAGCCACGGAATCACAGTAGTTACCCGTGAGGATCAGATCATTGGAGTCATCACAGACGGCGATCTGAGAAGGATGCTGATGAAGGAAGAGGATATCAGTAAAGTATTTGCAAAAGATATTATGTCTGCCTACCCAAGAACCGTAGAAAAAGGTGCACTAGCTAAAGAAGCGATGAAAATTCTGAAAGAAAACAATATCGGACAGCTGGTAGTGACAGAAAACGGAAAGTATTTCGGAATTATAGATCTGCATAAACTTTTAGACGAAGGGATTAATTAGAAATCTGAAGTTTGAAGTAATTAAGATAGAATGGCTCATCAGAATTTTTTATTGTAAAAAATGAATATTAAAGAAAGAGGATATGACTTCAGTTTATATAAACGGCAATAATTTAAATTTCAAACATCAGACATTTATCTAAATATTTCATAAATTTGTCACTTTAAAAAATTTATTCTGTGAGTGAAGGTAAAGACATGTCCTTTCTAGGGCATATTGGAGAATTAAGAGGGCACCTGATCCGCTCAATTATTGCTATAGTAGTTGCTGCATTTGTGGTTGGTTTCAATATCAACTGGATTATGGACCATATCTTTTTTGGCCCAACGAGGAATGATTTCCCTACTTTCAGAGTTGTGAATCACTTTTCGAGAATGATTCTGGGGGAAGACAGTATTCATCTTCCAAAAGAGTTCCCAGTACGTGTACAAAGACTATATCAGCAGTTCAATGTGATGATGGCGGTTTCTGTTTTTGGCGGAATGGTAGCGGCATTTCCATATATTGTATGGGAGTTGTGGCGTTTTATTGGTCCTGCTTTGCATCCAAGAGAGAGAAAGAACTCCATCTATATTATTAATTCGGTATGGATCCTTTTCATGACCGGAGTGCTATGTGGTTATTTCTTAATCCTTCCATTTGCTGTTAACTTTGGAGTGATCTTCAAAATTTCAGATATTATAGTTCCACTATATGACTTAAGTGATTACACTACTTTATTCCTGCAGGTAGTTTTAGGTATGGGGATTATTTTCCTTTTTCCTATTCTTATCTATTTCCTTACAAGCATAGGAATTCTTACTCCTGCATTTATGAAGACCTATCGCCGTCATGCAATTGTTTTGATCATGATTGTTGCTGCGATTATTACTCCGGCAGATGTTTTAAGCATGATAATGGCCGCACTTCCACTGCTTGTTTTATATGAGTTCAGTATTATGATGTGTACATTCACCTATAAAAAAGTACAGAAAAATAACGGAACCCTTCCTGCTGTAAAGGAATAACAAAAAAACAAAAGGCTATTATATAGAAATAATTTATTTAATAACCTCCCCTAATCAAATACAGGTGCTAATTTCCCACTCGGGAGGTTAGCACTTTTTTTTGATTCCCATAGTACTACCTGTTTTTTCACTAAAAGACAGGAAACAAAAAGAAGATGAATCATTCTAAAAACTAATTTCGAGAACAGAATACGACAGAATTAACAGTTTTTATTAAATAAATAATAAAAAAATAGTATATTTATCGACATCATTACAATTATAATAAAATATGAAAAAGAGAATTATTTTCGTTTGCGCATTAGCATTAAGCTTAACCGGTTTACAGGCACAACGCTGGGAACCGGTCTCTGAGAAAGTGACCCCTATAAGAAAGGAAGTCAATGTTTTATATTCCTATAAGTTTGATCTTGCCTCTTTGAGGGATTTCTTAAAAAATGCTCCTGAAGCGGGACACGGAGCAAGTCCGGTAATAGTCTCCCTACCCACAACAGATGGGAAAGTTGAGAGGTTTTCTGTTTATAGCTCACCGGTAGTAGAGAAATCTATGGCAGAAAGATATGAACTAGGGGCCTATACAGGTGTAGGAGTAGATAATCCTAATAAGCGGATCAGATTTAGTACTGCACCTAATGATTTTCAGTCTATGCTTTTTGACTCCAGTACTGGAAAGTATGAGTTTATTGAGCCTCTTAATAAAGAAAAAGATGTTTATGGAGTCTTTTTTAAATCAAACAAATCGCAGAATGATCCTTTTGATTGCAGAACCTCAGAGCCTGAAAGCTCAAAAAAGGCAATCGCTAAGCTGTTAAAGTCGAAAAATGTCCTGAAGGGCTCAGGAAATTTTCATAAAAACAGTGAGCAGAAATACAGAACTTATAGAATCGCCATTTCTGTAAATGGTGAATATACGCAGCTTGCGGGGGGTGTACCTGGTGCAGCAGCCCGTATCAATGCTACGATGAACCGTGTAAACGGAGTATTTGAAAAGGATTTTGCTATTCACATGATTGTTCAGGATTTCCCTCAGCTGATCTTTACTGATCCGGCTACTGATCCCTATACAACGGTTGTTACCAATGCTCCTGCAGCTTGGAATCTGGAAGTTCAGCAAACCCTTACCAACACTCCGGGTGTAGGCAGTGGAGCTTATGATATCGGACATTTCTTCGGCCACAAAGGAGGTGGAGGAAGTGCCGGTGATGTAGGAAACGTCTGCAGAAATCCTGTTGACAATGATGATGACACTTCAAAAGGAGCTGGAATTACATCACCGAGTACAGCCAATCAGCCCTTCGGTGATAACTTTGATATAGATTTTGTGGCTCATGAAATTGGCCATCAGTTTGGGGCTGCCCATACGATGTCTCTTGCGCTACACGGTGCTCACATGGAACCTGGTTCAGGATCTACAATCATGGGGTATGCAGGGATTACCAATGCGAATGTTCAGATGCACTCAGATGCTTATTTTCATACCAAAAACATAGAAGAAGTAGCAAAATATACCAACTCTCAGGACTGTGGTAACATTACACAGGTTTCCAATACACCTCCTGTAATACAGCCGATGGCCAGCAAAATGATTCCAAAAGGAACTGCTTTTGTATTGACTGCTTCTGCAACGGATGCTCAAAATGACCCAATGACTTATACCTGGGAACAGTATGATCTTGCAGCTTCTACTTTCGGACCTGTAAATGCAGCCCGAAATAATGGAGCGAACTTCAGATCTCTGACCCCAACAACCTCTCCTACACGTTATCTTCCTAAGTTGTCCACCGTTCTTAATGGCACTCTTTCAAATGCCACAGATTTTGAAACCGTTTCCAACGTACCTAGGACGATGAATTTCAAGGTAACAGTAAGGGATAACAACCAGGATATCAGCCAGCAGCAAACTCAAAGCAGTTTGATGAAGGTAGATGTTGGAAATGAAGGACCATTCAAAGTGACTTCAACTACAATATATAATAATACTCCTGCGGCAATTACCTGGGATGTAGTGAATACCAATAATGCCCCCTATAATGTGCAAAATGTAAAAATAGACTACACCACAGATAATGGTACTACATGGACCGTAATTACTCCGTCCACTCCAAATGACGGAGCAGAACCTTACTCATTTACTTCCTTGGCAGCCAACTCTACAGTAAAACTAAGAATAAGTGCTGTGGATAATATATTTTATGCAATAGGTAATGCTACTGTTTCTGCATCTGCAGGTGCGTGTACTACAGCAGCGGCAACAGGAATTACGGTGACAGGGATTACAAAATCTTCTGCAACTGTGAAATGGACCGCCCTGCAGGGAGCTACTTATTCTTTAATGTATAGAAAAATAGGAACAACAATATGGACTACAGTTCCTGTATCTACCAATGCCTACAATATCACCGGACTTATGGATGCCTCTCAATATGAGGTACAGGTAGCCAATGTATGCGGAGGAACACTAGGAAGTTATTCCACGTCAACCAATTTCTCAACCCTTTCATTCGCAAAATGTAATATTACAGGAACAAGCGCAGCTGATGAGTATATCTCTAATGTTACTGTAACGCCTGTAGGAATGAACCCGGTTTCAAATAGCAGCAGCAATACTCCTTATACTGATTATACCGCAGATCCTTCGAAATTGATTACCCTTTCACAGGGATCTTCAGGAAATGTAATCAGTATTACCAAAGCATGGACCAGCCCTGATCAATACAATGACGGAGTTACGGCATGGATTGATTTCAATAGAGACGGAGTATTTTCTTCCTCCGAAATGATCTATACCAGCGTACCTAGTATAATTACTCCTGTTTCAGGAACCTTCTCTGTTCCTGCAGACGCTTATACCGGAGGAAATGTTATCATGAGAGTTGCATTAGGCTATGATGTTCAGCCAAGCAGCGGATGCAGCAGTCTGCAGTACGGTGAGGTTGAAGACTATCCGGTTATTATTCAGCAGCTGCTTGCTACCACTGACGTGATCAAAGATAAAGCTTCAATTCAGATCTTCCCTAACCCGGTAAGTGATATATTAAATGTAACACAGGTTTCATCTAAAGCTTTATATACCATCACCAATATGGCAGGACAGAAAGTAATGAGCGGTCAGCTTACAGATAATAAAATATCTGTATCAAGACTAAGCACAGGAGCTTATATTATTTCAATTGAGGATAAAGGAACAACTTCAAATCTGAAATTCATCAAAAAATAGCATATTATCATAATATATATATATTAAAGCCCGGTTATTTCCGGGCTTTGGTATGTATTAAAAAAAATAGCTGATCAATTTTTGTTCTCTGCCCTTTGGCTGTTAATTTAATTTTCTATTTTTGAAAAGATTATAATAAAGTATTAAATGAAAAAATTATCATATACACTCTTATTTGCATCAGGGCTGGTCTTTGGTCAGTTCTTTGAAAAAGATAAGGTTTTCACCAAACAGGATACATTAAAGGGTTCCAATACTTCATTCCGGGATTTCTGGGATGTAAAGAAATATGATCTTTCTGTAGAACCTGATTTTGAAAAGAAAAGCATCAAAGGAAGTAACAAAATAAGCTTTGAAATCATAAAAGATATTACCAGCCCTACATTCCAGATTGATTTACAACAGCCTATGAAAGCTGATAACGTATCCGGTAACTTTCCTATTGCCAATTATAAGCAGGATGGTGATTTTATTTTTATTACCACTCAGAAGAAATTTAAAAAAGGAGAAAAATATAGTATTGATGTTACTTATTCCGGAAACCCCACAATTGCTAAAAATGCGCCATGGGACAGTGGGTGGGTTTTCACTAATGATGAAAAAGGAAATCCATGGATGAGTGTCGCAGATGAAGCAATCGGGCCATCTATCTGGCTTCCTACCAAGGACATATGGAGTGACGAACCTGATAATGGGATCGTTATGAAAATTATTACTCCCAATGATCTTGTAGGCGTAGGAAACGGAAGACTGATTGACAAAAAGACTGAAGGCAGCAAAACAACCTATACCTGGCAGGTAAAAAATCCAATCAATCCATATTCTATTATTCCTAATATAGGTAAGTATGTGAATTTTAAAGATACTTTCGATGGGGAAAAAGGAAAGCTCGACTTAGATTACTGGGTACTGGATTATAATCTTGATAAGGCTAAAAAACAGTTTCAACAGGTAAAACCTATGCTTTCCGCTTTTGAATATTGGTTCGGACCTTATCCATTTTATGAAGATTCCTACAAACTGGTAGACTCACCGTATCTAGGAATGGAACATCAAAGTAATGTGGCCTATGGAAATGACTATCAGAACGGCTACCGAGGAAGGGATCTTTCCGGAACCGGTGTGGGAATGAAGTGGGATTATATCATCATCCATGAAAGCGGCCACGAATGGTTTGCGAACAATATCACGGCAAAAGATCAGGCAGATATGTGGATTCATGAGAGTTTTACCATGTATTCCGAAGTCCTTTTTACCGAAAAATATCTGGATAAAAAATCGGCAGATATCTATATGATAGGTCTTAGAAATATCATTAACAATGATGTTCCTATCATCGGAAAATATGGGGTAAGGAATGAAGGAAGCGGTGATATGTACCCTAAGGGAGCCAATATGATTCATACGATAAGACAGGTCATCAATAATGATGAAAAATTCAGACAGATTTTAAGAGGGCTGGGTAAAGATTTTTATCATCAGACTGTTACCACCCAGCAGATTGAAAATTATATTTCATCAAAATCAGGAATTGACTTTTCAAGTATTTTTGATCAGTACCTGAGAACTACAATGATTCCTACTCTTGAATATTCTCAAAATGGAGAAACCCTGAAATTCCGCTATACGGAGGTCGTGAAAAATCTAAAATTACCTGTAATAATCAATGGTGATCAGACTATTACTCCTACTGATCAGTGGCAGACTGTAACCCTTAAGAAAAACAGTCCGGTTGAGTTTAACCCGAACTATTATATTAATTATAAGAGTGTTCAATAAAATGAAAAGGCAAATTCGCGATTCAGCAAATTTGCCTTCTTGCTTTTCTGTAATAAAATTTTAAGAAAAGTTTAATACTCCCATCCGTAACAAAACGATAAAAAAAGCAACTATTTAATTATAAGATTTAAACCTAATGAGAAAAATAGCATTAAGTCTGGGCCTATTCGCAGCTTTCTTAGCGAATGCACAGTCCATCAAAACAACTATTGACCTTGTGAATGTAAAAGATGACAAGGTTGCCGTTACTATGGAATTTCCAAAAATGAAATCCGGTGATGTCAAATTTCATTTCCCTAAAACGGTTCCCGGAACCTATTCTGAAGATGATTACGGAAGATTTATAGAAGGAATTAAATTCTATGATAATAAAGGCAAAGAACTTACCTATACAAAAGTAAATGATAATACATATTCTTTAAAAAACGCTCAAAACCTGAGTAAGATATCTTATCTGGTGAACGACAGTTTTGATGAAGAAATGGATACGTCAAAGCATAAAGCTGTTTTTTCTCCGTCAGGAACGGATATTGAGCAGGGAAAAGTTTATATGGTTAATACTCACGGATTTATTGGCTATATAGACAATATGCAAGATGTTCCTTATCAGCTGATTATTCAAAAACCAACTGATTTCTACGGTACAACAGCTTTAGTAGATCAGGATAAATCAGATTCTACAGATACCTTTACATTAGCCAATTATGCTAAAGTAACAGATTCGCCGTTAATGTATACCAAGCCTGATTTCATTACCTTCAATGCAGGAGGAATGGAGCTTGTTCTTGGAGTGTACTCTCCGACCGGAAAATACAAAGCAGCGGATTTTAAAGATAATCTGGAGAAAATGGTTATTGCCCAGAAGAAATTTCTGGGAGATATGAATACCAACAAAAAGTATGCGATCATGCTTTATCTTGCCGGAGGAGACGGGCCGAAAATCAAAGGATTTGGAGCGCTGGAACACCATGAGTCTACCAGCGTTGTTCTTCCTGAAGGAATGCCGAAAGATGCTATTGACAATACGATTACAGATGTGGTTTCTCACGAGTTTTTCCATACTGTCAACCCATTAAAAACCCATTCTGAAGAGATTCATTATTTCGATTATGCAGATCCTAAAATGTCTCAGCATCTATGGATGTATGAAGGCGGAACAGAATATTTTGCCAATTTATTCCAGGTTCAGGAGGGCCTTATTGATAAAGAACACTTCCTTCAGAGAATTGGTGAAAAAATAGCAAACTCCAAAAATTATGATGATACCATGCCATTTACGGTAATGAGTAAAAATGTATTGAAGGAGCCTTATAAAGATCAGTACAGAAACGTTTATGAAAAAGGAGCTCTGTTGGCAATGTGCCTTGATATTGAACTGAGAAAGCTTTCCAATGGAGAAATGGGCTATCGTGATATGATCAGAAAGCTGTCTCAGAGATTTGGAGAAAACAAACCTTTTAAAGATGATAAGCTGATTGACGAGCTGGTAACCGTAACAGGATATCCGCAGGTAAAAGATTTCTATAATAAATATATTGCAGGAAACCAGCCAACTCCCTACGCAGAATACCTGAAAATGGTAGGTGTAGATATACAAAAGCAGGAAAGCCGGCCTCTTTTCTGGTTTATTAAGGATCCTAATCAAACCGGTTTTGATGATAAAAACAACGCATTTGCTTTCGATGAAAGTTCCGCCCTTTCACCTTTCGCAAAAAGTATAGGATTTAAAATCACCGACCAGGTACTTGCTTTAGATGGAAAAACTGTAGATATCAAAAAAGTACAGGATTTCATTGGCTATACCCAAACCATCAAAGACGGGCAGGATGTCACGGTAACTATCCTGAGGGATAATGCCGGAAAGAAAGAGAAAATGACTTTAAAAGGAAAAGCTATTCTTGAGAAAATGACCATGGAAACACCCGTATTCAAGGCCAATCCAAGTCCGGAAGAGCTGAAACTTCAAACCCAGTGGCTTACTGGTAAAAAATAGAATAAAGGCGAGGCTGTTCTGAAAAGTTCAGCCTCTTTTTTTAGATATGAAATCCTTCTATGAGAATATTTATAGCAAAAAAATAAACGTTATAAGTTTAGAAACCTATAACGTTTTAATATTTAATCAGGAAAGATATTTTATTTACCCTTTTTTTATCGTTATTCTGAAGGTACTTCCCTTTCCTATTTCAGTCTGAGAAATCTTAATATCTCCGTTGTGGTACTCATGTATAACCCTTCTTGCTAAGGAAAGCCCCAGTCCCCAGCCTCTTTTTTTGGTAGAATATCCGGGATTAAAAGCATTTCTCGCCTGCTGTTTTGTCATTCCGCTTCCGTTGTCTTTTACTTCCACCAGAATATTTTTGTTCCTTTCAAATACAGACATGGTGATGGCTCCCTCCCCTTTCATAGCATCTACTGCATTTTTCACAAGGTTTTCAATCACCCAGCTCATCAGAATTTTATTATGCGGAACCAAAAGCGGATAGGAAGGAAGATGGAGCGTGAAATCTATTTTCCTGGAAATTCTGGTTTTCAGGTAATCATAATTCTCCTGAATCGTTTCATTGAGATTCATATCATTCAGCTCAGGAATAGAGCCTATTTTTGAGAATCGTTCAGAGATTGTTCTTAGTCTTTCGATATCTTTTTCTATTTCATGTACACCTTCTGATTCGGGATTATCCAGCTTCATGATTTCCATCCAGCCAATCATTGAAGACAAAGGCGTTCCGATCTGATGGGCTGTCTCTTTAGCCAGACCTGCCCAGAGGTAACCTTCATCTGTTTTTTTAATGGTTCTGAAAAACCAGAATGAGAAACCAAAATACAGAAGAATAAACAATCCCAAGATATAAGGGGAATACCGCAGATTGTTGAGCAGCTTCGAGTTATCATAATACACAAACTGATTATTCCCGTCCGGCACTTTGATCTCTATCGGATCATAGTTTTTCTCCATATTCCTTATAAGATCATTAAGCTCTTCGGGGTTTTTGATGGTGCTTTCAGGGATATTCCTGTAATATCCAAGATCAAGAATCGGATTTTTGTACTTATCCGTTACAATAAACGGAATGGTATTATTAATATTAAGGATATCCGGGAGCAGATCCAGAACGTCAGTATCCGGAGTTTTTACTTCCTGCTGTATCCGAATGGCTTTGGAAAGAAGGCTGATCCTTTTTATCTCCTCTTTTCTGAGAAAATTAATAAGCGATGTTGAAGCCGCTACAATGGCAATTACCAAAGTAGTCATAACTACAAAAATAATCCAGTTATTCAGTCTGGTGAGTATTGATTTTCTCAAAGTTATTTTATTTTAAAACATTCAGGATTTTCTGCAGTTCTGTACTTCCGCTACCCTGATAATTGTTGATAATAATCGAGAATACATATTTTCTGCCATCTTTAGCGGTATGATAACCGGCAAAAGATTTAGTGTCTCTCATCGTCCCGCTCTTCATTTTCATGCCATTGTCCTGCATGGGAAAACCATCGTAATAGGCATCAAACCATGACTGTTTTTTAGCATATAAAAGAGCCTGTACTTCTGCTTTCGCGGCAACGTAGTTCTGAGGGGAAAGTCCGCTTCCGTCTGCAAAATTGATCATATTTGGGTTGATTCCCTTTGATTTCCAGAATTCTTTCAGATAAGAAACTCCACTTTTAAAGCTGGGATCTTCTTTTTTCTCTTTTCCAAGGGTTTTAATTAAAGTTTCACCATAAAGATTGATACTTTTTCTTAGAAACCAATAAACAATTTTATCCAGAGATGGAGACTGATAAGTCAGAATGATATTGTTTTGGGGAGCTTTCAGAATCTGTTTACCTTCTATTTCAAGCTGTGAATTTGTCACTGCTTTTCCGGAAAGCTCAACTCCTGATTCCTTCAGCCACTGTTTCACCTCTGCAGCCAGCTGCAAAGGCGGGTTAGGAGTAGATCCGGAAACCGTTACAGCCTTTCCTCCCGGAAGCATTCCGTTAATCAGGGCGACATTAGAATGAGGGGCAGTGAAAATCAAACTCTGATCTGAGCTTCCTCCCGTTTTCAGGTCATTCAGCCATTGTACTCCTTCTAAAGGATAAGAAAATCCTTTAAAATCAGTCCCGTTCATGGTCATATCAAACTGGTTTTCTCTCCAGTTGATTCCCCAGACTCCTGCTCCATAATAATTTCCCAGATCATCCCACGGCCATCCTCCCGGAATAGTCTGATGATCAAAGTAAGAATCATCAATCACCAGATCGCCTGATATTTTTTTGATTCCTGAGCTTTTAAGAGCTTCTATAAATTTCTTTTTAAAATTTTCGGGTTTATAGCCCTCATAGCGCCAGCTTCCCAGTGTAGGATCACCATTGGAACGTATAAAAAGATTTCCATTTAAAGTTCCTCCTGACAACGTTCCGGAATATCCGGAAGTTGTGGTATAGGTATAATTCTTCCCCAGGGTTTCCAGAGCAGCGGCGGCTGTGAAAATTTTCTGGGTAGAGGCTGTCGAAAGCCCCTTATTCCCCTGATATTCATAGATGAAACTACCATTTTCATCAGCAACATAAAATGACAGGCCGGAAGAAACAGCGCCGGAAGAATCCATAAAATCTTTGGTTGCTTTATCCAGTTTCTGAGCAATATTCTGAGCAGAAACAACCTGTATACACAGGGTAAGGACTGCAAGTGTTTTTTTCATTACATTGTAGTTTGGTTCTTTACTTTACTGCTATTCTGAGGTTCTACTGATT
Organism: Chryseobacterium sp. 14P4.3.2; assembly: GCF_057799275.1. Lineage (NCBI taxonomy): Bacteria > Pseudomonadati > Bacteroidota > Flavobacteriia > Flavobacteriales > Weeksellaceae > Chryseobacterium > Chryseobacterium sp. 14P4.3.2. Next base: position 445,182 of record NZ_JBYOKO010000002.1, read on the forward strand.
ACAGCAGTCTTTTTAGCATTGTAAAACTTTATCAAATATAGTTAAAAATGCATCTTTTCATATTCTCTAAGATCTGCATATCCAAAAAGGACCTGATGATCAGGAGATTTCTCGAATGACCGGTCATATCTAAAATATTTTTCATAATCATCTTCATCTATATAGATATCGATCTGACAGGCTTTTATATAATTTCCTTTATCACTATGGCTTTCCTGAGACATTTTAGAATTATCCCAGGACTCATTGTGGCAGCGAAGACACCATTTTTTGTGAATGGCTTTGTTCCCGCATATTTCACAGTATTCCAAATGCTCAAACAGTTCAGAAATATTCTTTTGCTGATCTTCCGGAAACAGATGAAGAGGAAGCATTTTCAAAAGAAGATAATAGTTAGGCTCCTGCCACGAAAAACTTTCCACTTTATCCTCTGCCACGGATCTATCCTCTTTATACAGCCATACTCTCTGAAGATCATAATCCACTTCAGCTCTAGCAATATCCCGAACATTAATAATGGTCTTTTTTCTGACTTTAATATTCAGGTCATCATCAAGCTCAATCATTGACTGGCGATCAAGATAATGATTCAGACATAAGGTGGTTTCCCCGGAATCAACAGTTCTTTTTTTTCCTTCGCTTCCACAGATCTCACAGGTTTCTGCAGATATAACCAGATATTTACCGGTAATATCTTTAATAATCCCGTTGAGTTCCGGATTTTCTGAGTAAGTATAACACCTTAATTCTCCAGACATTTCTTTTCCGAAGACATCTTTTTCAAGATTCCAGCCTCCTATGGCGAATTCAAATAACATCTGCCGGATGATTTCATCCCATCCGGTACTGTTAACTGAGAAATTTTTAAGATTACGCTCTATAAAACGGTCAATATCATCCTGTTTCATTATAATGAACTTCCGGATTCTATTTCATAAGGTTCTTTATCTTTTTCAAAGATTCTCGTCAGTTCACTTCCTTCAACGGTTATATTATTCCCGGTTCTTCTGATCCAGTTTCCTTCTCTCAGCCCTATTACTTTATTTTCATTCTGAGTAAGGAATTCTTTAATACGCGTTTCTCTGGTTTCTCCGTTGTGCTTCAAATCCGGGTTTGGATCCAGGTAATGAGGATTGATATTGAACGGAACCAGCCCCATACATTCGAAGCTCGGCGGATATACGATCGGCATATCATTGGTTGTTTTCATATTCTGACCGCCAATATTGCTTCCTGCACTGCATCCAAGATATGCTTTTCCACCTGTTACATTTTCTTTTAAAACAGACATCAAACCTTCTTCATGTAAAGTTTTAACCAATAAAAAGGTATTTCCACCTCCTGTAAAGTAGCCTTTGGCCTGATTTACGGCTTCTGCTTTATCTTCAAACTCATGAAGTCCTTTTACCTTAATATTGATGGTTTCAAAAAATGAGCGGGCTTTTTTCGTGTACTCATCATGAGAAATACCTCCGGGTCTTGCAAAAGGAATAAACATAATTTCGTCAATTCCTGTGTATAACTGAATTAATTCTTCTCTTAAATATTCCAGATATTCTCCACCAAAAATGGTAGAAGTTGAGGCTAATATAATATTCATGCGGGGATTTTAAATTATATGTATTAAAAAATAATCGAATGACAAAGATAAACTCAAACATCAACGAATCAAAAATTAAACTAAAAAAAACATGAATCCCGTTAATATTTTCTAAAAAAACTTAAAGCTTCTAAAATTTAAGCCTTTCTGGAATTATTCTTGAATTTCAGAAACCAGAACTTTAAAATATAAGATTATGAAAATGGCTAAGATTAATATTAAAAATCTATTTTTAGGTTTAATACTTGTAGGAAGTGCAGGTTTTGTAAATGCACAGACTACTCAGTCGGATAGTACTGCAGTTGCTGCAACTGCAACAAGTCAGGCAGGTAATCCTGCTATAGAAGGGCTCAAAAAACAAATTGAGGCAAACCCAAAGGATACAGAATCACTTGCAAAACTGGCAGCTGCCTACCAGGAAGCTTCAGACTGGCCTAATGCAATTGATACCTGGAAAAAAATATCAGCTTTATTACCAGATTGGGCTCCGTCTTATTACAGTCAGGCCTATGCCTATCAATCTGCTAAAGATGACGCTAATGCAAAAATGGCTTATGAAAAATATATTGCTACTGTAAAGCCTGCTGAAGTAGAGCAAAATAAGAAGAATCTGGCCTATGCTTATTTTTATATTGCTTTTTCAGAACAGCAAAGTGACCGTGCTAAAGCAAAAGAGCATATTGCAAAATCATTACAGTATGACCCTACCAATCAGGACGCTTTAAAACTAAGTAAAGCTTTAAATTCATAAAAGGATATAAATCCTGAAATTTTATAAACTGCCCTCAGAAAGTGAAATACTTTTTGGGAGCAGTTCATTTTTTACAACCATGTCTTTGTGGCATTTCTAATAAAAACAATCAGCCAACCCCACAGGAAAGGTTACTATCTTACTGCATAGGCGAGAAAGCCCACAAAAAAGTGGGAACAGATAAAGCTGGATTCCTACGGAATCTAAACATTGTATAGTTCTAAAAAAACTTGAGTTCACTTTAGAAAGTGTAGTACCTTCCTGTATAAAGAAGTTCACTTCAGATGAAAATCAAAGATTTTCAAAAACTTATGTGTACTTTATATCAGCAAAGCCCGAAGCTTAAAATAACAAAAGTATTAAAAATATTTTGTCACTTTTAACTTTCTTGATTCTTCGGTTTGTGGTTAAATAAAACATATAAAATTAATCTAGCTTTTGGTATTATACAGCTTATTTTCCTACCTGTTCTGAAGTGTCTCGACCTGGCTACACAAGTACCTACACCCCCTTGGGTAAGGGGGTAAAGACCGTTCGGAAGTACCTAAAGACCGTTCATCAAGTACCTCCAGCCCCTTATGCAAGAGGGTAAAGACCCTTCGGAAGTACCTAAAGGCCGTTCACCAAGTACTTCGAGACTCTTCCACCAAGCCTGTAGACCTCTGGAAGGCCATTTACGCTTTTCACGCCTTCATTAGGCAGCAGAACATCTATATATCTATCAAACTTTTCCTGAAATCATTAAATCCTTATTTTAGGAGGCATTTTTTATAAAAATCCAGTATTTATACGTAATCATATCATTAAAATTTGAAATAGTTTTGTAAATCCAATTTCACAATATCATTGATATATCTTGTTTTACGTAAAAAATAATCGCATAGATATATTCATGATTGATTAAAAACTAATATACCAAAAACTAATAACTAAGGCATGAAAGTTAAACATTTTTATTCCCTGATCGTCCTATGTACGGCGGTCCCCATGGCGTATTCTCAGGTAGGAATCAACACCCCCACCCCGCACGCAACTTTGGATGTTGTGGCAAGTACAAACCCTAATGTGACGGATGGTATTTTACCTCCCAGAGTTTCTAAACAGCAATTGGCTGAAAAAGAATCCGGAATTTACGGAAGTGATCAGACAGGAGCAATTGTTTATATTACAGACGCTACTGCGCCCTCTGGATCAATACCGAGTATAGCGCGGGTTGGCAGTATTCACAATACAGGATATCACTACTTCACAGGATGGCAGTGGGTTCCTTTTTCCGTAAATCTTTACAATTCGGATGGAATTCTTTCGGAAAACAGAGTGGTGACACAAGATGCCAATACTTTAGCATTTACTTCTACTTCTGTCAATGGTTTTTCTGTAGACGGAACTACACTTTCTGTGGACGCTTCTAATCATAGAATTGGATTTGGAACAAGCTCACCCGAAACAAAATTTCATGTAGTTTCTACCACTCCGGGAGCAAACAGATATAATCTTATTGATGCTACCACCGGAGCAAGTCAATATGGAATTATGGCCTTAAGAAATACTTCGGCTTTGGCTTCAGGAAATTATTCTTTACTTGGCTTTACCAATAATGGACCCTCTGCGGGAGGTGCCAACTGGCTGTTGGGATCTATTCGTACCGGGGCAACGTTGACGAATGGTACAGAGGAAGATTTCTATATTGGAAATTCAATAGGCGGAATTTTAAATGAAAAAATGAGAATTAACCCTATCACAGGAAATATAGGTATAGGAACAACGGCTGCTACGAACAGACTTCATATAAATTCTAACAATCCTGTTAGACTGGAAGGACTACAGCCTTCTTCAGGCTCTACAGGAACTTTAACGGTGAACAATAAGGGTGTTGTACAACTACAAAACTCATCAAGCATAAGTGCCGTAAGAGGTACTGGATCTGCAATCATCACGTTGAATAATACACTTACCAACACCGTAATTTCCACAAAAAATTTCGATAACCTGAATGAGCTTACGGGAAATACATTCACACCGGTTTCAACCGGGCTATATAAGATTGATTTTATAATTAATTATCCTCAAAGAACTGTGGATGAAGACAATGGGGATGGCTATTTAGGATATTCTAAAATCAGCTTAAACGGAGTTCAGCAGTCATTCACAAGCACCAAAGTAACTGTACCGGAAGCATCCGGAACCCCATCATTTGTGACGTGCACGAATTCAACGGTATTAAAGATGAGTGCTGGTGAGATACTTTCATTTCAGGCGCTCTCTTTCGGATCAACGGCAGATTCTTCAAATATTACAGCACCTTTTACCATTAATGTAATTCGAATAGATTAATCATTTATTTGACTGAAAATAAACCGGGTAAAAATTCCCATTTACCTTTAGAGACAGGATTCTATCAACACAGATAAAAAGGACATTTGCGCTTCAGCAGATGTCCTTTTTTATTAAGCACTCTTGTAATATAACATTTGTAAGTGAGGACAGTCCCCGTTATCACACGATTTGTACGGTGTGATTTTTATTTCAAAAGACTTTGATCTTAAACGTTTTATCCTTCATTAATTTTTTTCCCGAAAAAATCTGTTTCTCCGTGCAAATGGCGGATGATCTTTTCAATATTCCTTTCTCTGCCTGCTTCTGTTTTCAGGTTATTGATGTACCGGATAAGTTCATTCTTTCTGGATGGGATCAGGTTTTCAAAGTTTTTACCTGCAACTGAACTGGCTTTAATAGCTTCATCCAGTTTGGGGTGGATAGAAATGCTTCTGTCAGAATCATCATATTCTAATTCTACTTCAATGATCTCTCCTACTCTCTTCGGCGAATTTTTCAGCATTGTTGTATTGATGTACAATCTCCATTCTCCCAGATACTTCATAAGGTTCTGCCGGAATTCTTTTCCATTCACAGATCCTTTCACCGGTATAGGGCTTTTACTCTTTTCTGAATTTTCAAAAATGACATTCAAAATTTCTTCGGGAACAAAAACAAAAGGATTGATCCCAATAATTTCCAATGTAGTGCTGAAGGTATTTGTTTTCATGAAAGATGAAGGTTAAGCGTTGACAGTAAAATTAATTATTAGATTTTAAATCCGCTGAATTTTATTTTTTAGCCAGTTTCAGGAACCAAACCCAAAATCCCAAACTTTCTGTTCTATCAATTCTTAACACTTTTCCGCCACTTTATGTTTCAATTTTAAGTTTCATCTCCTACATTAATTCCCTATCTTTGCATCAATAAATCTATTTATCAAAATGAAATTTTTTATTGACACAGCTAATTTAGAGCAAATCAAGGAAGCAAGAGACCTTGGAATTTTAGATGGTGTAACCACTAATCCTTCATTAATGGCTAAAGAAGGTATTCAGGGAACTGAAGCTATCAAAAACCATTACAAAACGATCTGCGAGCTTGTAGACGGAGATATTTCTGCGGAGGTTCTTTCTACTACGTATGAAGAAATGATCAAAGAAGGAGACGAATTGGCTGCTATCCACCCTAATATCGTTGTAAAAATCCCAATGATCAAAGATGGGATCAAAGCTTTGAAATATTTTTCTGATAAGGGAATCAAAACAAACTGTACGCTTATTTTCTCCGCAGGACAGGCACTTTTAGCAGCTAAAGCTGGTGCTAATTACGTTTCTCCTTTCTTAGGAAGACTGGATGATATCTCAACAGACGGATTAAACTTAATCCAGGAGATCAGATTGATTTTTGATAACTATATGTATGATACAGAAATCTTAGCGGCTTCTATCCGTCACTCAATGCACATCATCGACTGTGCTAAAATTGGGGCTGATGTGATTACATCTCCACTTCCTCCGATCTTAAGCTTATTAAAGCATCCATTAACAGACAGCGGACTGGCTCAGTTTATTGCAGATTCTCAGAAATTGGCATAAAACCAGACCACATTTTATATATAACCCCCGGAACTTCGTTCCGGGGGTTTTCAGTTTATGATGATAAATTAAATATCATATCTTGATTTAACTACTTTCTCACATCTGAATCCAAAAAATAAAAGATCATGAAAAAAAATATGCTTTTATTCGCGTTATGTTCTTTTATCTTTGGGTTTTCTCAAAACATCATCTTTTCAAAAGAAAAACTGGAACAGCTTGATGAATTCAATCATGAAAATAAGAGCCGGGCTTTTATCATCTATCAAAACGGAAATATCATTAGTGAAAAATATTTCGGCACAAAGATCATCAATAAGCAGCCTTTTGATGAAAATTCCAACTGGTACTGGGCTTCTGCAGGGAAATCTCTAACCTCTGTTCTCATCGGGATTGCCCAGCAGCAGAATTTCTTACATATAGATGACCCTGTTTCAAAATATTTAGGTAAATGGACAGGGATGGATAAAAAAGATGAGGATAAAATCACCATCAGAAATCTTCTGACAATGACTTCCGGAATAGATTACACTCAGGATCAGCAATGTAAATCCGGCAATTGTTTTGTGTTTAAGAATCCTGCGGGAAGTTTCTGGTATTATGACACTTCCGCATATTCCCAACTGGCAAAAGTAATAGAAAAAGCAAGCAGTAAAAGCATGGATCAATATACTTCGGAAAATCTATACGGTTCAGGAATTTCAGGAAAATGGATTCCTACTCAGAACGGGCTGCTGTTTTCAAGTAATGCGAAGAGCTTTTTGCAGTTTGGGAAACTGGTTTTAAACAAAGGGAAACTGAATGGGAAAACTTATTATCAATATGATGATTATTTTCAGCAGATGACCAGTACTTCCCAGAATCTGAATCTTTCCTACGGCTACCTGTGGTGGCTCAATGGGAAAGGTGAGATAAAAGTACCCGGATTTGAAAAGTCTTTCAACCAGTCATTGGTTCCTGATGCTCCTAAAGATATGTTTTCTGCATTGGGTAAAAATGGCCAAATTCTTGATATTATTCCCAGTGAAAATATTATTATTCTAAGAATGGGTGAAAACCCGGATGTATCTGATAGCATTATAAAGTTCCACAAAGAGCTATGGGATAAGATTCTGGAATAAATGAGATTGTCTCAAAAGTAATTTTATTCTACTTTTGGGACAATCTCTGTTTTTTTGGTGGGTATTATCTCAGGAGATCCAGTTCAATGATGTTATTATCCTTTTTTATATCACTTATCTGCCTGGCTTCTCTGTCTTTTTTACCTTTCTCAGAGGTTGCCACTGTTTTCCCTGAATCATCTATTTCTTCAATAACAATACCCTGAGCTATCATTTGTCTCTCACTTTTCATGGGATCGGCACGATAGTCTTTAAAGGCTTTTCTGTATTTTGCTTCATTCACTGTAATCAGAGGGCTATAACGTTCTTTATTTTTGGTACTCTTCCATTCGTATCCTGCCGGAAGTTTTTTATTCCCTTTTAATTCAAATGAATGAGAATGAGTAACATCTTCAAGTTTTACGATCAGTCCGGGAAGTCCATAAAATTTATATGGGCCATCCTGAATAGGGAGATCAGAGGTAAACCAGGCGGTCCATTTTCTTCCTGCAAAGTCACAAACGGCCTTCTGAGTAGTAAGTCCTCCTACTTTTTCTTTATCCGGCAGAATCTTCCAGTCCTGTTTTCTTACATCCTGCACCATATATTCTTCAGCAGACAGATTATTGAAAAAATTCATCGCGTAATTGGGATACATTTTTTCAACCGTGTAGCGTATTTTACCTTTAAATTTAACTGATGACAGGTCTAATTCATTATTCCCTGCCTGAAGCTGCTTTTCCATAACAACTCTCATAAGCGAGTCTGATTCAAAAGAATCTTTACTGTAGAATTTTGATCCTTTAGATGCAACATCAAGAAGCATTATTTCAGTTTCCGCTTTGTCTTTAGCAGTAGAATCAATGATATATTTATACTCATAAATAAATCGCTGGTTCTGAGCGTTCATCACGACTCCCAATAAGAGAGTCAATGTGATGGTTATCAGTTTTTTCATTAGTATTTTAGTTTTGGTTCTCTCCGGAAATATCTCTCACTACTCTGCATGGGTTTCCTACTGCTACTACACTATCCGGAATGTCTTTGGTAACAACGCTTCCCGCACCTACTACAGAATTCTTACCAATAGAAACTCCCGGAAGAACAACAACATTCCCTCCCAGCCAAACATTATCTCCTACGGTAATAGGACGAGCATATTCCAGCCCTTGATTTCTCTGTTTGGCATCCAGCGGATGGCCGGCTGTATAAAAACTGCAATTAGGCCCAATGAAAACATTATCTCCAAACTGAACTTTGGCGCAGTCTAAAATGACAAGGTTGTGATTGGCATAAAAGTTCTCTCCCACTTCTATATTATACCCATAATCACACCAGAATGACGGTTCTATACAGAGGTTTTCTTTGGTACTGCCAAGGATATTTCTAAGCAATTCACTTCTTCTTTGCGCATCAGAATTTTTCAATCCGTTATATTCCACACAGAGATCTTTACAGGCAATGCGTTCCTGGATCAGCTGCTTGTCATAATTGGCATCGTAAAGAAGTCCCGCTGCACATTTTTCCTTTTCTGTCATAAGTTTTATAATTGATAATTATTGGTTTTAAAGCCTTAATGTGTTGTTACTTGAAAGTTAAGAATTTTCTAATAAAAAGATCAGCTGATATTTATCAATCAAATTCCTTTAAATGACTGCCAATATTTCATTCTTTTTCTTGTTTTAATAACAGAAAAAGGATGTCAATCAATGACATCCTGCTGTATAAAAAATGATATAATTTTAATTCACCAGATCCGGTTCAATCGGGTTGTTATCCTTCTGAAGTGCTTCTTTTGTACTCTTTTCCATTTGCCTGAAAACCTGATTGGGATCTGAAATTTCTTTACCGTCTGCAGTCCTTACTTTGAAAACCACTTTGGTATTGCTATCTCCGCCGTTTTTCATCATCAGTTCTCTCATATTTTTGGAAGGATCGTTTACATAAGCTTTCCATGCTTTCTTAAACTGATCTTTGGTCACTTCGATATCTTTTCCGCCAATTCCCAGTACTTTTACATGATCAGGAATCTGCAGGTCTGCTTCTGCATCTGGTGTTTTGATGGTTTTATTACCTGCCAGTGTCATACTGTGGGAACCTGTAGCATCTTCTATTTTCACAATCAACCCTGGAAGTCCGTAAAAAACATAGGGTCCATCCTGAAAAGGAAGATCGGTTGTAAACCATGCTGTCCATTCTCTTCCGCCAAAACTGGTAACTGCTTTCTGAGCATTGTACTCACCTATTTTTTGTTTCTCAGAGGTTATTTTCCATTCCGGTTTTCTGTCTTCTTTTATTTTATATTTATCTGTGGAGATATTTCTGAAAAGATAGGTTTTGAAATCCGGATATTGTTTGGTTACTTTATAAGAAACCTGTCCCGGTTTTTCACGTCTGTTGACACTTATATTTCCACCTCCTGCTTTCAGCTGCTTTTCAAGTTCAGCTTTTCCTATGGAATCTGCCACAAATTTATCCTGACTGTAATAAGTGGAGCCGTTTTTATCAATATCCAGCAGCATTATTTCTTTCTTCACCTCTTCCTTATTATTAGAATCCGGAATAAATTTATATTCGTAAAAAAACCTGTTAATCTGAGCGTTGGCTAACACTCCCAGAAACATAAAAAATAGAATTTTGCTTTTCATAATGAATGATTAAAAAAAAGGCTTTGTCAATATGATATTAACAAAGCCTGATGGAACTTTATTTTTTTGTCTGAATTCTTATTTCGCTTTTCTTAGCGTCTCCTTTCCGCTGATTATTAATCATAACGCTGGATATATCACTTGTATTCAATGAATTAATATCATCTTTAGAGACCTCTCTGCCATCAATATAGTACTTGGACTTCATATCGTCTCCTCCACTTATATTAAATCTTTTTACCCCATTCATGGCAATATTTCCGTTGCCATCTTTTTTGATGAAATCTGCCTGCATTACCATTACTTTGGAAGAACCATTAATCCTTGAGAAATGAATATCCTTAAGGTTTTTCTGGGCTTTCAATCTCATTTTTTCACTTTCTATTCTTGCTTTTGCTCCCTCTATTCTGTAAGCCTCACTTTCTTTTCTGGCTTTATCACCTTCTATCTTTGCTTTTGCACTCTCTATTCTGGCAGCTTCACTTTCTTTTCTGGCTTTATCACTTTCAATCTTTGCTTTTGCACTTTCTCTTCTGTAAGCCTCTCTTTCTCTTATGGCCTTTTCGCCTTCTATACTGGCTTTTGCGCTCTCTATTCTTGCTTTTTCTCCCTCAATTCTGGCTTTCGCCGCCTCCTTCATTGCTTCTTTAGCTTCTTTAAGCGCTTTACGTACTTCTTCTTTTTCTTTACGGCTTAAGTCTTTATACTGAACGGTATTGTTCTTAAAGTATATTACTTTAGGGGTCTTTGGTGCTTTTGCGGCTCCGGGGGCTGCCGGAGGCGCTGGCGAAGCTTCAGGAGAATCAATGTCAACATCTAACTCAGGTATATCCGGTATCTCAATTTCCATATTATCAAGAGCCTTCATCTGGCTTTTCCATTCAGGAGATTTGAAATAACTGTCAACTGATGTAGATACCTGTCCAGCGATTTTCCCCATTTCAGAGGCCAATACATTAATTTCTTCTATCTTTTTGTTAAAGGCAGCGCTTTCTGGTGTCAGTTTGCTTAGCTCTTTGCTTTTTTTATCCAGTTCTTTTTGGATTTCCACCGATCTTGCTTTCAGCTTGGGAAGTCCAGGTATTGGATCTGTATTTTCTTTCTGTTGTTCTTTTTCAGGTCTTACTGTATCTTTCTGTATTTGTGAAACCGCTTTTTTAATATTAAAATTGGTTTCTTCAATTTCTCTGTTTTTTGCATTTACCAGATAGGCAAAAGCGACTGAAAATAAAACGGGCAGTGCAAAAATTCTTCGCGCATATCCGAACTTGGTTTTTGGTTTTTGTAACATCTTAAGTCTTTTTTTAAGGTTTGAACTTAGAAACGGACTGGTGGCAGGCAACTGTGTTCCGGAAAAGTGGCTTGCTAAAAGCATCTGCGCAAATGCTTTGGTGTCCGAATTTTTAACGGCTTTCTTATCAGCCAGATATTCGTGGATTAAATTAATTTCTTTTTTGATAATATGGAAAAAGGGATTGAACCAGAAAACAGCGGTAATGAATTCGATAAAGATCTTATCAAATGAATGCTTCTGCTCAATATGTACCATCTCATGCTTTAAAATCTGCCTTCCCACTTCTGAGTTCAGCGTGATTGAATTTTTCCAGAAAAGGTTTTTAAAGTATGAAAAGGGTGCTTCGGTGAGGTCTGTACGGTAAAAATTGATCCCGTCAAAACTTTCTTTCTGAAACTGTTTTTTAAATTGCTGGATTTTAAAAATCCCGTATACCAATTTCCCTAGAAAATAGAGAGAAACAAGTCCCAGAGCTGAAAAAATAAGGTTAAAATAAAGGTTACCATTGTTTAAGTTTTTTTCTGTATTAAAATTCTGAATTTTATCAAGAAGTCTGTATAGATCATTATTTACCTCTATCGTAAAATCTTCTACTCTGATGAGTGGTAAAAACAGCGATACCAAAACTGCCGCCAACAGATAAAACCTGTTATAATGATGGAATGTCTTGTCTTTTAAAGACAACTGATAATACAAAAACGTTACACCTGAACATATAATTGTTTTTCCAAAGTATAAAAGTATTGCTTCCATAGGCCTCTAGTCTTTCTTTTTGAGTTCATCCAGTAACATTTCAAGATCTTCTACCGTCATTTCATTTTTTTCTACGAGAAACGAAACGGCACTTTTGTAAGAACCTTTAAAATAGTTTTTCACAAGACTCTTCATGGTTTTCCCGGAATACTGCTCTTTTGAAACCAGTGGAAAATACTCATGCTGTCTTCCGTGTACACGATAATCTACAAATTCTTTGTCCTTTAATACTTTTAAAATGGTGGAGACAGTATTGGTATGGGGTTTGGGCTCAGGAAACAGATCGAGAACATCCTTAAGAAATCCTTTTTCCAGTTTCCACAGATACTGCATTACCTGTTCCTCTGCTTTTGTTAAAGTCTGAATTTTCATATCCTGTACATTTATTCATCTTGTAATAAAGAAACGTTCAATTCTCTATCACTAAGAAATTAGTTATACAAATGTAGAAATAATTTTGACTCAGACAACTATTTTTTTAGTGATAAAATATTATTTAATATTAACTAATTGAAAATCAACATTATAAAATTAATTTAAATATATTAATTTTATAATGGAGAAGAGTCAGCACCCATCTAATCAACAGAAAAAGGATAATTTCAATTGTAAATTCTTAAAACTTGTTAATTTTTATTAAATAAAATTAAAATGAATTTGTTTTAACCGGGAAAATATATTTATTTTAGTGCTTTAAAAATTTCTCATGAAAAGATATAATTTATTGATTGTACTATTACTACTTATTTTTAATGTTACTACAGCGCAAAAGAAAAATTCTCCGGCTGCTGACCTTAGTATATTAAAGGATACAAAATCAAAAATTGAAGCTACAGTACCATTGGTTATCCAACATCTTCAGACCATTGCTACAAAAGAAGGGGACAATAATATTGTTACCAACGGAAAAATTGCAGTGGGTAAAGAATATCGGATTTTAGAATCTGAATGGTATTTATACAGAAACAATATGAAAAACTGTATCCTGAACAATTCTTCCAAGAAAGCTAAAAAGTGCATGGAATACCATACGCAATATCTGAGAAATACACTGATCAACTACAGCAACTATATTTCTAACCTTACAAGAAAGAATGGATATTTAGGAGTAGAAGGTGATACAAAATTTGAATTTAAACCTGCTGAAATAGCTACAAAACTAAGTGAAGCTTACTTCAATGCTAATGATGCTGCAGGAAGAATGAAGGCTGATCAGAAAAGAGAGTTTTTGGGACAAACGATGTCTGATGACAACAAGCTGACTCCATTTGCTCAGCTGGCTCAATAATAAGAACTTACCCCTGAAAATAAAAAAAGAGAACTGCAAATG